>QKCD01000063.1 GCA_003245815.1 Sulfuricurvum sp.
GGCGTCTTCACGTTCGTCGCCTCCTTCATCGTCTGGTACGTCATCAAGCTGGTGATCGGCCTGCGTGTCAGCGAAGAGGAAGAGTATGACGGCGAAGACCTCCACGAAACGGGTCTCGAAGCCTACCCCGAATTTGCGAAAAACCTCAAGTAACGGCGGCCTTTTGGCCGCTCCCGGTTGGCTAATATTTAGTCACCGGCTCAGTTGCAAAAATGCTTAAATCAGGATACAATTGCCAAATCTACAGGATTTGTGTCCTTGTCACACTCACGATATGGAGTCAAAGAAAATGAAAAAAATTGAAGCGGTAATCAAACCATTCAAACTCGAAGATGTCAAAGATGCCCTGGCGGAACTGGGAATCACAGGCATGACGGTGAGCGAAGTCAAAGGTTACGGCCGCCAGAAAGGCCACAGCGAACTCTACCGCGGTGCCGAGTACGTTGTCGACTTCCTGCCGAAAATCAAAATGGAGATGGTCGTAGACGATGACCAGGCGGACGCTGTCGTCAACGCCGTGGTCGAAGCGGCCCGTACCGGTAAAATCGGTGACGGCAAAATCTTCGTCAGCGACATCAACAAAATCGTACGGATCCGTACCGGCGAAACGGACTCCGAAGCTATTTAAGCCACCCTTTTCGATCCAAAAACAAAGCTTTTAGCACTCCGATGGGGTGGCTGGTTAAAATTTAAACAGCCACCTCGCTACTTTCCCCTTCCGATAAGTTACAATGGCGCTCTTACGCATATTTTGGGAGTGCATGAATGATTCCATCTGATTTTGCCTATATTATCGATACGTTCTTTGCCCTATTCGCAATGACGTTGATTATTTTTATGGTGCCCGGCTTCGCGATGCTCGAAGCGGGCCTTGTCCGAACGAAAAACGTGACGACCGTCCTAACGGTCAACACGATGATCTACGCCGTCGCATCGATGGCCTTTCTGCTCGTCGGATACACCTGGGCCTTCGGTTCCTGGGAGAACGACTCGATGAGCATCTGGGCGGCTTTTCTGTTCCAGATGGCCTTTGTCGGGAAGACCGTCAACATTATGAGCGGCGGGGTCAGTGAACGTGCCCGGATCGTTCCGCTGGCACTGTTCACAGTCATCATGGGTGCGGTGATCTATCCGACGGTGGTGAATGTCTCCTGGGGGGCAGACTTCCTGGAGGGGACGCTTCTAGACCTGAACATGTACGACCTTGCCGGTTCGACGGTGATTCACTCCACCGGCGGATGGGCGCTGCTCGCGGCCATCATGATCATGGGACCGCGCCGCGGCCGCTACCAGGATGACAAGATCCGCGTTATCCCCGCGTCGAACATCCCGCTCGTCGTTCTCGGCGCGATGCTGCTCTGGATCGGCTGGTTCGGTTTCAACGGCGGTTCTGTCGGTTCCATCGCTTCCAAGGAGAATGCGGATGCCGTCGCGCTGACGATCATGAACACCAACACGGCAGGTCTGGCCGGTGCGATCGCCGCGGGAGTGGTGATGCTGATCCAGTACCGCCGTTTCGATATCACCATGATTCTCAACGGTGCCCTGGGGGGCCTGGTGGCGATCACGGCGGGACCGGACCTTTACACGATTTACCAGCCGATCATCATCGGCATTGTCGGCGGTGTCCTCGTCGTTTTCGCGGTCACGATGTTCGACAAGCTGCGTCTGGACGATCCGGTCGGTGCGCTCTCCGTGCACCTGGTCAACGGAATCTGGGGAACCCTTGCTGTCGGTATCTTTGCTCCTGACGTCTCTTTCCTGGATCAGCTCAAAGGGGTGGCCGTTGTGGGGACATTCGCCTTTATTGCCTCCTACGCGGTGCTTTACCTAATCAACCGTTTGATCAGCTTCCGGGCCGAGGAGGATCTCCAGCTTGAAGGGCTCGACGTTTCCGAATGCGGTTTGGAGTCCTACCCCGAATTCAAGCGCGCTATCTAAAGTATACAGCGGGAGGGGCTTCCCTCCTGAAACAATCCGACTATTCCGAAAGCATAATAGGAACCTAACGGCGGATCTGCCATAGTGGGATATGATCCTGTTTTAAGGAGCCCCCATGTGTATGCCCCATGCACCGAGCCGTCCCCTGCCTTCGCGGGAAAAACGGCAGAATCGCGAACGACCGCATATCCCCTTCGACCCCAAACGAATGAAGCCCGACCCCGACTTTATCGACGAACGGGTTAAACCCGACGCCGGTCGGCAGAAAGACTGACCGCTGCAATAGACCCGAAGGGAGAATATTTCCGCTTATCGGGTGATTTAACACATTTGAAACACTTTTGCCGTAACATGGCGGGTTATGATTAGAAACGGCAGGGCTTTGGTTTTCTCATTCGTGATTCATGCGGCGATCGCCGCGGCGGCCATTTTGGCGCTCGAATCATTCCAGAACGATAAACCGGGTGAGAAAGCACGTATGTGTATCGCCCTCTCGCAATTCGCCCAACCCGTTGCCAAAGCCCCGAAACCCGCACCGACCCCGCCCGAAAAACAGCCCGAACTTCCCAAGCTCAAACCGAAGCCAAAACCGGTCGTCAAGCCCAAACCCGTCGAAAAGCCGATCATCAAAGAGAAGGCTCCCGTTACGGTCCCGGAAGAGGTCGCCGTCGCAGAGCCGGAGATCGAACCGGTTGAAACGGTGGCGGAAGAGCGAATGCCCGAGCCTGAAATGATCGAGACGGCGGCAGCGGAAGAGGTGGCGCCGCAGCCCGTCCCGGCGCTGAGCGCCGGCGATCAGTATCTGCAGGAACACCTTGCCCTGATCACGAAACTGTTGCAGGAGCACCTCTATTACCCGAAGATGGCCCGCAAGCGCGGTATCACGGGGGAGGTGATGGTCGCATTCGAACTGCTGCGAAACGGCGAAGCCACGCGGATCAATGTCATTTCGGGCGAACGCATGACCCTGAACGACGCGGCGATCAAAACGATCGAACGCCTATCCGGACGCTTCCCGAAACCCAGCGAACCGATTACCCTGCACGTACCGATCCGCTACGAATTGCAATAGCAACCGTTAACCCCCTGCTAAGTCCCGGCCCAGTACAATACGCTTCGAAAATCTGCGACACAAAGGGGTCTGATTGATCAAGAAATGTCTTTTCCCGGCGGCGGGGTACGGTACCCGTTTCCTTCCTGCCACAAAGGCGATGCCCAAGGAGATGCTGCCGGTACTGACGAAACCACTGATCCAGTACGGGGTCGAAGAGGCCGTCGATGCAGGCATCCATACGATGGCGATCGTCACGGGCCGCGGCAAGCGGGCCATCGAGGATCATTTCGATATCTCCTACGAACTCGAGCACCAGATCAAGGGAACCTCCAAGGAGCACTACCTGACGGAGATCCGCGGCCTGATCGAGCAGTGTACCTTTTCCTATACCCGGCAGGTTGAGATGAAAGGGCTGGGCCATGCGATCCTGACCGGTGAAACACTGATCGGCAATGAACCCTTCGCCGTGCTGCTTGCAGACGACCTCTGCGACGGCAGCGGCGGGGCAGGGGTCTTGTCGCAGATGGTACGCCTCTACGAGACCTACCGCTGTTCCATCGTGGCCATTGAGGAGGTCCCCCGCGAAGAGGTCTCCAAATACGGCGTCATCGCTGCCGAAGAGATCGAGAAGGGTATTTACCGCGTCAACGATATGGTGGAGAAACCGGCGCTGGAGGAGGCTCCCTCAAACCTGGCGATTATCGGACGCTACATCCTTACTCCGGATATCTTCGAGATCCTGCGCACGACGAAACCGGGAAAGAACGGGGAGATCCAGATTACCGACGCCCTGCTGGAGCAGGCCCGGGCCGGGAAGGTGATCGCCTACCGTTTTCAGGGGCGTCGTTTCGACTGCGGCAGTGTCGACGGGTTCGTGGAAGCGACGAACTATTTCTACCGGCAGGGGCGCTCCTAATCACCCTGCAAAGGGAAAGCGCGTATAATAACGCAACGTTTTGGGCCTGAAACGGCACAACATATTTATAGTTAAAGTGAAAGCATGAAAATATCGGTAATCGGAACGGGATATGTGGGACTGGTATCGGGGACCTGTTTTGCCCAGATGGGCAACACGGTCACCTGTGTGGACATCGACGCGGCGAAGATCGCCAAACTCGAGCAGGGGATCATCCCCATCTACGAACCGGGGCTGGAGGAGATGGTCCTGCAGAACCATAAGAAGGGGACCCTCCGCTTTACGACCGATATCGCCCAGGCGATCGCCCAGAGTAAAATCGCCTTTATCGCCGTAGGTACCCCCATGGGTGAGGATGGCAGCGCCGACCTGCAGTATGTCCTTGCTGTCGCAAAAAGCATCGGCCAGCATATGCAGGAGTACCTCGTTGTCGTCGATAAGTCGACCGTTCCCGTCGGTACCGCCGACAAGGTGAAGGCGGCGATCCAGGCGGAGCTGGACCAGCGCGGCGTTACAATCGCCTTTGACGTCGTTTCCAACCCGGAGTTCCTCAAAGAAGGGGCGGCGATCAAGGACTTCATGTTCCCCGACCGCGTCGTCGTCGGGGCCGAGAACGAGAAGGCGATGGGGGTCATGCACGACCTCTACGCCCCCTTTATGAAGAACCACGACCGCTTTATCGGGATGGACGTCAAGAGCGCCGAGATGACGAAGTACGCCGCCAACGCGATGCTGGCGACGAAGATCTCTTTCATGAACGAGATGGCCAATATCTGCGAACGGGTCGGGGCCGACGTCAACAAGGTCCGCAACGGCATCGGCAGCGACAGCCGCATCGGCTACAGCTTCATTTATCCCGGCTGCGGTTATGGTGGCAGCTGCTTCCCCAAGGATGTCCAGGCCCTGGCGAAGACGGCGAAGGATTACGGCTACACCCCCCGTATCCTTGACGCCGTCGAGGCGGTCAATTACGACCAGAAACGGGTTATCTCCGACAAGGTGATCACACGCTTCGGCGAAAACCTCGACGGCAAAACCTTCGCCGTCTGGGGCCTTGCCTTCAAACCGGAGACCGACGATATGCGCGAAGCCTCCGCGATCACGATCATCAACGAACTCACCTCCCGGGGCGCCCAGGTCATCGCCTATGACCCCAAGGCACGCCACGAGGCGGAGAGCTACTACCTCAAGGGGAACGAGAGTGTCACCTACGTCGACTCCAAGTATGACGCGCTCAAGGGCGCCGACGCCCTGATTCTCGTCACCGAGTGGCAGGAGTTCCGCAGCCCCGACTTCGACGAGATGAAGAAGCTGCTCAACGAGGCGGTTTTCTTTGACGGCCGCAACCAGTTCGACAAGGGCCGCATGGCGGAGCTTGGCTTCGAATACTTCCAGATCGGGGTATAAGCCCCGTTCCCCCTCTTTCCCCCTCATTGTTCCAAAAATCACACCGAAGCATCACACCGCTCCATATTCATGATCCGTGCACCCGGGTTTCCCTATATCTGTTATACCCAGCAGGTTCATCTGAATTTCGGAACTATTAATAACATTAAGAAACATATAATAATTAAAGTTGTAATATTTTGGGTAACGGGTGCTCTGAAGAAAGCCGATTGTGGAGTGGCCCGGATGTATCCTGGAGGCGTGTATGAAATTGATGGCCTGTTTGATACTGCTGTTCTTCGGTCTTGAGCTGATGGCGGCGGTAAATCTGAATACCGCGTCGGTGGAAGAGTTGACTCAACTCAAAGGTATCGGCAAAGTGACGGCGGCAAAGATCGTCGAATACCGTGAAAAGTACGGTTTCAAAGATATCCGGGAACTGATCAACATCAAGGGTGTCGGCGAAAAAAAATTTGAACAGATCAAAGATGATCTGACCCTCTGACCGGCTCCTGCCGGTCATCCCCCAACTTCTCTCCCCATATCCCGGCTCGTTCGGCCGCCTTTTACGACCTGAAAACGTCTGTGCTCCGACCAAGGCCATTAACGCTTTTTTAACGCTGCTACGGGTATAATCTTTGCCTACCACCATGTAAGGACACTGTAAACGTGAGTATTTTCAGAGAGTATGATATCCGTGGCATTTTCGAGAGCGAGCTGAACGAAGCGAGTGTCGTGCGGATCGGCTATGCCTTGGCACAGCGCATCCGACCGCACGGAGAGTATGCGGCGGTCGGCTACGACGCCCGTTCCCACTCGCCGCTGCTCTTCGAATACCTCGTGGCGGGGCTTAACGCCGGGGGGGTCACGGTACTGGGGATGGGGCTGGTGCCGACGCCGGTCAACTATTTCGCTAATTACCAGAGTTTCGACGGAATCGTTCCCGCCGCGTCGGTGATGATCACCGGTTCGCACAATCCGAGCGAATACAACGGCTTCAAGATCACGGTCGACAAGGCCCCCTTTTTCGGCGAGGAGATCTACGCCCTCGGGCGGGAGGTCGCGACCATGCCGATGCCGCCGAAGGCGGAACGCCGGGTGATCGACATTGCCGCGAAGGAGCGCTATATCGCCTATATGATCGACGCTTTCGCCCACCTTCGGGGGATGCCGCAGCGTATCGTCTACGACTGCGGGAACGGGGTCGCAGGGGTTGTCACCGAAGCGATCTTCTCGGGGCTGGCACTCAACGCGAAGGGAATCTACGTCGAACCCGACGGTACCTTCCCGAATCACCACCCCGACCCCTCCGTCGAGAAGAACCTCGCCGACATCAAGGCGCTGCTCGAAGCGGAGGGGGACATCGCCTTCGCCTATGATGGCGACGCGGACCGTATCGCCGTCCTGACCCACCGCCACAATATCAAGGGCGACCAGATGGCGCTGCTCTACAGCATGAAGATGGAACACCCGACGGTGATCGGGGAGGTGAAGTGTTCGCAGGTGATGTACGACGAACTCGCGCGCCGCGGGGCGACGGCGGTGATGTACAAGACCGGACACTCCAACCTGAAAGTGAAGATGAAGGAGCTCGACGCGGACCTCGCCTGCGAAGTGAGCGGCCACGTCTTCTTCAAGGACCGCTACTTCGGTTACGACGACGCGATCTACGGCACGCTGCGGATGCTGGAGCTGGTACACGAGGGGATCGACCTCGACGCGGAGCTGGAGAAACTGCCGCAGGTCTTCGCCACCGAGGAGATCAAGGTGGAGACGACGGAACAGCAGAAATTCGCGATCATCGCCGAACTGAAACTGCTGCTTCAGAACCCGCCGCTGGGATTCCCCCCAGTCCGTGACATCATTGACGTCGACGGCGTGCGGATCGTCTTCGACAAAGGGTGGGGACTGGTACGCGCCAGCAATACGACACCGGTACTGGTGACCCGATTCGAATCGACCGATGCCGAAGTGGCGAAACACTATGAACACGAGATCAATGCCCTGATCGCCGCGGCCAAAGCCCGAGTCGAACAAACCCAATAAAGGAACCTTATGAAGACCCATACCCTGCTGATGCCGCTGGACATGCACCTGCACCTGCGCGACGGCGCGATGCTTGAAACCGTCGGCCCTCTGACCTCCTACACCTTTTCGGGGGCGGTGGTTATGCCCAACCTCGTACCGCCGGTCACCGAAAAAGAAGAGCTTCTGGCCTACCGGCAGCGGGTCTTGACGGCCTGTGGCCAGAGCCGTTACGACGTTGAATTCGACGACCTGATGGAAGAGGAGGGGCTCGGCGGGGATTTTGAACCCTTTATGACCCTTTTCTACCAGAACTACGACCGGGAGTTCCTCGATGATATCAAAGAGGAGATCATCGGGATCAAGCTCTACCCCGCCGGCATCACGACCAACTCTGAAGGGGGGGTCAAATCCTTTGACCTCGACGCGATGCGCCCGACACTGCAGGCGATGAGCGATCTGGAGATTCCCCTGCTGGTCCACGGTGAGACGAACGGCTTCGTCATGGACCGCGAGGCGGAGTTCATGAACGTCTACGAGCTGCTGGCGAAAAACTTCCCCAAGCTCAAGATCATCATGGAACATATCACCACCAAGGCGGCGGTGGAGATGCTGGAGCGCTATGAGAACCTTTATGCGACGATCACGATCCACCACCTGCTGATCACCCTCGATGACGTCGCGGGCGGGATGCTGCAGCCGCACCTCTTCTGCAAGCCGATCGCCAAGCGCCCCGAAGACCGCGAGGCGCTGCTCAAAGTCGCCCTCGACGCCCATCCGAAGGTGATGTTCGGCTCCGACAGCGCTCCGCACCCGCAGCACGCGAAAGAGTCGTGCGGCTGTGCGGCGGGAGTCTTCACGGCACCGATCGCCCTGCAGCTGCTCTGCGAACTCTTCGACCGCCACGGCAAACTGGAGAACCTGCAGGCCTTCGTCAGCGACAACGCTCAGAGCATCTACGCCATCTGCCCGGAGTTCAAAGAGGTGACACTCGTGAATACCCCCTTCAAGGTACCCGAAAAGTACGGCAACGTCGTTCCGATGTACGCCGGCAAGACGATCGGCTGGTCGATCGAGGGTGTGGAGTAACTCGGATGGCCTACTCCGGAAATATCCTGCTGCTCGAGGACGACCTTCTACTGGGGGAGAGCGTGAAGGATTTTCTGGAGGAGGAGGGGTTCGGCGTCGTCCTCTGCCGTAACGGCCAGGAGGCTCTGAACCGCAGCTATGAACAGCATTTCGACCTCTACCTGCTCGACATCAACGTGCCGCTTGTCAGCGGGCTTGACCTGCTGCAGGACCTGCGCGATGCCGAGGACCGTACCCCGGCGATCTTTCTGACGTCGCACCAGGAGAAATCGGTGATGCTGGAGGGGTTCGGCCGCGGGGCGGACGATTTCTTGAAAAAACCGGTGGACATGGACGAGCTGCTGATGCGGGTCCAGGCACTGCTGCGCCGGACGAAGGGCGAAGCCCGCCTCGAGATCGGCGACCTGCTGCTCGATGAAGGGCACAAGACGATCTCCTATGAGGGCAAGCGCCTGGAGCTGACGGTCAAGGAGTACTCCCTACTGGCCCTGATGATGCGCCACGCCGGCAAGGTCGTCACGAAAGAGATGATCATGGACGAGCTCTGGAGCGCCTCGGAGAGCATCAGCGACGGGGCGGTCCGGGTCTATATCAACCGCCTCAAAAGCGAGATCGGGACGGAGATGATCGAAAACGTCCGGGGCGTGGGGTACCGTCTTGTTCCGTAACCTGACCCTCACCATCGTTATCTTCTACGTCGTGACCATCATGCCGCTGGCGGGGGTACTGCACTATACGATCGTCGTCGCCGGGGTCGAGAACCAGTGGCTGCTGATCGCCGGGACCCTCTCGGTGACGCTGATGCTGGGGCTGATGATCGCCAAGATGGCGATCGATCCGCTGCGGGAGCACTTTGCCCACCTGGAGCGCTTCTCGAAAGAGACCCTCCACGAGCTCAACCTCCCCGTCAGCACGATCATGGCCAATACGAAGATGCTCAAGCGGACCCATGACGACGAAAAGAGCCTCAAGCGGCTGCAGCGCATCGAAGAGGCGGCGGCGATGATCCAGGAGCGCTACCACGAGCTCGACTACCTGATCCGGACCCAGATGCAGTCGGAGACGGTGGAGCTGTTCGACCTCTCGGAGCTGATCCGGGAACGGCTGGAGTTCCTGCGTGCCCTCTACCCGCAGGTGCAGTTCGTGCAGGAACTGGAGCCGACCTCAGTCCTGCTGGACAAGCGGGGATTGCGCAAGGTGATCGACAATCTGATCGACAATGCGGTCAAGTATACGCAGAAAGAGGGCTCCGTGGCGGTGCGCCTGCACGGGTACGTGCTGGAGATCGAGGACCACGGCATCGGCATGGACGAGATGGAGTTGCTGCGCATATTTGACCACTATTATCAAAGCGACGCTACGATGCCTGGATACGGCATTGGGCTGGGCCTGGTCAAGAACTATTGCGACCGCTACAAGGTGAAGCTGCACGTGCAGTCACAGAAAGAGGTCGGAACGACGATGATTTTGGATTTCACAGACACCTGTCACAAAGGAGAAGTAAATGGCTGATACCACCCTATGGCTGCAGTATGCTGAGGATGCGATCGATTACGGGGTTATGGGTACCCTGGTGCTGATGAGCGTCGTGTCGCTCTGGTTTTTCATCGAGCGCCTGATGTTTTTCAGAGCGGTGCGCTACGAAACGTACGGCACCCGCGAAGAGCTCGAACTCGACCTGAGCGACCATGTCGGCGCGATCGCCGCGATCGGTTCCAACGCCCCCTACGTCGGGCTGCTGGGCACCGTTCTGGGCATCATGGTCACCTTCTATACCCTGGGCGATACCGGGGCGGTCGATACGAAGCAGATCATGACGGGCCTGGCGCTGGCCCTCAAGGCGACGGCCATGGGCCTCGTCGTGGCGATCCCCGCCATCGTCTTTTATACGGTGCTGCTGCGCAAGATGGAGCGGATCGTAACGCTGTGGGATGTCCGCAACAAAGCCAAGGGATAAGTCGTGAAAAAGCTCAAACGGTTTGACCAGATCAACGTCATTCCCTTTATCGACATCATGCTGGTGCTGCTGGTGATGGTGCTGACGACGGCGACCTTCATCAAGCAGGGGATCATCCCCGTCAACCTCCCCAGCGCCCAGCAGAAAGAGCAGCAGAAGGAGCTTGAGGAGCGGACGATCCATATTACGAAGGAGGGGACGCTCTTCCTTGACAAGGCGCAGGTGAGTCTGGCGGAGCTGAAGTTGAAGCTCGGTGGCCTCTCCCCCGACCAGACGGTCGTATTGCGCAGCGACAAGGAGGCGACGTTCCAGCAGTTCGTTTCGGTGATGGACATTCTCAAGGAACTCAACCACGAACAGCTCTATATCGTCACGAAAGAGGACTGACGTGTTCGAAGCCCTCTTTGCACCCGCGGTCTGGCTGATGGCGCGTTTCACCTATCCCCGCAAAGTGGGGCTGCTCTTCGCGGCGGCCCTCTCGCTGGTGATCGCCCTGGTCTACCTGCTCGATCCTGCCACCGTCGCTCCGGCGAAGCGCGACGCGTTTTTCATCGGCTGGTGGGTACTGGTGGCGATCTGGGGCTATCTCTTTATCGGGGCCTACCTCGGGACGCTCCGGGCTTTGAACTACATCTCCCGGCTGACCACTGCGGTCAGCGAGGAGAAGCTTGTCGCGGCGCAACCCCTGGAGCGCGCCGACGAATTCGGAAAAATCTCTCGCTCGATCCACCATTTGATCCACGCCATGCAGCGCTACCACAAGATGCTGCGTGTCTACAAAAACGCCGTCGACAGCGCGACCTACGTCAACCGGACCGATGCCGCCGGGAAGATCATCTACGTCAACGCGGCTTTCGAGAAGCTTTCGGGCTACACCCTCGACGAGCTGAAGGGGCGGACCCACCGGCTCTTCCGCGCGCCCAATACGACGTCGCTGCAGATGCGGATGCTTTGGGATACGCTCCAGGCGAAGCAGGTCTATCGCGGGATTTTCGAGAACATCGCCAAAGACGGCAGTACCTTCTTTGTCAAGAGTACGATCCTGCCCGTCCTCGACGAGCAGGGGAACGTGGAGGAGTACCTGGCGATCATGTCCGATATTACGGCCCTGAAACGCCATGAAAAGCAGCTGGAAGTCCAGCTCTACACCGACGACCTCACCGGCCTTCCCAACCGCAATTCACTTCACAAGGCGGCGGCGGAGGCGGCGGACCCGAAACTGATTCTGGTCAATATCGACGGCTTCAGCACTCTCAACGCGATCTACGGGGAGCGCGTCGGCGACGAGATCATCATCCAGGTCGGCCGAAAACTGAGGTCGATGGTGGCCGAGAGCCCGCTGCAGCTCTTCAAGCTGGCGGCGGATGAATATGCCATTTTGGCGGATGCGTCGGTGGAGGATACGATCTTCCACGAGGATGTCATCATGCTTTCGCACTACCTGAACCCTCTGAACCTCCACTGCATGGGGCATGAGATCCGGCTGCGGGTCAGTATCGGTGCGGTCATCGCCTCGCGTAACGATACGAAGCGTCCCCTGATGTCGATGGTCACTATCGCGATGAAAGAGGCCAAACGTCTCCCCTGCCGCTCCTACTGCTTCTACAGCGAGGTCGCCAGCAAATCCTTCCAACTCGAGCAGAATCTGGCGGCGGTGGAGCGTCTCGACTATGCCATCAAGAATCGCACGATTATCTGTTACTACCAGCCGATCTATAACGTCCAGAAAGGGAGTATTGACAAGTATGAAAGCCTGATGCGGCTCGTCGACCAGAGCGGCACCGTCCATCTGCCCAGCGATTTCATCGAGGTTGCCAAGGGGGCGCAGCTCTACGCCCAGCTGACCCGGCAGGTGGTGCTCAATACCTTGGAGATGGCATCGCGCCACCCCGAGCTCTTTTTCGCGATCAATATCGACCTCGAGGATATCCAGGATATGGGGACGACTTCCTTTATCCTCGACCAGCTGCGCCAGAGCACCTGCGCGGAACGGATCACCTTCGAACTGGTCGAGGGGCGGGAGCTCGAGCATAATGAACTGCTCGAAGGGTTCCTGCTGCGCCTCAAGGCGCTGGGCTGCAAAATCGCCATCGACGATTTCGGCAGCGGCTACTCCAACTACAGTTACCTGCTGCGCCTGGGGGTCGATATCGTCAAGATCGACGGTTCGCTGATCCGTGATGCGGACAAGGATGAGAACAAGCGGCGCATCGTCGCCTCCATCATAGGGATCTGCCACGAACTGGGGATGCGCACGGTGACGGAGTTTGTCCACAGCCAGGAAATCTTTGACATGATGGTTGCCCTCGGTACCGACTACGTCCAGGGTTCCTATATCGCTAATGCGGCGGAGGGGCTGCAGAACACCTAGTGCCTACCGGGCGGGCATCAGCCGGAAAGGGGATGGCTCTTCTGCGGGCTGTCGGGCTTCAGATGGCCGCGGCGCGATGCTGACGTTGTCGTCGGCCTCAAACGATTTGCGTGGGTGCTGTGACGGCGTATGCAGGAAGTTCGTCAAAAGATAGAAGAGCAGCATCAGCAGGACCACTCCCCCGTAGAAGAGGAAAAAATTTCGGATCTGCCGTTTGTCAAAAGGGTGTTGCATTCTTGGAACTTTGCGTTGAAGTTCCGGCATTATAACCAATGACCTTCACCCCCAATGTCGTCTTGCACTATTCCCCTCTGAAAAATTGGGTTACCTTGAATATCCCGTACCGGCGTCGCAGGTCTATCGGGAAATGCTTTTGTAACGTTGCAAGAGGGTAGATCAAGAAGATGGGCTGGAGGGAAGTGGCAGGGCCGTATTGACCCCACCCTGTAGAGAAGGCGCTGGTAGCCGGGTATTACATCATTCCCGGCATGCCGCCCATGTCGCCGGCACCCGGTACCGGCGGAAGCGGTTTCGGGATGTCGCAGATGGCGGCTTCCGTCGTCAGCAGGAGGCTGGAGACGGAGACGGCGTTGGTCAGGGCGACGCGCTCGACCTTCAGCGGGTCGATGATACCTGCTTCGAACATGTCGACGTATTCGCCGGTCGCGGCGTTGAAACCGATGTTCGGACTCTCCGCGTTCTCGACGTTGTTGACGACGACGCCCGCGTCGTAGCCGGCATTTTCCGCGATCTGCTTGATCGGGGCCTTGATGGCGCGCAGGATGATCTCGCAGCCGATCTTCTGGTCATGCGGGAGATGGCTGAGGTCGATGCCCTTGGCCGCGCGTACCAGTGCGGCGCCGCCGCCGATAACGATCCCCTCCTCAACGGCCGCTTTCGTGGCGGAGAGGGCGTCGTCGACGCGGTCTTTCTTCTCTTTCATCTCGGTTTCGGTGGCGGCACCGACCTTGATGACGGCGACGCCGCCGGAGAGTTTCGCCAGGCGCTCCTGGAGCTTCTCTTTGTCGTACTCGGAGCTGGTTGCGTCGATCTGGGTCTTAATCTCACGGACGCGCGCTTCGACCATGGCACTGTCGCCTCTGCCGTTGACAATCGTCGTATTGTCCTTGTCGATGACGACACGGGCCGCCTGGCCGAGATCGGCGATGGTCGTAGACTCGAGGGTACGACCCACCTCTTCGGAAATGACCTGACCGGCCGTGAGGATGGCGATATCCTGCAGCATCGCCTTGCGGCGATCACCGAAGCCCGGTGCCTTGACAGCGGAGATGTTCAGGATACCGCGCAGCTTGTTGACGACCAGGGTTGCCAGCGCTTCGCCCTCGACATCTTCGGCGATGATCAGCAGCGGGCGGTTGGTCTTCTGGACCTGCTCGAGGACCGGAAGGAGGTCTTTGAGGTTGGAGATCTTCTGATCGAAGAGCAGAATGAACGGGTTGTCGATCTCGGCGATCATCTTCTCCGTATTAGTGATGAAGTAGGGAGAGAGGTAGCCGCGGTCGAACTGCATCCCCTCGACGACGTCAAGCTCGTCGTTGATCCCCTTCGCCTCTTCGACGGTGATGACGCCGTCACGGCCGACTTTCTCCATCGCCTCGGCGATCATTTCGCCGATCTGTGCATCGGAGTTGGCGGAAATGGTCGCAACCTGCGCAATCTCTTTTTTGTCGCCGATGATCTTGGAGGAGGCTTTCAGGTTCGCGAGGATCGCTTCCATTGCCTTCTCCATACCGCGTTTGATCTCGACCGGGTTGGCTCCGGAGGTGACGTTGCGCAGCCCCTCTTTGAAGATCGCGTTGGCCAGTACCGTTGCTGTTGTGGTACCGTCACCCGCCTCGTCGGCGGTATTGGAAGCGACCTCTTTGACCAGCTGCGCTCCCATGTTTTCCAGGGCGTTTTCCAGCTCGATTTCGCGGGCTACGGAGACACCGTCTTTGGTGATGGTCGGAGCACCGTAGCTTTTCTGGATCAGAACATTGCGGCCGCGGGGCCCCATTGTCACCTTGACGGCGTCAGTCAGTTTCTGGACACCCAGTGCCAGTTCGTTGCGTGCTGCGTCTGAAAAGTGAATCTCTTTTGCCATATGTTGCTCCTGAATTATTTAATGATGCCGAGAAGATCGTCGGTGTCAATGACAAGGTATTTGGCACCTTCGAGCGTCAGTTCACTTCCCGCGTATTTACCAAATACCACCGTATCGCCGGTGGCGACGTTTTCGACTTCGCTGCTGACGGCGACTACTTTGCCCTGGGACGGCTTTTCTTTGGCGTTATCGGGGATGATGATGCCCGATGCCGTGGTAGTCGCTTCTTCGAGGCGCTCGACGAGAACGCGCTTTCCGAGAGGTTGAAAGTTCATAGTGATATCCTTTAAACAGTGATCTTAATCGCGATTAATCGACAAAATAGTACAGAAGTTTTGCTAAATTGTCAATAACTTTAGTGTGTTTGGCTAAAGTTAAATTAGCCTAATATTCGTAGTGTAATTGTCTGAAACAGTATCATAAGCACGAAAAGCAGTGACGGTCAGTAAGTAAAGTGCTACAGAGGGATAACGGATGCTGGTGGGAGACGGGGCGGCTAGAGGATTGCCTCGTAGCTGTTGATCTTCTCGATGCTTTTCATTGTCAGGGAGATGACGTCGTCGGCGTCGATGCCGTAGGTTTCCAGGAACGCTTCGAGGCGTTTCATGTCGAACTGTTCGACGGCGCGGGCTGCCTGGAGCAGATCGCCGAGGAGGCCCTTTTGCTCGAGAAGGGCCTCGGTGATAACGGGATCGAGGTTGAGCTCTTCGAGTACGGTATTCATCGGGGTACCGAGGAGGATGTCGATAAAGGAGAGGAGCCCGACGAAGTGCACCTCCTGCTTGTCGATCAGCCCCTTGTGCCGAATAAGCCGGAAGAGCCCCAGCATCATTTCGATGCGGTTGAGCAGGAGTGCCTGGAGGGGCATCTGCTGGGCCGGAGTCGTCATGTTTTTAGCGTTGATGGCCAGCAGCAGCCACTGCATCAGCGGCATGCGCCCCAGCAGGGTCAAAATCTGCTGGATCGATTTGATCGGGGTGCGGAAATGGAACGCTGCCGAATTGATGTAGCGCAGCAGTTGGGCGGAGAGGGCGGGGGTCTCCTCGAACGCCTCGGCGATTTCCCGCAGGGGCGCGTCGGCGATCACAAGGCGCCAAAGCTTCATGACGGTGGCCCGTTCAACGTCATGGACCTTGCCGGAGAGCAGTTTCGGTCGGGAAAAGTAGTAGCCCTGGAAGTAACTGAAGCCGGCGTCCAGGCAGGTATGGTATATTTTGTGGGTTTCGACCTTGGTCGCGATGCAGGCGATTCCCAGTGCGTTGAGGTGCTGGATCAGGCTGAGGGTATTGAGCGACTCGACATCGGCCTTGCGGGTATCGACCTTGCAGTAGCTGAGATAGGGAAAAAGCGGCTTGAGAGCCGCCATGACATGACTCTCCAGTGCGGTGTCGTTGATGGCGAAGCGATATCCTTTGGCATGGAAATGGGCGATACGTTCGAGGAGCGCCCCGTTGAGGGTGATCGTATCGAAGAGGGCCAGGACGAAATGCTCCTTCGGGATTGTATAGATCATATCCTGCATCAGGAAGGGGGTATCGACTTTGATGAAGGCGGGAAAAGCGCCGACGATCTGTTTGAGGCCGAACTGGTTGAGGGTGTGAACCAGCACGCTCGCCGTCGCCGCACGGTTGTCGGGGCGGGGCGATTCCTTGTCGAAATCACGGTAGAGTAGTTCATAGGCAAAGAGTTCGTTCGTCCTGTTCAGTATTGGCTGGCGTCCAACGAAGATCTCTGTATCCATGTTCGGGTGTGCTGCTCCTGTTTTCCATATTATAGTGATATCTCGAACGATTTGGAACGCGTCGGAGGAAAAAAGCCGAAAAATGAAAAATTTTCAAAAAATCGAAAAATTTCTTCTACGATTCAATGAACTTTAAAATTAGATAGGTAAAATTTCGGTCTCTTAACAGAATGTCAGGGTAGCTCAGCTGGTTAGAGCACTGGTCTCATAAGCCGGGGGTCGGGGGTTCAAGTCCCCCCTTTGACACCATTTATCAATGTTCCGGATTAGCTCAGCGGTAGAGTAGGCGACTGTTAATCGCTTGGTCACTGGTTCGAATCCAGTATCCGGAGCCATCTTCCATTTTCTTCATTCAAAAAAATACATTATTAAAAATATGCTGTAAATCGTTCGCCGTCATTAAAATATCATACAGAATTTTCTACATTTTTTTCGGGATTATGCGCGGCGGGGAAATAACCGGCATTGCTCGGGCGTGCCGGGCCGCCGGAGGGGCGGCTTTTAGGCCCCTTCGTGTTTCTGCATCAGCTCGCTGAGGAAACTCTCCATATCGTACTTGTTGCGGTATTCGGGCGTCATGATGTGGATGAGGATATCACCGAGGTCGACGACGATCCACTCGCTGCTGATATCGACGTTGAGAAATTTTTCGGCGGGTTTGAGTCCCTTTTTCAGGTGATCGAGCAGCGCTTCGGTGTGACGCTCGCCGAGGGAGGAGGCGATGATGACGTAGTCGACGAAATAATCGCGTCCGCGTAAATCGAAGACCTCGATCGCTTCGGCTTTGTTTTTGTCGAGGACTTCACTGATTTGTTCAATTCGTTTTTGCATTCTTTTCCTTGATGGTTCTGAAATCGGCTATCGGTAATGGGCCGCGATCGCTTCGGCAACGGCAGCCGGCACGATATGGTGTTCAACCCGCTGCCGCAACTGTGTGGAACTGACGGGCATATCGGTATCGAGCGTCAAGAAACGGTCGGGGATATCCATGCCGCCACGGCGGGCAACGACCCAGGTCACGAGCGTGTCAAGCGCTTCGTAGGCGGACCACTGTTCCAGCGATGCCAGGTTGTCCGCCCCGATGATCAGGTAGATCTTCTCTGCCTGCTCCCGAAAGTGGCGGACGGTCTCGATGGTCGGCACCGGCCTGCCCATGGCGATCTCGAAATCGCTGACCTCCACCCGCGGTTCGTTCCGGAAGATCTCCCTCAGCCATTGCAGTCGCAGTGAAGCGGGGGCATGGGAACGGGACTTGAACGGGTTGAGGTAGGCGGGTACGATGACCAGCTTCTCGATATCGAGCTGCCGCAGCGCCGCATCGACGACAGCGAGATGCCCGACATGCGGGGGATCAAAGCTGCCACCGAAGAGCGCGATCTTTTTCATGGGGCCATTTTAGTGAAATTATAGTTAACTTTTGGTAAAATCTCACTTCTTTTGCAGAGGCGGTATCCGTGCCCGTGTCATGGGTTCCGGGACCGTCTTCTAGACCCGTTTAGGATACCCATGGCCATTAAAGTCGCAATCAACGGTTTCGGTCGGATCGGACGTTCCGTCGCCCGCGTCATCGCGGAGCGCGAAGGGGTGGAGCTCGTCGCGATCAACGACCTCGCCGGTATCGATATGATGCTCTACCTTCTGCAGAACGACTCGGTTCACGGTCCGCTCGGGGTGGAGGCGGAAATCCTCGACGACAGCCGTATGCGGATCGGTGATGCCGTCGTACGCGTCACCTCCCATGCCGATCCGAAAAATGTCGATTTCGCAGCTGCAGGGGCGGAGATCGTCCTGGAGTGCACGGGCCACTTCCTGACGCGCCACGAGGCGCAGGTCCACCTCGACAACGGTGTCGAAAAAGTGCTTTTTAGCGCACCGGCACAGGACGAGGGGACGCCCCACTTCGTCATGGGCGTCAATGCGCACCTTTACGCAGGGGAGCGGATCCTCTCGAATGCCAGCTGTACGACCAACTGCCTGGCACCGATCGCGAAGACGATCGACGATGCCTTCGGGATCGAAACGGGGTTGATGACGACGATCCACTCCTATACGAACGACCAGAACATCCTCGACGTGAACCACCCCAAGGATATCCGCCGTTCCCGTGCCGCGGCGGTGAACATGATCCCGACGACGACGGGGGCGGCGAAGGCGATCGACCGGGTCCTGCCGCAGCTTCACGGCAAGCTGCATGGCCGCAGTGTACGCGTCCCGGTTCCCGACGTATCGATGCTCGACCTGAACGTCGTGCTGCGGCGCGAGACGACGCCCGAGGAGCTCAGCGCGCTCTTCAAGACGCAGGCGGAGGGTGCCCTCAGGGGGATCATGCACGTCGACACCCGTCACCGGGTATCTCAGGATTTCGTCGGTTCCCCCTACAGCACGATCGTCGCGGACGATCTGCTGCAGGTGATCGGCGGCAGGATGGTCAAAATTATGGCCTGGTATGATAACGAATGGGGATATTCCAACCGCCTCATCGACATGGTAATCCACATCAGCAACAAAGGAGTAGCGTAGATGCAGCTTTACAGTATTAAGGACCTGGATCTGGCAGGGAAAAAAGTCTTTATCCGTTGTGATTTCAACGTGCCGATCGACGAGTACGGAAATATTACGGATGACCGTCGCATCCGCGCCGCACTGGGGACGATCAACTACTGTCTGGATCAGGACTGTGCCATTATCCTGGCATCGCACCTGGGACGTCCCAAGGGGGAGTACAACGAGAAATACTCCCTGCTTCCCGTACAGCGCCGTCTGCACCAGTTGCTCAAACGGGAGATCAAACTGACCAAAGATGTTGCCGGAGAGCATGCGAAAAAGTGCGTGACCGAGATGAAATGCTGTGACGTCATCCTGCTGGAGAACCTCCGCTTCGAAGCGGGGGAGACGGCAAACGACGAAACGCTTTCGAAGGCGCTGGCAGATATGGCGGATTACTACATCAATGACGCTTTCGGGGTCAGCCACCGCGCCCACGCCTCTGTCGAAGGGATTACAAAGTACTTCGATGAACACCACAAGGCGGCGGGCTTCCTGCTGCAGAAAGAGATCCAGTTCTTCGGCACCCTGCTCGAACGCCCGGTCCGCCCCTTCGCGGCGATCGTCGGCGGGAGCAAGGTCTCGGGCAAACTCGAAGCGCTGATGAACCTGCTGCCGAAGGTGGACAAGATCCTCATCGGCGGGGGGATGGCCTTTACCTTTTTGAAACAGATGGGGTACGAGGTCGGCAAATCCCTCGTCGAGGATGACCTCCTCGACGAGGCTCAGCGGGTTATGGACGAGGCGAAACGTCTCGGCGTCAAGTTTTACCTGCCGGTCGATGTCGTGGCGGCCCAGGAGTTCGCGGCCGACTCCGTTAGCAAGGTGACCTCGGTGCAGGAGATCCCGGAGGGGTGGATGGGTCTTGATATCGGGCCGGCGACGGTACGCCTCTACCGTTCGGTCCTTGCCGATACGCAGACGATCCTCTGGAACGGCCCGATGGGCGTCTACGAGATGGACCGTTTCGCCAGCGGATCGCGGAAGATCGCCCACTTCGTGGCAGACTCCTATGCAACGACGGTCGTCGGCGGCGGCGATACGGCTGACCTCGTCCAGCGTGTCGGCCTGGGTGAAGAGATGACCTTCATCTCCACCGGCGGCGGCGCCTCGCTGGAACTGGTGGAGGGCAAGATCCTTCCGGGCGTCCAGCCTCTCGTCTGCGGAGAAGAGGCGTGATCATCGCCGCAAACTTCAAGACCAACCTGACCCGCCAGAAAACGGCGGAGTATATGGCGGTTCTTGAAGCCTTCCTCGAGAAGGAGGGGGTGACGCAGGAGGTGATGGTCTTCCCGCCCGCGACGGCTCTGGACCGTTTCGACGGACGGACGCAAGTCGGCACCCAGAACGCCTACCCGACCCGCAACGGCGCTTTTACCGGGGAGCTTGGCCTGGAGCAGCTTGAGGAGTTCGGGACCGATACGATCCTGATCGGCCACTCGGAGCGTCGCCACGTGATGGGGGAAAGCCAGGAGGAGATCGCCCGCAAATTCTCCTTCTATAAAGAGAAGGGCTTTACGATCGTTTACTGTATCGGCGAGCCCCTGGAGGTGCGCGAAGCGGGAAACGATGCCCTGATGGATTACCTCGAGGCGCAGCTGGAGGGGATCGATCTGCATTACAAGAAGCTGGTGATCGCCTATGAACCGGTCTGGGCCATCGGTACGGGACTGACGCCGAGTCTTGGGGATATCGAACTGATCCACGCCGCGCTGAAACAGCGGGTGGCGAAACCGCTGCTTTACGGCGGCAGCGTCAAGGTGGACAACGCGCGGGAGATCCTCGCGCTGCAACACGTCGACGGGATCCTTGTCGGCAGCGGGGCCCTTGCGGTTGAAGATTTCTGCCGCATGATCCGCGACGCGGAAACATTACATAAAGGAGAATAGAGTAGATGTTGATGAAAGGTAAAAAAGGCCTGATCGTAGGGATGGCTAACGACAAGTCGATTGCATACGGTATTGCGAAAGCGTGTGCGGACCAGGGTGCCGAGATCGGCTATACCTACCTGAATGACGCCCTGAAAAAACGGGTTGAACCGCTGGCCAAGGAGCTCGGCTCCGACAAGATCTACGAACTCGACGTCTCCAACGAAGAGCAAATGGCCGGGATCGCGGCCCAGATCGAAAAAGATTTCGGCAAGATAGATTTCCTTGTTCACTCCGTGGCATTCGCGCCGAAGGAGGCCCTCTCCGAGCCCTTCGCGAAAACAACAAAAGATGCGTTCCGCATCGCTATGGACGTCTCTGTCTACTCTCTGATCGACCTGACAAACCGTCTGGAAACGGTGCTCTCCGACGATGCATCGATTCTGACGCTGAGCTACCTCGGAGGACCGAAATACGTTCCTAACTACAATGTCATGGGCGTCGCCAAAGCGGCTCTTGAGGCATCGGTACGTTACCTGGCGGTCGACCTTGGCATTAAAGGGCAGCGTGTCAATGCGATCAGCGCGGGCCCGATCCGGACACTTGCGGCGGCGGGCATCGGCGACTTCAAGCAGATTCTGAACTGGAACGAGCTCAATGCACCCCTCAAGCGGAACGTGACGATCGAGCAGGTCGGCAACTCCGCAATGTACCTGCTCAGCGATCTCGCCTCTGGCGTGACCGGCGAGATCCATTATGTAGACTCCGGTTACAATGTTATGGGTATGGCCGCCGTCGAAAAGAACGACGCCGGTAAAACCGTACTCTGCTGGGATAATCAGTAAGCAACCTCCTCTTCCAGGCAAAACGGGGACGCAGTGCCGTCCCCCGGCTATTTTTCACCCTTCAAACCACAAAAACGCGTAAAACTGAAACAGGTTTTAGCTATTTGATTAAAATATAAACAGACAGGTAAGGTTTTCTCCAGAAAATTGCAGGTATAGTTCTTCGTAACTGTTAATTCAAGGAGATTATATGAAGTTTGTCAAAATGAGCCTCGCGGCAGCCATGCTGATGGGTGCGACTGCTTACGCAGAAGTTACAACGAGCGCTAATGCACAGCTGTTCTACGGCACTGTAGATGCGGGTAATGCCGATCTGTTCGATAAAAGCGGTGCGTTCGGCAATGCCTCTGCCAGCATCGATGTCGAGTACAAAACAGAGAGCGGCGTCAAAGCAAAAGTCGGTGTAACGTACCTTTCAACGCTTGGCCTCGAGCACACGGTTGTCGAAGGCATCTGGGCGGGTAACCAACTGAAAGACCAGATCTGGATTGACGAAGCGAGCCTGACATTTATGGCAACGGAAAAAACTGCCGTTATCGCAGGCCGTCAGTACATCGACACGCCGCTTGCTTTCTCTGAGACATGGAACATTGTTGCCAACAGCATGGACGCGGTTGTCGTAGCGAATACGGACCTTCCGAGTACGACACTCGTCGCTGCATTTGTCGGTCGCGGCAATGGTATGAGCGCTTACCAGGTTGTTGACAACAGCTCTGACCTGAACCTGGGCGGCAACTACAACAAATTCGGAACAGCGATCATCAATGCTGCCGGTCTCCCGCTTTCTGCTAAAAGCGCAGGTGCTGTAGGTGCCGTCACAACAGCAATCCCGATGACAACGCTTCAGGCGTGGTACTACAATGTCGTCGAGCTGGCAACGGCATACTGGATCCAGGCAGATGTTGATGTCGCGGATATGGGTCTGACGTTCGGTGCACAGTACGCTGCAATCAACCCGGAAAGACAGGTTGACGCTGTCGTCGGTACGAAACTTGACGATACAACAGCATACGCCCTCAAGCTTGGATACGCGATGCCGGATCTCGGCCTGAGCCTCTCTGCAGCCTACTCCGATGTTGATGAAGGCAACAGCCCGATTCAAATGGCTAACACAGCGACAGGTGCGATGGGCGGTGCCCAGTCCAAACTCTATACAGAAGCGTGGTGGAACTTCGGTTACGTCGGTGCTTCCGGTACAACGGCTTACACCCTGGTTGCTGAATACGCAGCGGGTATTGCGGATTTCGGTGCCTACTTCACATCGACTTCCAACGACGATGCCAATGTTGACATGACTGAATTCACGCTGACGGCAGCGAAATCCTTCGGCGCCCTCGATGCAAGCCTTGCTTACGTCTACACGGAAGCTGATGACTTCAACGCCGGTGACGGTTTCAACAACATTCAGCTCTACCTGACCTACAACTTCTAAGCAGTTCCCGGTTCATTTCTCCGTCCGCCTTCGGGCGGATGCTTCCTGATTACAGACTTCCGAACCTGATATAATACGTTACATTCTATCGGGGTAACAATCTATGCACCGTTTCGGTTCCAAACTTTTCTACCTGCTTTTCATGCTCTTCCTGATCTCAGTGATCTCGTTTCTGGCGATTCACGCCGCGCCCAACAGTTTTTTCGCCGCGGGGGAACTGAACCCGAACATGACGGAAGATGCCGTCGCCCGTCTCAAGGCCGTATACGGTCTGGACAAGCCGCTGCTGCAGCAGTATGCGGAGTGGGTCGTCAACATGGCGACGCTCAACTTCGGCATCTCCTTCGTGACGGGGCAGGGGGTCATCGACGAGATCGCGAAGCGGCTGCCGATCACGCTGACGATGAATATCGTCGCGATGCTGGCCGTTTTTGTGCTTTCGATCTGGCTCGGGATCAAGGCGGCGCTGAACTTCGAGGGGCGGAGCGATCATGCGATCCGGCAGCTCTCCCTCGTCTCGTTCGCGATGCCCTCCTTCTACCTGGCGCTCCTGCTCATTCTGCTCTTCAGTGTTGAACTCGACCTCCTGCCCATCGCCGGGCTGCATTCGATCGAGGTGAAGGAGGGGATCGACTACTACCTGGACATGGCATGGCACCTCGTACTGCCCGTCGGGGTGATGATCTTCGTCGGTCTGGGGAGCATGATCGTCTACATCCGCTCGCTGACCCTGGAGATCCTCAAGAGCGACTACTACTTCTTTGCCCGCTCTCGCGGTCTTTCGCCGCAGATCCTGCTGAAGCGCTACATCATCCCCAACCTCCTCCCTCCCGTCGTGACGCTGCTGGGGCTCTCCCTGCCGGGGCTTATCGGCGGCAGCGTCATCCTGGAGTCGATCTTCGGCATCGAGGGGATGGGGCAGCTCTTCTATCTGAGCGCGCTCAGTCGTGACTATCCCGTGATCATGGGGATTCTGATGGTTACGGCGTTTTTGACCCTCCTGGGCAATATGCTCGCCGATATGCTGCTGCTGAAACTTAACCCCTACGCAAAACGGCAGTAGCCTGCTTTTGGCGTAGTGAATTCAGATTCACTCAAAGCTGCTGTATCAATGCATGTTAATTGTTTGGGAAGGGGAGTGTGAAGTGAGGAAAAAGTGTTCGGGAGAAGCTGCCCAAAAACCGTAAGGCGATGCGGGTCTTCCGTCGAGGCCGTGTGCTCTGTGCCATTTCGAAGCACAGAATAAAACTCAGCGTCAGCGCAGCCATCGGGGCGTTGCCCCAATAGCGTATAAATCTTTACCTATTTAAACAGCGCTTCGAGGGAGGAGATATCCTCTTTCTGCTCTTCGGCCGGTGTTTCACCCTCGATGACGGCTTTGGCGCCGTCCTGCTCGACGAGTTCGATGGTGTAGCCCGTCAGCATGGAGGCGAGGCGGATGTTGATGCCGCTCTTGCCGATCGCTTTGGACTTCTGGTCGCTGGGCAGGGTGACGACCGCCTTGTCCTGCTCCTGCTCATTCTCGGTGGCTTCGATGACGACGGAGCTGATGATCGCCGGGCTCATGGCACGGGCGACGAAGAGCTCCGGTACCGTCGTATACTCGATACAGTCGATGCTCTCACCGAGCAGTTCGTCGCTGACGGCGTTGATCCGAACCCCTTTGACACCGACGGTGGCACCGACCGGGTCGACTTGGGGATGAGTGGAGAAGAGGGCGATTTTCGCCCGTTCGCCCGGGATGCGGGCACTCTTCTCAATGACGACCATGCCGTCCTTGATCTCCGGAACCTCCAGGGCAAGCAGCTCCTCGAGGAACTTCGGAGAGGTGCGGGAGAGTTCGATCTGGATCCCGTTGACGCGGTCGATATTGACCCGGCGCACGACGGCACGTACGACGTCGCCGACTCTGAAAGACTCCCCTTTGATGCGGCTTTTCATCGGCAGTACGGCACGTACCTCGTCCATCTCGATGTAGGTGTTCTGTTTGCCGTCGACACGGGTGACGCGGCCGGAAGCGATGGTGCCGATCTTCTCTTTGTATTTGTTGTAGAGCTCATTTTCGACCAGGCGCTGGATATGGAACTCGATCTCGCGGTGCAGGGTCATCGCCGCGGTGCGGCCGAACCCTTCGATGTCGTGTTCGATCTGGAATTCGTCGCCAACCTCGACGTCCGGATCGACCTCTTCCTTGGCGCGACTGAGGGAGATGTAACCCTGATTGACGTCGCCCTCTTCGGTGTAGAGGTGGTCATCGTCATCATCATCGACGACGGTGATGGTCTGGTAGACGCGGATCGTTTTCGTCACATCGTCGATTTCGGCGTCGAAAGCGAAATCTTCGTTGATCAGCCGCTTCGCTGTCTGGATAAATGCCGTTTTCAGCGCCTCTTTGACACTGTCGGGCGAAAGGCCCTTTTCATGGGCGATAGAGTCTATGATATCTAAAATTTTTTCCATAAGAGTCCCTCTTAGGTGGTTAGCGTTTCATAAAAAAATGTAAAGGTTCGTGGAGTCTTTTTTATGAAGGGTGTTATTATATCGAAGAATCGCTTAATGATACCTCTTAATAGGTTCTTTATTGAACGGAAGCTATAATGTCCTAATTTTATACACTACCAAAGGACGTTTATGGAGCTGAAAATCGCACGCAACGAACAGGATCAAAAACCGAAGAAAGTCGACCTTAAGAAGATCGAAGACACCGTCGCCAAAGGCGGTTCTGCGATTTTCTATTTCGACCGTGAGAACTCCCACAAGGACCTGCTCGCCCTGCAGGACCACTTCGAGGGTGAGGGCAAGAGCTTCTACATGCGCGAAGTGCGTTACGGCCTTGCGGACAACGAGTACATGTACGAAGTGCATATTCTCTGAAGTCCGGAAGTATGAGCAAAAAACTCTTTATCGAGACCCTCGGCTGCGCGATGAACGTCCGCGACAGCGAGCACATGATCGCCGAGCTGCATGAGAAGGAAGGGTACGAACTGACGCAGAACTCTGCCGAGGCGGACCTCATTCTCATCAACACCTGCTCGGTGCGCGAGAAGCCGGTGCACAAGCTCTTCTCCGAACTCGGTGTCTTCAACAAGCAGAAGAAGGAGGGGGCGAAAATCGGCGTCTGCGGCTGTACCGCCTCGCATCTGGGCAAGGAGATCATCAAAAAGGCTCCCTACGTCAACTTCGTGCTGGGGGCGCGCAACGTCTCCCGGATCACCGACGTGCTGCACCGGGACAAGGCCGTCGAGACGGCGATTGACTACGATGAGTCGCAGTTCGCCTTCAAGGATTTCCGATCCTCCCCCTACAAGGCCTATATCAACATCTCCATCGGCTGCGACAAGCAGTGCACCTTCTGCATCGTTCCCCAGACCCGCGGCGAGGAGATCTCCATCCCCACGGAGCTGATCGTTGCCGAGGTGCGGCGGGCCGTGGCGGGCGGGGCGAAGGAGGTCTTCCTCCTCGGCCAGAACGTCAACAACTACGGCCGCCGCTTCTCCGGGGAGCACGAGAAGATCAACTTCACCGAACTGCTGCGCCGCGTCAGCGCCGTGGAGGGGCTTGAGCGGATCCGCTTCACCTCACCGCACCCGCTTCACATGGACGACGAGTTTATCGAGGAGTTCGCCCGCAACCCGAAGATCTGCAAGTCGATGCATATGCCACTGCAGTCGGGATCGACGTCGCTGCTCAAGGCGATGAAGCGGGGCTACTCCAAAGAGTGGTTCCTCAACCGCGCCGCAAAGCTGCGGGAGATGGTGCCCGACGTCAGTATCAGCACCGATATCATCGTCGCCTTCCCCGGGGAGAGCGACGCGGATTTCGAGGATACGATGGAAGTCCTTAACGCCGTGAAGTTCGAGCAGGTCTTCAGTTTCAAGTACTCGCCGCGTCCCCATACGGAGGCGGCGGAGTACACGAACGTCATCGACCCCGAACTCGCTTCCGAGCGGCTGACGCGGCTGCAGGCGCGCCACGACGAGATCCTGGACGAGATCAGCGAAAAGCACCTCGGACGGGTCTACCGCGTCTACTTCGAGGAGCTCCGCCCCGAAGGGATGGTTGCCGGGCGCAGCGACAACAATATCCTGATTAAAGCGGAGGGGAGCGAGGAGCTGCTCGGCACCTTCGCCGACGTGAAGATCACCAAGGTCAGCCGCCTCGTCCAGACGGGGGAGATTGTTGGCTAAAGATCTGCTGCGCAGGGTGGCGCTTGCCGTCGTCCCCTTTATCGGCTCCCTGCTCGTACGCTTCATCTACCTCACCAGCCGCAAAACTTTCCACCTTCCCGAAAGCATTCCCGATGAGCCCTTTATCGTCGCGATGTGGCACGGCGACCTGCTGATGCAGCCCTACCTCTACCGCCAGTTCCGCGACAGGCCGCGTATCAAGGTGATCATCAGCGAACATTTCGACGGCCAGCTGATCGCCGAGACGGTCAGCCACCTCGGTCTCGACGCGATCCGGGGCTCCAGTCGCAAGGGCGGGGCGAAGGTCCTGATCCAGGCGATCTCGATGCTGAAAAAGGGATTCGACGTCGCCGTCACCCCCGACGGTCCCAAGGGACCGCGCCACTCCGTCGCCGACGGCGTCGTGGTGATGGCGCAGAAGACGGGGGCGAAGGTCGTTCCTTTCCAGTGCCGTCCCTCGAAGTACTGGCAGGTCAACAGCTGGGACCGCTTTACGATTCCCAAACCCTTCGGTCACCTGGAGTATTTCGCCGGCGAGCCCCTCGACCTGGCGGGGATGGACTTGGAGGAAGCCAAGAGTTTGGTTAAAATGAAGCTGTTGGAACACGGGCTGGAGTAATCGCAGCCCGGAAAGGGAGTCTTGACGTGAATAGCGGAAAATTTTGGCTGGTACTCTCCCTCCTCTTCGTTGTCGTCATGGCCCTCTATTTTGCCTTCAACCCCTCCTACGAACGGTCGCTCCAGGCGAAGTTCTACTACACCCTCGGCGATTACAAGCAGGCCCATTCCCTCGCCAAAGAGGCTTTCGCCCTCGACTCCTACAACCGTATGGCCGCGACGGTGATGACCCAGTCGCAGACCGCCCTGAAGTTTGTTGACTATATCGCCCAGGCGAAAGCATACTCGGCGGATATCGCGGCGATCGCCGCGGCGGAGCGCATCGGGGAGGCGGAGAAGGCGCGCATCAAGCTGATGTGCGAGGTGATGATGGAGTCCTTCGTCAAGATCTCGCCGATCGCCCGTGACGGCCGGAGCGTCGTGATCGACCGGGCGCTGATCGACGAGGCGAAGGGCTACTACGAACAGTTCGTTGCACTGCATGAAAAAGTCACTAAAACGCTATAAGCGGGCCTTCATCGACTACCTCGGCGATATCCGGGGCTACTCCGAGCTGACACTTCGGACCTACGAAGATGCCCTTGACGAGGCGCTGACCCATGCGGAGATCGAGGAGCAGGGGGAGGGGGACGTCCGCATCAACCTGATGCCGCTGCGGCTGCGCATCGCCTCGAAACGTCCCAAGACCATCGCCAAGAAACTCAGCGCGGTACGCTCCTTCGTCGCCTATCTGAAGGAGGCGGGAGAGTCGGTCGAACTGCTGGCGGACGACAGTGTGAAAGTGCCCAAGAGCCTCCCCAAGCCGATTCCCCACCAGCATATCGTCGAGGCGCTCGAACATGCGTCGCTCCGGGAACAGACGATCATCGTGATGCTCTACACCCTGGGGCTTCGGATCTCCGAACTCGCCGGTTTGAGGCTTGACGATATCCACGAGGAGTGGGTACGGGTCCGGGGCAAGGGGAACAAAGAGCGCGAACTACCGCTCATCGATACGACGCAGACACTACTGCAGCACTACCTGCAGGAGGCTCAGCCGCGCCGTTTCCTTTTCGAAAAGGATGGAGGTAGATTAAGCGAAAATAGTCTAAGATATACCATCAAGAGGGTGTTCGGACAGGTCGGGATGCATGTCACGCCGCACCAGCTGCGCCACTCCTATGCAACGGCGCTTCTCAACAACAATGCACGCATTGCCGATGTGAGTGACCTGTTGGGTCACACGTCGATGGCAACGACTCAGATCTACACCAAATTGGGAAGTGCGCTGAAGCTGGAAAATTATCTCAAATCGCATCCGCTATGCAAGGGAGACAATGGGATTCGCTAAGCTGGTCGAACGCCTCTATCTGAAAGTGTTTGTCGGAATTACCGCCTCCCACTCCGGCATTCGCGTCGTGGTCGAGATGCTCAAAAACGGCGAAGCGGCCGAGCGGTTCTCCCAGAGCTTCGAGGGGGATGCGGACGCGGAACTGAATGCCTTCCTTGAGCCCTATCTGGCGGAATCGCCGCTGCATTACGTTGCCCTGCTCAACACCATGGACGAGCAGGGAGCACTGCCGGTCGGTTCGGAAAAAGAGGCGGAACGTTTTGCCGACCTCTCGACGGCGTTGACCCTCTCCCCCGGCGGGGAGTGGCTGCTTTATGCATCGAAACCGGGCATCGATGCCCTTCAGAAGCGTTTCGGTGGAATCGGCGTCGATTTCATTTTTTCCCCTTTCAGCGTCCTCGAACAGTTCTTCGCCGACAAGATCAGCACGACGACGGCGCTTTTTGTCCTTCTTGAGGACGATGCTGTTTCCGCGGCAGTATTCTCGGAGGGGAGGCTGCTGTTCGCGCGGCATCTCGGGATCGCCCACGAGGACCTGCACCTTGCGGGTGCGGAAGAGAACGACGGCGTGAGCCTCAGTTTTGAAATCGATATCGACGGCATCGAAGAGGGGCTTGAGCTCGAGGACATCAATGCGATCGATGACTTGGAGGGGTTGGATGACCTTGACGAGATCGAGGACCTCGATATGATGGACGACCTGGAGAGCTTCACGGAAGAGGAGGAGACCGTCGTCCCCGCGCGGAACGAAGAGATCTCCCGGGACGAGAGCTCCCTCGAGGGGTTTGACAAGGACTACAAGCGTTTCCAGCTGATCCAGATGACTCTGGAACACTATTACGGCGATTCGAAGTACGACAGCCAGTTCGTCGAGTCGGTCTATATCGCCGACGGCTGTGGCCTTGGAGACGATCTGAAACACTACCTCGAAGAGGAGCTCTTCATGAAGGTATTCGTCCGCAGGATCGACATTCCCGCCGAGATTGCCGATCTGGCGAAACGGGAGCTGCGCGATGCGTCGTAGTTTTATCCGCCCGCGTCCGAAGCAGCTGGTCAGTCACGAACTGAGGCTCGTGCTCTTCTTCTTCGGCGTGACGCTGGCGATGCTCTGCTCCACCTATCTCTTCCTGGCTTACAAGCAGTACGATTTCGTCAACGAGATGACGGAGATGGACGGCGGGGCTGCCGACCTGAACCGCTCGATCGCGACGATGAATACCCAGATCGCCTTTATCGAGAAGGAGGCAGCGAGAGCGGAGCAGGTGGCGACGGCCAATACGGTCATGAAGGAGAGCATCAAGAATCTTTTTGATCTCGTACCGGACCGGATCGTCCTCTCCGAGGCGGACCTGAAGGAACGCAGCCTCGTGCTCTACGGGATCACACCGAACAAAGAGGTGTACGAGTTTATGCTGCAGGCCCCCCTGCGCTCGATCTTCCACCGGACCTACAGCAGTTTCTACCCGATGGAGAACGGTTGGTACCGTTTCGTCTCGACGAATTTTCTCGAGGATGAGGAGGTGCTGCAGTGAAACCCCGTATCAGCCGTCAGACCCTCTACCTGCTGGCGCTTTCGGGCGTCCTGCTGATCCTGTCGCTGCTCTTTGCCTTCTTGCTTCTGATTCCCGCCGGGAAGGAGTACCGCATCAAGCGCATGGAACGTAACAAGCATGCCCAGGTACTGGCGGAGTACCAGCAGTGGCATGACGAAACCTTCCGTCTGCTCAAAGAGCTGCAGTCGAAGAACAAGCACACGATCACGGCTTTCGACAACCGGTTCGATCCCGACCGTTTCGCCAAGACGCACCGCCACTTCTTCCAGTCGCTGCAGCTCTCCGAGGTGGCGCCGGTCAGCGATGCAGCCCCCTTCTCGGTCTACGAAGTCAACACGACGTCACGTATCGGCTCGCCGGAGAATTTCTACGGCTTTCTCGAAGCGGTCAACAAGAGCGACTGGATCATTGGGGTCGACTTCCCGGTCCACTTCAAGCGGGAACAGGACCTGATCCTCTCATCCTTCACGATGCGGGTCTACAGCACCGCCCTCAAGGAGTAGCGCGATCGCTGCATAGGCTTCCGGAGTCTGCGCCAGGTAGGGGCGCAGCTTCGGCGGGATGTCAAGACGCCGGCATGCCTCTTTAAAGGGCTTCTCCATCGCCGTCGTCCTATAGGGGGCGATAAAGGTGTAGGCGGGAGTGACCGCCACGACGTAGCGCCTTCCCACGACGACGACATCCTCCTCTTTCAACCGCTCCCGATCCCCCCGGCGCATCAGGAACCCGGCCGTTTTCAGGGTGCGGTCGACGGCGTGCAGGAGGGCGCGGCGGCCGGAGGGGTTTTTGAACCAGAAAAGCTGCGCACTCCGCCCGGCATCCACCTCCTCCTCCAGCTGCCGCGCATCTTCATCCAGGTAGGCGAAACTCTTTTTGATGCCCCGGGCGTACTGTTCGAGCAGCGGCGCGGCGAAACGGTGGCGGAAGGCGTTGCGCTTGAACCGCTCGTCGCTGTTGCTCGCGTCGTTGAACCAGAACGCCCGCCGCCGCCGCAGGTACGCAAGCAGTTCCGAGCGGGTGGCACCCAGCAGCGGGCGCAACAAAGTGTACCCCTCCCGCGTTTCGACGGGGCGCATGCCCGTCATCTCGATCAGGCCGGCCCCTTTGCTCAGCTGCATCAGCAGCCACTCCAGCCGGTCGTCGAGCTGGTGGGCGGTCACGAGGTTGGTATACCCGTGCGCGGCGATCAGCCCTTCGAAAAAGGCGTAGCGGTAGCGGCGCGCCTCGTGTTCGAAATTGGAGCTTTCCAGGCGGGCATCGCCGATATGGCAGCCCTTGCCGTGCTTTTCGGCCAGCTCACGGGCGTAGGCCGCTTCCGTATCGCTCTGGGGACGGGTGTGGTAGTTGACGAGGGCGATATCGAAATCGACCCCCGCTTCAAGAAGCAGGAAGAAGAGGGCGGTGGAGTCGCCGCCCCCGGAGAATGCGAGGAGGCTCTTCGCCCCCCCGAGCGCTTCAAGGGTTTCAGCGCTCAGCATGTCCGGTAACGGTGGCCAGGAGCTTGAAGCCGGCGATCTCTGTCACCTTTGCCCGGTAGATGACGCCGAACGCCAGCTCGCCGTCGATCTCGGAGTCGTTGACGTAGAGCTCCCCGTCGATCTCCGGCGCCCAGCCCAGGGCTTTTGCACTGAGGAGGTATTCGTGCTCCTCGCTTTCGCCGTCGATAACGATCTCGATCTCTTTCCCGATGAGGGCACGCAGGCTCTGCTCTTCACAGTAGGCGGCGATCTCTCCAAGCTTCAGGGCACGCTCCTCGATCGTCTCGGCGTCGATCTTCTCTGCCATCGTAAAGGCGCTCGTCCCCTCCTCGTCGGAGTAGCCGAAGACGTTGATGCGGTCGAAGCCGAAGCTTTCGGCGAAGTCGCACATCTCGGCGAACATCTCCGGGGTCTCGCCGGGGTGGCCGACAATGAAGCTGGTGCGCAAAAAGGCATTCGGGAGGCTGCGCATCGCTTCGAGCAGCGCCACGGTCTTCTCTTTTCCGAACCCGCGCTTCATGATCTTCAGCATTTCGTCGTTGATATGCTGGATCGGCATATCGAAGTAGTTGTGGAAGATCTTCGACATCCCGATGTTCTTGATAAGGCTGAGGCTCGTCGTCGAGGGGTAGAGGTAGAGGATGCGGGCGCTTTTCACCCCCTCGATCAGCTCGATCCGCTTGATGAGGTGGATGAGCCCGTCCTTGACGTTCTGGTCGCGCAGATAGGAGCTGGAGTCCTGGGAGACGAAACTGAAGTCGTAGTACCCCTGCGTGACGAGCTGCTCCACCTCTTTGGCGACGGAGTCGAGGCTGCGGGATTTGAGCCGCCCCTTGAAAGAGGGGATGGCGCAGAAGCTGCAGCTCTGGTTGCACCCTTCGGAGAGCTTGATATAGGCGTGGTAGGTGGAGCCGGTAACGACGCGCTCCGCCCCGTCGATAAGGTAGACGTCGTCGCTGAAGCGGCTCTGTTTCGCCGCGAGCAGTTCGTCGATCTTGTCGTAGTCGCCGACGCCGGTGAAGATGTCAACTTCGGTCAGCTCCTGGCTCAGCTCCTCCTTGTAGCGTTCGCTGAGGCAGCCGGCCATGACGAGGACGGACTCCTCCTTACGCGCTTCGTGGAGGTTCAGCACGGTCTGGAGGGACTCCTCTTTCGCCGCGTCGATAAAGCCGCAGGTATTGACGATGATAACGTCCGCCTCTTCGGGACTCTGGGTCATTTCGTAGAACTTCAGCCGCCCCATCATCACTTCGGTGTCAACAAGGTTTTTGGTGCATCCCAGGGATACGATATGTAGTTTTTTGCTCATCGGGTCCACTCTGTTTTATATGACGCAATTATACCCAATGGCAGCGGTAAGCGGGAATATGGGCGGATTCAAACCTACCATCTGGTAGAATCTGACAATTATTACTGCCCGGAAGGGGCCAGCTTTAGTAGCGTAGCCGCATGAGTTCGGCATATGGGACGTGTCAATGGATAATCGTTATGATGTCGTGATTCTCGGCGCGGGGGCCTCGGGGCTGATGTGTGCGGGATGGCTCTGTAGCAACAGTGATCTGAAGGTCGCCGTGATTGAGGGCAATACCAGGCCCGCCGCCAAGCTGAAGATCTCCGGCGGCGGCAAATGCAACATCACCAATGTTGACGTCCAGTCGAAGCATTTCCTCGGGGACCCCGATCTTGTCGAGGCGGTGCTGGGAGCCTTTTCGAAAGAGGATCTGCTGGCATTCCTGCAGGAGCGGGGACTGACCCCGGTCATCCGCAAAGGGCGTTATTACTTCTGCGAAAAAAGCTCCGACGAGATCATTTCGCTGCTGCTGCGCGAATGCAACGGGGCGGACTTTTTTTATAACCGGAGCATTGAATCGCTGATCTGCGACGGCTCTTTCCGTATCGAGACGGACAAGGGCCGCTTCGAGGCTTCAAAGGTCGTCGTCGCGACGGGCGGCGTCAGTTTCAAAACGGTCGGGGCGACCGACGTCGGTCTCCGAATCGCCCGTGTGTTCGGCCACGAGGTTACCCCCTTTGCCCCGGCCCTGGCGGGATTGACCCTGCAGAAGGAGCAGTTCTGGATGAAGGAGCTGACGGGGATCAGCCTGCCGGTGCGGATTCGGGTCGACGGGCGGGTCATTGAGGAGGACCTTCTCTTCGCCCACCGCGGCATCAGCGGCCCGGCGGTGCTGAGCACGTCGCTCTACTGGCACCGGGGAGAGATCGCGATCGACTTTCTGCCGTCGATGAACCTCCCCCGGACGTGCCGGGGGGAGAAGAAGCAGGTGAGCACGGTGATGAATCTACCCAAACGGCTTGCCAAGGCACTGCTCGATGCAATCGGCGTCGAGGATCGGGCGTGCAACCGGCTCGGCGAAACGGAGTTTGAACGGCTGCAGCAGCTCCACGCCTACCGCTTCGCCCCGGCGGGGAGCTTCGGGTTCACCAAGGCGGAGGTGAGCCGCGGTGGGGTTGCGACGGAGACGCTGAACCACTACACGATGGAGAGCCTGCTACAGGAGGGGCTCTACTTTATCGGGGAGGTGGTCGACGTTACGGGAGAGCTCGGCGGCTACAACTTCCAGTGGGCTTTCAGCAGCGCCGTCGTCGCCGCCAGGGAGCTCTGCGTTCCCCGATAGCGCACCGTTTGAGTTGAACTATGGTTTTGAATATGCTATGATGTTCAAACACTATATACGGGAGATCATTATGAAAAAAAGCGTTTTGACAGGAATTCTGCTCTCATCGACACTGCTGATGGGCTCTGAGTACGGTATGTTCGCGGGGATCGAAGGCAGCAGCGATCGCATCAATCCCGACAGCGGCGCGAAATCCGGCTTTGAGTACGGTATCGGCATCCGCGGCGGTTTTGTAGCGGACAACCACCGTGTTTACGGGGTCTACAACTACAATGATGATCTGGATATGCATACGCTCGTCGTGGCAGGCGATGCGATGACGGAACCCTATGTTCTGACTGACTGGCTCGCCGGCAGCTTTTTCATCGGTGCCCATGCGGGAATCCATGATGTCGGAACCTTGCCGACACGTCCCGCCTACGGGGTGCAGGGGGGCATGATGCTCCACTTCACGCCGCTGGTAAATCTTGAGATCGGTGCTCGCTACACGGCCAGCAGCAGTTCTGCCATCGAAAATATTGAAGGCGGCTACGTCGGTCTCAACGTCAACTTTTAATTCCGCTTCAGATGATCAGGACTCCCTACCTGACCGTGGACGGCATCATCGAACTCTGTGATGATGCCGAGCAGGTACAGGGCATCGTACTGATCGAACGCAAAAATCCCCCCTATGGCTGGGCGCTGCCCGGCGGTTTTGTCGATATCGGAGAGACGGTCGAGGCGGCACTGGTCCGCGAGATGCGCGAAGAGACATCGCTTGACGTCAGGATCATTGCACTGCTCGGTATCTATTCGGACCCGTTGCGGGACCCCCGTTTTCATACGGTCAGCATCGTTTACTGCTGCCGCGCTGCCGGAGTGCCGAAGGCCGAAGACGACGCCAAGAGCGTCCGCGTGGTCCCCTATGATGCGTTGGCCCGAATGGTTCTGGCTTTTGACCACAGGAAGATTCTGGACGATTATCTCGCTATCCTACGTTAGACGCTCAGCAGGTTGGTTTCGTGGTCGTAATGATCGCAGTCGTAGAAGGTGAAGTCTTCGATCATCCGCATGATATTGGGAAACGGCGTCGGGTTGTTGAGGCGCCGGACGTTGTAGTTCTGCACGCAATCCTCGCAGCGCTGGACAACACATCGTACGGCACTGCTGACCGTCAGGATCTTCTGTTCGGCATCCTCCCCGGTGATGTAATCGAAACAGCGCTGCCCGTTTTCGACCGTATGATGGTCAAGAATGACGAGATCATAGAGCCCTTTTTTGAATTTCATATGCACGTCGGCGATACTCGTGGCCAGTTCCGTACCGTATCCGAGCCGCTCCTCAATCAGTGTCCTGCGTGCCAGGGTCTGGATCGTATCCCGGTCGATAAAGAGTATGTTCATTCACTCCTCCTGCTACATCTGCTTCTCATCTTGAATAAATGATTATACTGAAAAAAATTAAGAAAACTTGTGAATTTCTATGGAAAACTATGGTGTCACTCACGGTAGATTCTCTCTTGAAACACTTGCTCTAGGGAGTAGGGGTAGATACGGTGTGGACTTAAGAGAGGGAAGATCAGTGTTGGTGATTGATCGAAGTATCTGTCTTACGTCAATCGGGCGGAGTCCCCGGAAGAGGGGAGGGGATGTAGCGGAGAGGCTTCACATATATCAGCGTTGCTAAGATGCAGAAGTTTAAGCAGCACGCATGCCCAGAAATGTTGTGAACTCTGTCAGTTTGTCGGGGGTAGAATGGAGGGAATGACATCCTTCAAAGGAGTTCCGATGCAACGTGTTATAGCACTGATTGTGACGTGCGGCCTTCTTTCGCTCTTCGCGGGGAGCTATACGCCGGACCTCGCCCATTCGCAGGTCGGTTTTTCCGTCAAGCATATGATGGTCAGCAAGGTACCGGGTAAG
>QKCD01000010.1 GCA_003245815.1 Sulfuricurvum sp.
GAAACCTCGAAATTGTATTGCGACGCTGCCGCGATCTGTGCCGCCAGCAGCGCACTCGTCATCCATGCACGCTTCATCATTCCTTATACTCCTAAGCGAAAGTCCCGGAAGTATACCATATCGATATGTACAAAAAATAACGTTTTTTAAAAAAAATGTCACCCGAACGCCGGATGCTCCTCCACCGCCCTGTGGCCCGCTTCGATCAGCATGGCGGCTTTATGGAAGTCAAACGTACTGCAGATATTCTTGGGAAGGGTGATCATGATATCGGGCGGGTAGCCGCCGATGCGGTACTGGGTCAGGCTGCGCTGCATCGTATCGAAACTCTGGTCGAGGATGGAGAAGATATGCGCCTGCTCCTGCCGGCGGAGGCGCTCCTTGATGGCATTTTTGGCTTTGGCGGCCAGGCGTTCGGCAAAAGAGTCGTAGCGCTCGGCCACGGCGGGCTCCTCCTGCTCCGAATCGGGGCCGTAGAGGTTGACGGCGATGGTGAGATCGCTGCGGTCGCGCATCGTCGGCGCCACGGGCAGCGGGTTGAGGACCCCGCCGTCGACGAGAAGCATCCCGTCGAGCTCCACCGGCGTGAAGACGGAAGGGATGGCGACGGAGGCGCGGATCGCGGTTAGGAGATCGCCGCTTTGAAACCACACCTCCTTGCCCCGGTTCAGGTCCGAGGCAACGGCCGTGAAGCGGATAGGAAGCCCTTCGATCGTCTGCGTACCGATCAGTTCATCCAGCCGCTCGAAGACTTTGCTCCCGCTCATAATGCCCCGTTTGTCCCAGGCAAGATCCAGGAGCGAGGCAACGTCGAGGGGCTCGAGCCCCTGCACCCACGCCTTGTACTCGGCAAGTTTGCCGCAGGCGTACACACCGCCGACCAGCGCCCCCATGGAACAGCCGCTGACGGAGACGATCTCATAGCCGCGCGCCTCCAGCGCCTCGATGACACCGATATGCACGTAGCCCCGCGCCCCGCCGCTGCCCAACACCAACGATACCTTTTTCATCGCTTCCCTTTATGTTCGGATCTTTACCTAATTATAGGGCATTCGGGGGGACGGAAAGTTCAATCGTGTGTCGCGGAGGGGTTATGGAGAGGGCAGAGAGCGCCAGGCTCTCTTTGTTCCCGCAGGAAAAGGGTTAGCGTTTGCGGATAACGACACCCTGGTCCGTCTGGTGGGCCGGGTGGTAGGGGCCCGCCGGCAGAGCGTAGAAGAGGCGGGCGTTCGCAACATGGGCGTATTCGACATAATCGGCCGCGGCGGTATTGATCGCCGTGGCGATCGCCTGCACCAGCAGCCCGGCCAGTCCGCCGCCGCCACCGCTGCTGCCGGTCAGGTCGACGGTCACGCTGCCTTCGTACTCCCAGAGCTTCTCGTTGGTCTTCGTGGAGACCGCTTCGGATGCGATCGTGACCGTCAGAGACGAGGCCACCACGGCGTACATGACGTCCCACGCCTTGATACGCGTGAACATGACGACATCGGCCCCGAAATAGTCGTAAAACTTGTCCGCGGACAGACTGTAGAGCAGTTCGGTATCGTAAACGCCCTCCTGCTTGAGAATGTCGCTGACCATCTCCATCGGGAAGACATAGTAACCTGTCTGCGCGATCGGCATCTCGATCGTCGTGGCGTAGTAGTCCTTCGCCTCGGCGTCGCTGCTTTCGTTCATTGCCGGCAGGACCACGATGGAGCGCGGGTCCTCTTCATACATCTGGGGGAAGGCTTCGCCTTTGGTGATCCCCGTGTTGTGCGCGGCACACCCCGTCATGATCATCGCGGCGAAAACCGAGGCCGCCAGTGCAGCAATTTTTCCGTATTTCATGATTCTGCCCCCTTCGCTTCGGCGTTGCGCACCTTCTCAATGACGCGGTCCATAAAGTGCGCCGACTCCGGGTAGAGGCTCTTTTCCATCTCGAAATAGTGGACGGCCTGCTTGGTGTCCCCCTGCTTGAAGTAGATGTAGCCCAGGTTCGCATACATTCCCGGTGCCACACGCTTGGAAACGCTCTCATTGGCATTTTCGATGGCCGTCAGGATCGCCTGCTGCATCGCCAGGAGATTCTCCGCACTGGCGTCCTGTTTGTACGCGTAGTAGCTTTCGCTGTAGGTGCCGTAGTTATAAAGCGCTTGCGGTTTCGTGGCGCACCCCGTCATCAGGGCCACCGCCGCCAGCGGGAGGGCCGCTTTCATCAACATGCCAAGCTTCACGGGCGTACCCCGATCTCTTTGGCGATACCGTCGCCGACATAGATTTCACGTTCAACGACGATCGTATCGCCCTTGTAGACCTTCACGCTGTGCTTGCCCGGGGCGATGCGGTACTGGTGGTCACGTCCCGCTTCGACGGCGAAGGGTTGACCGTCATCGACGGAGACGGCTGCCCCCTCGACGTCACCCGTAAAGTAGAGGTAGGACGCCCGCTCACCCGTGGCGACGCCCGACTTGTAGCCGCAGCCGGTCATAAAGAGGGCGGCGGCCATCAACAGTGCTGTCAATGCTTTCATGCTTTAATCCTTGTGGACCTGGATATACAGGTCCGAGAAATTTTTTGTTTGCAGGCGCGCGCCCAGGTCCCCGCTCGTGATCGACGCGAAGGAGACTTCGTTTTCCGGGGTCTCTCCCGCCGTCGAGACGATCTCGATCGTCGCCAGCTTTTTGCCCGGCAGCGTGATGATGCTGTTGGTCTGCGGGTTCTTGACCTTCTTGCCCGATGCCATGACGTCGAACGTGTCACCTACCTTGATGTTCTGGCTCTTTCCGCCGGAGGTGATCAGCATCCCCTGCTCGTAACCCAGCAGATAACCGCGCCACGGCTTGTCCATCATGTTCTCGATGACGTTCGATGCGAGGTCCGAGATCGCCGCGTCGATCGCCTTGTCGTTGAGCTGGGAGTC
>QKCD01000048.1 GCA_003245815.1 Sulfuricurvum sp.
ACCTTCTATGCCGACGGGCGCTGGAATCTGGCCGCGCTGAACGATGCCCTGCCCCGCGAACTCCATGCGCTTTTCAGCGCCGCAATGTTCCCCGCCCCTCCCGCCTTTGTGACGGAAGCGCTCATTACGTACAGCCTGGAGCCCCTTGAAGCCGACGGCAGCGACATCACCCTCTACCACACGCCCCACGACGAGCTCTGTGCCATCGAAAATCTCGAAAGTTATCTGGAACACTCCGCCTGTGAACCAACGCTGCTTTTGGGTTCGGCACCCTCCCACCTCGAAGGCTCAAGGGAATACTTTGAACGGCTAATACAAGAAGTGGCGGAAGCTGACTGAGCCGGGAACGCCCGTTATAAGCTGGCGTGCCCTAAGAGTCGTAATATGCGGTGGTTAGAAGGGCCAGACGGCGTTGACGAGCTTGCTGCCCCAGCCGCGCTGGGTGCTGTTGTCGACTTCGCCCTGGTTGCCGTAGTAGATCTTCGCGTCGGCGATCTGGGAAGAGGCGATCATATTGTTCTGGTCGATGTCGTAGGGACGGATGACGCCGCTGATCTGGATGATCTGCTTCTCGTTGTCGATCATGATCTCACGACGTCCGGCAATAAAGTAATTGCCGTTTTGCAGTACCTTGACGATACGCGCGGAGATGGTCGTCGCAAAGCTGGCATCCTTCACCGCCGAGCCCGAACCGCTGAAGGAGGAGTCTGATTCCGCCGTTACGCCGAGGTTGGTCAGGCCGTTGATCTTGCTGGCGACGCTGTCGATAGCGGCGTTGGTGCCGTTGGTCGTGACAAGGCCGCCGCCCAGCGCAAGGTTGTCGCTTTTGGAGAGGGCCCGCGACGCGCTGTTGGTGCTCGTAGCGCTTTCGGTGATCTCCACCGTAACGATATCGTTGACGTGCATCGCCTTGTGGTCGGAGAAGAGGGGGTTGTCCCCCTGACCGAAGATGCTGCCCGTCGAGGCGAAGTCCTGTTCCTCCTCTTTGGCCGGCATCTCCTCCACATACTCCGGCGGAGCAAAGCTGATCTCGGGATCGGCCAGCTTGGCAGTACAGCCGCTCAGCGCCAACAGTACGCCCGTGCTCAGGAGAAGGGTTCGGATCATCATAGCCTCGCTGCGGGGTTTCAGGCCCCCAAATTTTGCTATACTTCCAGCAAAAATAGTTCCAAAAGGTAACCGATGAGCCTACGCATCCAGATCAAAGACGATATCAAAACCGCTATGAAAGCCAAAGACGTCCAGAAACGCGACGCCCTGCGCCTTCTCGACAGCGCCCTGAAGCAGGTGGAAGTGGACGAGCGCAAGGAGCTGACCGACGAGGACGTCATGGCGATCATCGCCAAGCAGATCAAACAGCGCAACGACGCCGCCACGCAGTACCGCGATGCGGGCCGCGACGACCTCCTGGAGAAGGAACTCGCCGAGATCGCCGTCTTCGAGGCCTACCTCCCGGCGCAGCTGAGCGACGACGAGCTCGCCGAAGCCCTCAAAGCGATCATCGCCGAAACCGGCGCGGAGTCGATGAAAGACATGGGTAAAGTAATGGGTGCCGCCAAAGCGAAGATCGGCAACCAGGCCGACGGCAAGCGCATCAACGAGTGCGTCAAAGCCCTGCTCTCTTAATTTAATACGGTGTCGGGGCAAAGCTCCGCCACCTGCGTTAACACTAGGTTTCGCTCGGCGCGAAGCCCGCGCGCAGTGAACCACGCTTTATCTCCCAGACTTCACAACTCTCCGCATCATTTTATTTCGGCAGAGCCGAAATTGATCCAATCAATACGATACTTTGTGAGATGCTCAGGGCTTTTGACAGGCAGCTTCTTCCCGGTTTTCCGCGTGAAGAAAATGCAACTGTTTTGTTTAGCGCAGCGAGTTTTGCATTTTAGCGGGAAAGCGTGAAGACACTGCGAACTCGCAGTAGCGAGCTGTCAAACTGCACGAAGCGGTTTTTTTGGTTCGTTTTTTTGCCAAGACAAAAAAATGAACAAAGGCATGGTCAGGGAAAGAAAAGCGCGGAAAGAGTTAATGACCCAGAGGAAAGGAAACAGGGTGCCGAGAAATCAGCACACACCTGTTTTGAGGCACCGCAGCGCACTCTCCACGTCATCCTGACGCATCAAAGACTCCCCGACGAGGAAGGCGTCGACCCCCGCCTTGTTCAGGTCCTCGAGCTGGCCGTGCTCGTAGATGCCGCTCTCGGCGACGATGACCTTGCCGTTGGGGATAAGGGGGATCAGCTCGTAGCAGAGATTCATGTTCATCTCGAAGGTCTGCAGGTTGCGGTGGTTGATGCCGATAATATCCGCTCCGGCGTAGATCGCCTTGGTCAGATCCGCCTTGTCGTGGACCTCCACCAGCGGCTCCATCCCGAGGTGGCGGCTATAGTTGAGCAGTTCCTTGAGCTCCCCTTTGGAGAGGGCCGCGGCGATCAGCAATACGAAGTCCGCCCCGTAGACAAGCGCCTCGACGAGCTGGTACTTGGAGATGATGAAATCCTTGCGCAGCAGCGGGATGCTGACGTAGCGGCGGATGCCGGCGAGGTACTCGATATCACCCTGGAAAAAGTGCGGCTCCGTCAGGACGGAGATCGCGTTGGCGCCGCCGCGTTCATAGGCCTGGGCAATCGCCAACGGGTCGAAGTCCTCGCGGATCACCCCCTTGGAGGGGCTCGCCTTTTTTACCTCGGAGATAATGCGGTAGGGCTCCTCCGGCGTGGAGGTGAGGTGGGGGATGACGTCGCGGGGTACCCGGGCATTGAAGGCCAGGGAACGTCCCAGCCAATCCATGCTGTACTCTTTCTCCCGCTTCTCCAGGTCCGCTTTGGTCCGTTTGATAATATCGTCCAAGATCATAACTGCTCGATTTCCTTGATAGTGATTCGCTTCGGCGGCACGCGCCCTGCCGCGCATAAAAAAACGCGTTATTTTACCGTTTTATTCTTTGGCTTGGGCTTGGCGAGGCAGGCGTCGATGGCCCGGATGTGGCCGGAGACTTCAGGGTCGTCCATCCCCAGTTTCTCGATGACCGGCCCCATCAGTTCGCGGGCCTTCTTGCAGTCGCCGAGTTTGTAGTAGCCCCATGCGAGGGAGTCGTTGTAGTAGGGGGAGTCTGGCTCCTGTGCAAGGGCCCGGCGCACGTATTCCATCCCCCCCTTGATATCGATGTCGTGGACGATCATCAGGTAGCCGAGGTAGTTCAGGTAGAGCCCCTCTTCGTGCACCTTGGTCACCTTCTCGAGATTTTCGACCACCTCGTCAAGCATCTTCGTATCGTTCTTGTCCTCCGCCTTCTCGTAGGTGAAGATCGCATACTGCCCCAGGAAGACCGCGTCCCCCTTCTCCTCGTAGAGCTTCCGGGAGAGGGCTGCCGCCTTCTCGAAGGATCTGGCGTTGATGTAGAGCTGCAGCAGGGTGATGTCGTCCGAACCGCTCTTTTCCAGGAACTCCAGCAGCGGCAGGTACTCCTTCTTGTAGTTGTAGAGCTTGACGATGATCTGGGCGTACTCGTCGCGGGGCTCGGTCTCGTAGAGACGCAGATAGGTCGTCAGCATGCCGTCGACGTTGTTCTGGTCGCTGTAGTAACCCGCCAGCCTCCGGCAGATCGTGGGGGAACAGCCGTGCAGCCTGCTGTGGGACTCCAGGTAGGAGATCGCTTCGCTCTGGCGGCCGAGGTTGACGTAGAGGATGATTGACATCTTGTCGAGGATCTCCTCGTCGAAATCGATGGCGTAGGCCCGTTCCAGGTACTTCAGCGCCGTGTCGTAACGATGGGTCTTGATGTAGATCTCGCTGACCAGCAGGAAGTCTTCGGCCTCCTTGCTCTCCGCGACAAGCTTGAGTGCCTTCTCCTTGGCCGCGTCGTACTGCTCCAGCGCCAGCATGCCGATCACCTCGAAACGGATCAGGTTCCGGTCCTCGGGATGCTTGAGCTGTTCCTCGCGGGAGCGGGCGATTGCCGTCTCATAGGCGCCGGCGCCGTTGTACATCGCCAGGGCGCGGTAGAGGTACTCGCTTTTGTCCGAACGGGCGTAAAGTTCGCTGTAGATCTCCGCCGCCTCGGCGTAGCGCTTCTCCTCTTCGGCGACGAGGGCGCTGAAGATGAAGAGGTCCTCCTCGTCGAAACTCTTGGCCTGGGGGTCGGGGTTATAGGGGGTGAGCTGGGAACAGCCGGTAAAGAGCAGCAGCGCCAGCAGCGAGAGCAGAAGACTACGCATCGACGATCCCCGGGCACTCTTGCTTGAGTTCGCCCACCCGGCTTCTGAAGTAGTCCCAGAAGGGGAAGGTGCGGCACTGCAGCGGCCGGGCGGCGTAAATGTCGCAGCCGCCGGCTTCGCGGTTGAAGAAGATACAGTCGTGGGAGAGGCCGACAACGCGCTCTTTGATCGAGTACTTGTAGCCCCGTTTTTCAAGATACTGCGCCATGAAGGCTTCGACCTCCATCCCCAGCAGCTCCGCGATGGCGACGATCTCCTCGCGCCGGACGAAGATGTTGCCGCTTTCACCGGTGCAGCAGCGTCCCCCGCATGTGGCGCAGGCGTCGGCATTGAACGCGTAGGAGTAACCTTCCTGTCTGATTAGAGTCGGCATTTGATACTGTGTGTCCTTGCTCTGGCATAGACCGATTGCGCTCGGTCCGAGAACGCCTCCCCCTCAAAGGCGATGAACGGGGGGCGCGTTTTCATCAGGGATCTCATGTTCTTGCGGGCATGCACCATGACCAGCGACGCTGGCCGGTCGATCTTCGGATGGACAAATTGTACCTCAACCACCCTTAAGTTCACAGCTTCGAGCGCCGAACAAAGAATCGCAAACTGCTGCGGATCGTAACAGAATACGAAATGCCCCTTCGGTCTCAGCAGGTCGGCGACCTTTTTGAAAAAACGGTCGACGGGCAGGTGAATGTTGTAGCGGGCCGTGTGGCGCATCGCGTCGTCGCTGCGGGCTGCCCCCTCGTGGTAGAAGGGGGGATTGGAGACGATGTAGTCGAACCCCGCTTCATCCTCGTAGTCGAGGAAATCCCCCTCATGCATGAGATAGGCGATCTTGTTCACCTCGGCGTTCTTCGTCGCGTACTGCACGAAGACCGGCTGTTTCTCCATCCCCTCGAGCCGGACCTTCGGATTGTCCCGCGCCACCAGCAGCCCGACGATCCCGCAGCCGGTCCCGACATCGAGCATCCGGCCGCTGGGGTGCAGCGAATCGATGAAATCGTAGAGAAAGACCGAATCACTGTTGTAGCAGTAACCCGAATCGGGCTGGTAAAGCAGCATCTGGCGGCACATCCTGATATAATACGCCCCCAGAAGCAACCGGCCCCGCTGCATCTTTTGGGCGCATAAAAATGGTTGTATTATATCGATAAAGGCTAAAGCGATGATTATTATCCCCGCCAGACTCTCCTCCACCCGCTTCCCGCGCAAGGTCCTCGCCGATATCGGCGGCCTCCCCATGGTCGTGCGTACCGCCCGGCGCGTCGCCCACCTCGACCGCGTTGTCGTCGCGGCGGAGGATGAGGAGATCATCGAGGTCTGCCGGGCCCACGGCGTCGAGGCGATGCTCACCTCCTCAACCCACAAAAGCGGCACGGACCGCATCAACGAATGCGCCCAGCTCCTCGACATCGCCGACGACGAACTGGTCATCAACATCCAGGCGGACGAACCCTTTATCGAAACGGAGGTCGTCGAACGGCTGATCGAACGGCTCGACGCCCTCAAGGCCGCCGGAGCCCCCTTCGTCATGGGGAGCTGCTACAACGCCGTCAATGCCGAGGCCGCCGACGACCCGAACCTCGTCAAGGTCGTCACCGACACCGACCACAACGCCATCTACTTCTCCCGCAGCCCCATTCCCTACAACCGCAGCGGCGCGGCGACCTACTTCGGCCACATCGGCATCTACGGCTTCACGAAGGGGAGCCTCCACGAGTTCTGCGCCCTCGACGACGCGCCGATCGAGGATATCGAAAAGCTCGAACAGCTGCGCGCCATCTACCACGGCCGCAAGATCAGCATGGTCAAGGTCGCCAGCACCGGCTTCGGCATCGATACCCTCGAAGACCTCGCACGGGCCAAGGAGATCTTTCTCAAAGAGGCGTAACCCTCTTCCGCCCGCCGGAACCTTCGCGGGCACCCTTCCCCTCTTTCGGACAAATGTTTCCGAAACATAACCCAAATGTGACCCAACGTAACCGAACCGATATAACCCCGTAACACGCTCCCCCTACAATCCGCCCACATTTCATTCCACCAAAGGGTTTTATTATGAAAAAGAGATCACTGATGATGTTCTCGGTTGCCGCGGCGACTGCACTGATGGTTGCAGGCTGCGGTTCAGACGGCAAAGACGGGGCGGACGGCACAAGCGTCTACGGCACATTCCTGACGTTCGAAGAGCTTGCCGCTCCGGTAACGGATACGGAAAAGTCCACGATCCGCTCTACGACGAGCGTTACCTACACGGCCGACGCGCAGACCGACACGATCGGTTTTACGAAACTGATGGCAACGGCGGACGCCAACAACGGCGAAGCCTTCGGTCTTCTGAAAGACTACACCGACACGCCCATCACCTTCGGCGACGGCAGCCCCTACATCTGTAACGGCACCAACGATGTCGACGGTTCCGGCCTTGACCACTCATCGCTGCTCCAGCAGAACGGCCGCCTCTTCATGGTCAACCAGTTCGAGTGCGGCGTCGGCGGTATGTACGGCATGGAGCTTCAGCAGGAAGCCGACGGTACGCTCTCCGTCAAAAATGACTCCCTCCAGTTCATCAGTCAGAAAGAGAACTTCGGCGGATGGGTTCACTGTGCCGGCATGACGACCCCCTGGAACTCCCACCTCGGTTCCGAAGAGTACGAACCCAACGCCCGTACGATCCAAAGAGACCTCAACACCTCCACGATGCTGACGGGCAACAGCCGTTACGACGAGGTGACGAAAGCGTTCTGGAAAGACGAGAACAACGCCAACGCGACGTACAACAACAACCCCTACTACTACGGCTGGATCCCCGAAGTGACGGTTGACGCCTCCGCCGCGACGCCGGTCTTCACGCACCACAAACACTTCAGCATGGGCCGCGCAGCATGGGAACTCGCCTACGTGATGCCGGATGAAAAAACTGCCTACCTCTCCGACGACGGCACCAACGTCGGTTTCTACATGTACGTTGCCGACAACGCCAAAGATCTGAGCGCCGGTACCCTCTACGCTGCCAAATGGGTCCAGACCTCCGATGCCGGCGCCGGCGCGGCGGACCTGATCTGGATCAAGCTCGGCCACGCGACCGATACCGAAATCAAAGCGGTCGTCTCGACGGAGCCCGCCTTCAGCGACATCTTCAACACCGAAGCTCCCGTCGCCGGCAGCTGTCCGACGGCAGGCTTCACCCATGTCGTGACATCCACCGGTGAAGAGTGTCTGCAGGTCGTTCCCGGCCAGGAACAGACCGCCGCATTCCTCGAAACCCGCCGCTACGCCGCGATGCAGGGTGCCACGACCGAGTTCCGCAAAGAGGAGGGGATCACCTTCGACCCCGACCACGGCAGACTCTTCGTGGCGATGAGCCAGGTGCGTTACGGCATGAGCGACACATCGGGCGATATCCAGCTGAACGAAAACAAATGCGGCGCCGTCTACGCACTGGATGTTCCGGGTATGAACGAAACTTCCTACGACTCCAAGCAGAACGAGATCGCCAGCAAGTACGTCGTCAAGAACATGTACGGCCTCGTTGCCGGCTCCCCGGCTTCCTACCCGGAAGGTTCCGCCTACGAAAGCTACGACTGTTCCGTCAACGGGATCTCCGAGCCGGACAACCTCACCTATCTGGCGGGTCAGAACATCCTGACCATCGGCGAAGACACGGGGTACCACCCGAACGACTTCGTCTGGGCCTACGACGTCGAGACGGAAAGCCTGACACGCATCCTCTCCACGCCGTACGGCTCGGAAACGACCTCTCCGTTCTGGCATGCCGACGTCAACGGCTACGGCTACCTGACCGTCGTCACGCAGCACCCGTTCGGCGAAGTCAGCTCCGGTGACAGCGAGTACGGCCTGGTCGGTGATGCAACGGACGCCCAGAAAGAGTCCTTCATCGGCGTCGTCGGACCGTTCGACTTCATCAAAGGCGACGGCAAAGGCACGCGCTGATGCCACGAGAGAAGGGTCTCCTTCTCTCCTTTGAGCCATGGAAGATGGCTGAAGGGAGCGAACGATGCGAATCTTTTTGGCAGCAGCCTGTGCGGCCGCAATGGTCGTGGTCACCGGTTGCAGCAGCGGGGGAGAGAGCCGTTCTGATGCCGCGGACGGGGAAGAGGCCAACGCCACCGTATACCGTCCGGCCGGACAGGTGTTCACCGATACGACGCCACTGAGCGTCGTCAACAACCGGGGAGCCTACGTCAGCGCCCAGTGCTATACGAAGACCCAAGACGCTGCGGGAGCGGTGCACAACCCCTGTTTCAGCTGCCATACCAACTCCAAGAAGCCCAACTACGTCAACGACGCGGAGCTGCAGGAGCGCTACGCGGTCAGCGAATACACCGCCACCAACCGCTGGTCCAACCTCTTCAAGGACCGCACGGCGGCGGTCGCGGCCATCTCCGATGCGGAGATCCTCGACTACGTCCGCGGCGACAACTATTTTGACGAAAACCGCAGCATCATCCTGGCCGAAATCCTCAAAAGCGTCCCGCGGGAGTGGGACTACGACGGTGACGGCAGCTGGGGCGGCTACCGCCCCGACTGCTACTTCGACTTCGACGGCGAAGGTTTCGACCGCGCCCCCGGCGGCGGCTTCACCGGCTGGCGCGCCTTCGGCTACTACCCCTTCCTCGGGACCTTCTGGCCGACCAACGGATCGACCGACGACGTCCTGATCCGGCTTCCCGAAGTGATGCGCCAGGAGAGCGACGGGAGGCTCGACAAGAGGATCTACACCGTCAACCTCGCCATCGTCGAAGCTCTCATCAAGCAGACGGATATCGCCATCGAACCCGTCGACGAAAACCTCTTCGGCGTCGACCTGAACCAAAACGGTACGCTCGACACCGCGGACCGGGTCGTCTTCAGCTGGGCCCCACCGAAATACGACGTTGCGACCCGAAAGCTCTACGATTTTTCGATGTACTACGTCGGCAGGGCGAAACTGGCGCAGATCGACAACGCGCTGCATATCGCCCCGGGGCTCTACCCCGAGCAGACCGAGTTCCTGCACAGCGTCCGCTATATCGACGTCGATATCAACGGCTCGGTCGCCATGGGGAGCCGTCTCAAGGAGCTCCGTTACGGAAGAAAAACGAAATGGAGCACCTACGCCGAAATGCGTTTTGCGACGCTGGGCGAAATCAAGGAGAAAGAGGCCTTTCCCGAACGCCTCCGCACGATCACCGGCAACGCGGAGTCGGGTCTGAACAGCGGGCTCGGATGGGTCTACCAGGGCTTTATCGAGGACAGAGAGGGGTATCTACGGCCCCAGACCTACGAAGAGACCCTCGCCTGCATCGGCTGCCATTCGGGCATCGGCGCGGTCGTCGACTCGACCTTCGTTTTCGCGCGCAAGTTCGATCACACCGCCCCGCAGCGGGGGTGGTACCACTGGAGCCAGTCGGCGGGCGGGTTCAAAAACATCCCCGAACCGCGCCTGGCCGACGGGCGCTATGAGTATACCCTCTACCTCGAAGAGAACCGCGCCGGCGACGAGTTTCGGGCCAACGACGAAGTGAGGGAAAAGTTCTTCGACGCCAACGGCACATTGAAAGCGCCTGAGATCGCGACGCTGCACACGGACATGGCGCACCTTATCGTCCCGTCGGCCGGACGTGCCCTGACGCTCAACAAGGCCTACAAAGTGATCGTCGACGAACAGAGCTACATCTACGGCCGCGACGCCCACGTGGCACCGGTCGCCAACGTTCATGAACGTGTCGATATCGATCAAAGCACCGGTACGGGCGCGGTGATGATGGAACGCTATCCGCTACAGTGAGTGGTCTGAGGTAGTATCACAGTGGAGATTTCAGAAGAGTGGTTGATGAAAGCGTACCGAAGCACGCTCCCAAAAAAAATGGCGGAGGGCGCATGTCCACGCAGCCAGATATCTACCGTGCGGGATAGAATGAGTCGCAGTTCTCGTTGCCAAGCAGCGCTGCGAAAGCCACCGCATCATCCCGGTTATTGAAGTATTTCTCTCCGGCGACTGTCAATCCATCGAAATCGTTACTGATCATACGCATCGGCGGATAGCTCTGTCCCTCCATCTCTCCTATCAACATATTGCCGCTGACCGAGTAGGAGCCTTCCGCCGTACCCGGGGTCCCCTGGTCATCACGGTAACGCGCGACAAGAGTACCGTCGCTGCCCAAGGTCCATTCGGCACCGCAACCGCCACGTTCATCACTATTGTCTAGGATTACACTGTAATAAGTCCCTACAACATTCTCCTGATTAAAGCTGCCGTCATCAAGGTAACTCGCTTCGAGCTGCTGCAGCAGGGCCTCACCGTCATCGCTCTGTTCTTCGGTCGCCAACACTTCGGGATAACCGCCCGTATCGCTGATATCCATGGTGTACATCATCCCGTCTACGGTACGAAGCGCTTTCATAATTTTCGTTTCGCCGGCGGCAGTGAGCACCAGCGCATTGTCGTTGATGGTGACATTGCCGCTTCCGTAGGGAGTTCCATCAAATGCCTGCGCGCTTACAGTAGTACCGTCGCTGCCGAAAGTCAGTATGACATGACCGCCGTCCACGGTACCGGCATCACTATAGCCGTACACATAGAATGTTTTACCCGCAACCAGACCGTAACGCATGGTATAAGGGCCCTCATCGTTAAGCATGACGTCCGGACAGTTCGACGTCACACGCCACGTTCTGTCGTCGAAATCGTCGCTCCACACCTTGTGGACTCTGAGTTCTGTTTCACTGCGATACGTAAAGGTATCCGTAGACGCAACATACTGACCAACGTGGATATAACGCATCTGAGTTCCGTTGACTTCATAAGTCAGCGTGTAGGGAGTCTCGTAATTTCCATCGAAGTAACCCGTCAGCTGCGTTCCGTCAAAGATATAGCACGACTGGGGATAGGCAGCGCCATCTTTGTACTCGCCCCAAATATGACCCGATACGAGCTGAGTCTCAAGCTCGGAAGGCGTAACGTTGCTGCTACACTCATTGGGAATATTTGCGCTGTCAAAATAAAGCATTAGGATTTCCGAACTGTTCTCGACAGTTTGAAGTTTGACATATTGCGCATTCGCTTCGACAAGGGCGTTATGCCCCTTTATCGTACCGTCAAGGTTTTTGATCAGAAGCTCGTCTCCATTGATTTCATAGGTATAGGTTGTGTTCCCTTCGTTGCTGTTCACAGCCAGTGTCCCGTCTTCACCGAAGCTGGCGGTAGTCACCAGTTGCACTTCCGCATCACATTGAGTCATATAAAGCGTTTTGCCGACGATCAATGTCGCCAGGTCCGAAGTTACTTCCCCATTATCCTCATCGCACTGCTTGGGAGAGGCAGCCTGTGCGTCTGTACGGCTGGCATAAAAAGTGGCCTCTTCACCGCTTTCGGAAGAACGAATCGTGAAGTATGCCGATGTCGATGCGATGACGATGTACTCCTGTTCCGGTTCATTATCACGCGTGACATAGAACTTCTCACTTTCGATCCGGTAGGTCATCTGCCGTGTTTTCCCGAGTTCGTTGATCGTAATCGTTCCATTTGTTTCGAAAGCGTTTTCGGAGATCCAGTCGCCGTTCGTTGTGTTCGTACAATGCTGATAGAATGTCTTGCCGACAATCAGTGCTTCAAGATCAGCAGGCTGTTCACCCAACTGTTCCATATAGGCTTCCGCATCGGCCTGGACATGATACCAGCGGGAGTGGTAGGTCTCGTCGATATGGTATTCGTCCATCTGGAGGTACTGCTTCGTACTTCCGACATACTCCATCGTAAAACCGGCTTCGGTCATCTCAACCAGATAGCCGCTGATGTTCATGCCTGTCTCTTGGATGGAACCCATGTCCGGCCCGACCATCCGGTAGGCATGCGCATTTGTCGCATCGACGTTGATCGTCGCCTTAGTCAACCCCGGTGTTCCGTTGATAAGGCTGGGGACATAGAAGACGTTACCGGCAAGCATGTTTTGCAGTTCCGTCGTCCTGCTCTCCTCCAGGTGCGCCTCCGCATCGGCCTCCGAGACCGCACTGCCCTGGTAACTCGCTTCAGCCGCAAGCGCCTGGTTCAACGCTTCGAAGTCCGCTTCGCTGTCGGGCAGGCTTGTAATGTTGTGCTCCGCCATCGCCGCAATGACTTCCCGCGTGATCGTGATACCGTTGCTCGCATCGCCGTCGTTGTCGAGCGTTTGAAGCATCCGGGCGATATTGGCGTCGCTTTCGACAATGCGTGCGTCGTTGTAGAGCTGATCCGCTTCGATGGTACGCAGCGTCATTTCATCGAGATAGAAGGTGCATCCTTTTCCTTCTTCGAAGGTGAAGGCACCGTTCCCACTCGTCGTACCGCTCTGCGAACCGCAGACGTAACGGATGCCGCTGACCGCCGAATCGATATAATAGGCCGTACCAATCGAC
>QKCD01000050.1 GCA_003245815.1 Sulfuricurvum sp.
CCGACACCCTGATCGTCGCGACCACGGACGACGAGGTGATCCCCTACCGGCTCTCGCGGCGGCTGGGCGACACCCTGATCAACGCCTCCGTGCAGCGCGTGGAGCTCTCGGAGGTGGGGCACAACACGGTCCATCTCCACCCCGCCTACGGGAAGATTCTCTCCGATTTCCTGCGGCGCTGAGCGGAAGTGGGGGTATAATGCCGCCCAGAAAAGGGGGGCGACGATGCAACTGGTCCTGCTGATGGTGCTGGCGATGGTGTTGTGGGGCGGCGGGTGGCCGGCGCTGAAGATCGTCACCGCCTCCGTCGACGTTGAGGTCGTTACCTTCTGGCGCTTCCTGATCATGACCCTCGCCTTTATCCCCGTGCTGCTCTGGTGGAGAAAGCCGATCACCCTCTCCAGAAGGGGGGCGCTGATCATCGGGGCCAGCGCGCTGCTCAACGTCGCCTTCATGGTCATCGCCTTCTGGGGGGTGAAGCTCGGGACCGCCGGGGCGGGGGGCGTCATCATCACGACGCTGAGCCCGGTACTGACGGTGCTGCTGAGCATGTGGCTGATGCGGACGCGGGTGAACGCGGCGCAGTGGCGCGGCCTCGCGGTGGGGCTGATCGGCGGCGTGCTGATGCTCGAACCGTGGAACCTGCACCTCTTTCAGGGCGCCAACCTGCTTTTCGTCGGCAGCGCCCTCGTCTGGGGGGTACTGACCCTGCTGAGCCAGCGTTCGCACCTCCACCTCGACCCGATCCACTACAGCTTTCTGCTTGCCGCCGCGGCGACGGTCATGACCTTCTTCCTGGCACTCCCTTTCGGGATGGGGGTTGTCTTCGAGCAGGATTGGCGCTTCTGGAGCGCGATGCTCTACCTCGCCATCCTCGGCCAGACGGTGGCGTCGACGATCTTTTTCGTCGCCTCGGGAAAACTCGGCTCGGGAGCGGCAAGCAGCTACATGTTTCTCGTGCCGCTGAGCGCGCTGGTGACCAGCTACTGGGTCCTGGACGAGCTCCCCTCCTTCTGGCTGCTCTGCGGGGGCATCGTCAGTACGGTGGCGATCGCGATGATCAACAGTAAAAAATAGGCAATGTGGTCACCCCTGGGTAAAACTGCTGTGCTATAATCCTCCCATAGTGCGGCGGGCCGGATGCGGAATCCCGTTGAAAAGCCCGCACGCAGGGCAGGAAACGTATATGCATACCCGGTTATCGCAAAGAGATTGAAATCGTAAAGGCACACCATGGAGATGCTCGCTCTACTGATTCTGCTGCCGGTCCTGGCGGCGGGGATTCTGCTCCTGTTCCCCTGGGAACGCGGCGCCTATCTGGTGACCGCCGTTTCGACGCTGATCCTCGCCGCGGCCGCGCTGCTGCTTTATATGACGCCCGGCGCCCTCGTGTTCGATCTCTCCGGCGCGGCATCGACGGCGGTCGTCGCCGCCGACATCGCGCTGCTGCTCTATTTCGCCCGGGAGGGGGTGCGCTTCAGGTCCGCGGCGGTGACGGTTCTGGCCGCCGTGCAGCTGCTGCTCTACCTCGGGGCTGAGAGTCTGGTGCCCCACGGGGGGCTGGGTGTGGCCGTGGACGAACTCTCGAAGTTCATGTTTCTTATCATCAACATCGTCGGGGGGATCATCGCCTGTTACGGGGTGGCCTACATGCAGCACGAGCCGGTCTCCCCCTTCCGGAAACGGCTCTTCACCGCCTACCTCCTGCTCTTTCTTGCGGTGATGAACGCCATCGTCGTCGCCGACGCGCTGCTGCTCTTCTTCTTCCTCTTCGAGATGACGACCCTGGCGTCGTACCTGCTGATCGGTTTCCGCGGCGACGAAACGAGCCGCGCCAACGCCCTGCGGGCGCTCTGGATGAACCAGATCGGCGGCGTGGTGATTCTGCTGGGGACCCTGGCGGCCGTCACCGCCTTCAATACGGCGACCTTCAGCGGTGTGCTCGACGCCCACGGCGGCCTGCTCCTGCTGGTCGTAGCGCTGTTGGCGATGGCCGCCCTCGTCAAGGGGGCTTCCATCCCCTTTGATGGCTGGCTGATCGGGGCGATGGTCGCGCCGACACCGGTGAGCGCGATGCTGCACTCGGCGACGATGGTGAAGATCGCCCCCTACCTGATCCTCAAGCTCTCCCCGGCCCTTGTCGCGACGTTGCCGGGGACGCTTCTCTGCCTCACCGGCGCGGCGGTCTTCGTCGCCGCCTCCTACCTGGCCCTGTCGCGCTCGATGCTCAAGGAGATCCTCGGCTACTCCACGATCGCCCTGCTGGGGCTGATGATGGCGCTGGCGGCGGTCGGCACGGAGGAGAGCCGGATGCTGGCGATGGTACTGATGCTCTTCCATGCCCTGGCCAAGGCGATGCTCTTCCTCACTGCTGGCGTCATCGAGAAGCTGCACCACCTCAAAAGCATCACGGAGATGCAGGCCCTCGTGCACCGCGCCCCGTTGAGCGTGGCCTACCTGATGTTCGGCTTCGTCTCGCTGACGCTGCCGCCGTTCGGGCTCTTCATGGGCAAGCTCTTCGCGATCACCTCCGTCGCCTCGCTGCTGCATGAACGCCCCTGGCTTCTTTTATTGCTGCTGGGGATCATCGTCGGCAGCGCGCTGCTGGTGCTGCTCTACTTCAAGGTCGCCTCGGCGCTGCTGTCGCGCCCGTCGGACACGGTGCGCGCCGCCGAAGAGGTGCTGCCCGCGGGCTTCGCCGTGCCGCTGCTGCTGCTTGGCATCCTGACGGTGGCGGCGGGTGCCGGTTTCATCGCGGTCCAGAGCGACACGCTGCTGATGCTCTTCGCGCTGCCGCTGCTCTTCGTCGTCGGGCTCCCTTTCCTCGTGCGCTCCCTGGAGCGTTTCGACCGCACGACGCCCTACCGCTGCGGGGAGAAGGAGGGGTTTGATGCGGCGCTCTACTATTTCGAACCCACCTCCGGCGTTAGGCGGGCGCTCTATACCGCCTTCGGTACGCTCTTCATCCTGGTCGGCGTGACTGGAGCGCTATCATGAGCTGGGTATGGATCGCACTGGCCCCGCTGCTGGGCGGACTGGTCTACGGGGGTGAACGGGTGTTACGGGCCCGGATGCAGCGGCGCATGGGGCCGCCGCTGCTGCAGCCCTTCTACGATATGTTCAAGCTGATGGAGAAGCGCACCCTGATCGTCCACGCCGCCCATGCGCTGCTGGCGGTCGCGCACTTCTTCCTGCTCTGGCTGACGATCGCGGCGCTCTTTCTGGGGTGGAACCTGATCTACATCGTTTTCCTGCACCTTTTCGCGACGATGACCCTCGTCTGGGCAGGCTACAGCGTCAAGTCCCCGTACTCCCACGTCGGTTCCAACCGCGAGCTGCTGGCCCTGGTCGCCTACGAACCGGTGCTGCTCCTCGTCGCTGTCGGCTTCTACCTGGGGACGGGGAGCTTCGAGGTGACGCAGATCCTGCAGCAGGAGAGTGTGCTGCTGCAGATGCCGCTGCTCTTCGCCGCGCTGCTGATGATCATCCCGATCAAGGTGAAGAAGTCCCCTTTCGACGTCGTCGAGGCGCACCAGGAGATCGTCGGCGGGGTCGAGGTGGAGTACAGCGGCCTCTTCTACGAGTTCCTCTACATGGCCCGCTTCCTGGAGTACCTCTTTGTCTACGGCTTCGTCTACCTCTTCGGCGGGGCGTCGCACTGGCTCGGTGCGGCGCTCGTCGCCGGGGCGTTTCTGCTGGTCAACCTCGTCGATAACGCCACGGCGCGGGTCCGTACGGCGGACATGGTGCGCATCGTCTATATGCTCGCGCTTCCCCTGGCGCTGCTCAACATCGCGGGAGTGCTGCTATGAGATGGTTCCGCCCCTTCCGGAAAAAATCCCCCTGGGTCCTGCATTACAACGCCGGCAGCTGCAACGGCTGCGATATCGAGATCCTCGCCGCGCTGGGGCCGAAGTTCGACCTGGAGCGCTTCGGGGTGATCAACACCGGCAACCCGAAGCAGTCGGACATCTTCCTCGTGACGGGGCCGGTGACCTACCGCTCCCGGGAGCGGATCGTGGAACTCTATGCCCAGATCCCCGAGCCGAAGGTCGTCGTGGCGGTCGGCTCCTGCACGGCGACGGGCGGGGTATTCCGGGGGATGTACAACGTCGAGGACGGGATCGACCGCTATATCCCCGTCGACGTCTACGTCCCCGGCTGCGCCGCCTCGCCCCAGCTCATCGTCGATGCCCTCGTCAAGGGGCGCGAGATCCTGGAGGCGAAGAGCCGCGAGATCGAAAAACCGCTGCGGCTCTTCGGGGCCATCGAGACCATAGGCCACAAACTCAGCCGCCTCAAGATGGCGACGCGGCTGCACGAAAAAGGGGAAAACGATGAACAAGCGTGAAACGACGCTGCCGACCCTCCTGGAGGATCTCGCCCGATTCTACGACCCGAAGGTGTGGCACTTTCTGACCGTCAACGGTGTCGACCTGGGCGGGGGGGCGATCGAACTGCAGTGGATCTTTTCAAAGTACGGGGCGAAGGACGAGGTGGTGATCTACTATGCGCTGAGCGACTACGACACCCCCGTCCCCTCCGTCGTCTCTCTGATCCCCTCCGCCTTTCTCGGCGAACGGGAGATCGTCGACATGTTCGGGCTGCAGGTCGAGGGGGCGGCGCGGGGGCTCTACCTCGACGACGACTCGCTGCCCCATCCGCTGAGGAGCAATGCATGAAAAAGACGGTACAGATCCCGCTGGGGTCGCAGCACATCTCCCTGCTCGAGCCGATCCGCTTCAAGTTCGAGTGCGAGAACGAGAAGATCGTCGGGGTGGACGCCGACGTCGGCTTCGTCCACCGCGGGGTGGAGCTCGCCTGCACGCGGGATTTCGAATTCAAACAGGTAGGCTACGTCGTCGCCCGGGTCTGCGGGCTCTGCGCCATCACCCACTCCCTCTCCTACACCCTCGGTGCCGAGAAGCTGCTGGGGTTCGAGGCGAACGACCGCATCAAGCAGCTGCGGATGCTGATGGTGGAGCTCGACCGCATCCACTCCCACATGCTCTGCCTCGCCCACACGGCGGAGAACGCGGGGTTCGAGGCGCTCTTTATGCAGATCATGGCGGACCGGGAGCTGGTGATGGATATCCAGGAGGCGATCAGCGGCAACCGCATCCAGTTCGACTACATCGCCATCGGCGGGGTGAACCGCGACCTCACCCCCGAGCTCGAAGCGCTTGTGCACAAAAACCTCGGGGAGCTCTCGGGGCGGATTTCGAAGCTGCGGGAGCTCTTCGAGGGGAACTGGTCGCTGTCGCTGAAGTACAAGGGGGTCGGGACGCTGAGCCTGGAACAGGCCTACGCCTATAACGCGCTGGGGCCGCTGGCCCGGGCGGCGGGACTGGCGACGGACGTGCGCGTGGAGAGCGGCGACTTCCCCTACGAAGCGGTCGGCTACGAGATGATCCTCGAGTCGGGCGGCGACATCCACGCCCGCAACATCGTGCGGCTGCGGGAGATCGTCAACTCCATGGCAATGTGCCGCAACATCGCCGCCAACCTTCCGGCGGGGGAGATCCTGGAAAAGGCGAAGGGCAAACCCAAGGGGGAGGCGGTCGTACGGGTCGAAGCGCCCCGGGGAGAGCTCTTCTACCTGGTGCGGGGCAATGGCGGCAATATGCTCGAACGGGTCCGGATCAAGACCCCCACCTTCTCGGGGATCCCGGCGATGATGGAGGTCTTCAAGGGGAGCGACTACGCCGACGCCCCCGCGATCCTCGCCTCTTTCGACCCCTGCATGTCCTGCACGGCGAAGTAGGAGGCGAAGATGTTGAAAGCGGTCATTCAAGCATTTATGAACCTGTTCCGGCCGATCCATACGGCGAACTACCCGGCGGAGCCGCTGCCGTTGCCGAAAGCCTATCGGGGTCTGATAGAATACAGTGAAGCCGACTGCATCTTCTGCGACAAGTGCGAGAAGGTCTGCCCGCCGGGGGCGATCATCTTCTACCAGCACCTCAATGGGAGCAAGGAATACCGCTACAACCCCTGGCTCTGTATCTACTGCGGCGAGTGCGTGCGGGCCTGCCCGAAACCCGAGGAGGCGCTCTGGCAGAGCGAGACGAAACCGCTCTGCGCCGGAAAAGAGGAGGGGGCGAACGAAGCGTGGTTCGCCTGGGAAGACGCCTGCAGAACGAGCCGCGAGGAGTACGCCGGGGCGAAAAAAGCCGCCAAAGCCGCCAAAACGGCGGAGAGCGGAAAGGGGAAAGAGTGAAGGGTTCCTGTATCATCTCGAAAAATTTCCTGGGAAGAAACGTCGGAACCGCACAAAAAGGTGTTCGACACGGGCAGCCCCCAAGCGCGAAGAGCGCGCGGGCTTTCCGCCGAGGAAAACCCAGTGTTAACGCAGCTATTTGGGCTTTGCTCAAATAGCGTATCAAACAGTAGGAGCAACCCATGCGCATCGTCATCGTCGGAGGCGGCATCGCCGCCGCCTATATGGCCAACGCGATCAAGGAACAATCACCCGCACACGAGGTGCTGATCGTCTCCAAGGAGGCATACCCTCCCTACGACCGGATCCACCTCTGCGCCCTGGTGAACGGTTCGGCGAGCATCGAGGAGATCGCCCTCGAACTCCCCTCCGGCGTGAAGGTGGAACTCAACGCCGAGGTGGTGCAGGTGGACAAGAAAGCGAAGCGGATCTATACCCGCAGCGCCTCCTTCTCCTACGACGTTCTGATCATCGCCACAGGCTCGAAGCCGCGGACGCTCTTCGGGATCGAGGGGCTCAAGAACGCGGCGACCTTCCGCAGCGCCGACGACAGCGACTGCATCGCCCACCGCATCGCGGGGAAGAACATCGTGATGATGGGGGTCGGGCCGATCGGACTGGAGCTGCTCGATACCCTCAGCGGCCTTGAGGGGCCGAAAAAGATCTACCTCGTCTCCCGGGGAACGCACCTCTACGACAAGGCGATGACCCCGGCCTCGGTGGCGATGATGAAGCGGATCTACGAAGCCTCCGATCCCCGGGTCGAGATCCTGCTCGAAGAGGAGATCCTCGACAAAAAGGTCGAGGGCGACACGATCACGCAGATCGTCATGAAGAACCGCACGATCGACGACCCCTTCGTCATCTTTGGGGTGGGGATCGCTCCCAGCGCCGATTTCCTCCAGGGGGTGCTGGAGATGGACAAGGGGATCCTCGTCGATGCGCATATGCGCACCTCCGACCCCGCCATCTACGCCGTCGGCGAGGTGGCGCAGATGCGCGAAGACGGCTACATCGCAGGTCGGGTGAAGGAGTGCACCCTGCAGGCCGATGCCGCTATCGCCTCCATCCTCGGACAGGAGAGCGAGGGGTTCCGGGAGTTCGTCACCATCGACGGCCTGAAGGTGGGCAGCTTCCTCCTCGCTGACGTCACCTCCACCCGCTACAACCCCAAAGACGCCGCCAACGAGGATATCGTCATCACCAAGCGGGGCGAACGGGTCGACCACTACATCGTCAACGGCGATCAGCTGATGCGTTTCATCGGCATCAACACGAACGTCGACGTGATGGCGCTCAAGCGGATGATGGAGCACGGCGAAGCGGTCGACCCCTCGTGGTTCTACTCCAACCGCCTCATCAGCGAACGGGGCAAGCTGATCTGCAGCTGCGCCAGCGGCTACGAGATGGACCTCGTCGACCTGATCAAGGAGAACTGCATCGAGAGCTTCGCCGATCTCAAGCCCTTCAGCGAAGCGGGACGGGTCTGCGGCCGCTGCAAGAAGGATGTCGCGCAGCTGATCGCCGACACCCCGGTGGATCCCGAAGAGGCGGCGCGGATCAAGGCCGAGCGCGAAGCCGCCGTCAAAGCGGCGGAGATGGAGAAGGTGCAGCGCCGCATCGAGAAGTTCAACGCCCTGCACCCCAAGAACAAGATCGACGGCGAGAACCTCGAAGAGGCGATCAAGGCCTTCGACATGAGCAAGGAGTACAACCGCTGGGTCTCCATGATCACCGCGACGATGCGGCTGCACCCCGATTTCGAGCCGCTGGTGGGGCGCAGCGTCGAGCAGCTAAACAAGATCCCGATCATCTGGCTGGAGCTCTCCGACTGCACCGGCAACTCCGAGGGGTTTATCAAGTCCTTCCACCCGAAGGTGGACGACCTGATCCTCAACTACATTTCGCTGGACTACCACGAGCTGCTGATGGCGGCCTCGGGCGACCAGTCGGAGACGGCGCTTGATGCCGTGCTGCGCAATGACGCCGGGAAGTACATTCTGCTCGTGGAGGGGGCGATCCCCATGGGGCTGGAGGGGAAATTCCTGCGCATCGGCCCGAAGGGGGAGACGGGGCTGGAACTGCTGCGCCGCACCGCCAAAGATGCGGCGGCGATCATCTCCATCGGTTCATGCGCCTACGACGGCGGGGTCGTCGCCGCGGCGCCCAATCCGACGGGAGCGGTGGGGGTGGCCGAGGCGCTGGGGCGCGAGGACATCATCAACCTCCCCGGCTGCCCGGTTAACCCGATCAACATCGTCGGCACGCTGCTGCACTATATCATGTTCGATGAGCTCCCCAAGCTTGACGACAAGAACCGCCCCGAATGGGCCTACGGCTTCCGGGTCCACGACAACTGCGAGCGGCGCGGCCACTACGACCTCGACGAATTCGTCTTGGAGTGGGGCGACGAGGGGGCGAAGAAGGGGTGGTGCCTCTTCAAGATGGGATGCAAGGGCCCCTACGCGGAGCTCAACTGTTCGCTCGTGAAGTTCAATGAGGGGACCAGCTGGCCCGTTCAGGCGGGCCACGGCTGTTTCGCCTGCGGGGCGGGCAAGATCGCCTTCGACAAATTCGCCAACCACCGGCCGCTCGAAGAGGAGGAAATTACCGATGAGCACTAAAAAGATCGTCATCGACCCGATCACCCGTATCGAGGGACACCTCCGCATCGAGGTGGAGGTGGACGAAACCAACACCGTCACGGAGGCGTGGGCCTCGGGGCAGCTCTTCCGGGGCATCGAAACGATCCTGAAGGGGCGCGACCCCCGTGACGTCGGGCTGATCGCCCAGCGGATCTGCGGGGTCTGTACGAACGTCCACTACCGCGCCTCCATCAGCGCCGTGGAGGACGCCTACGGCATCGCGCTGCCGAAGAACGCGGAGATCATCCGGAACCTCGTGACCCTGGCGCTCTTCGTGCAGGACCATATTGTCCACTACTACCACCTCCACTCCCTCGACTACGTCGACGTCGTCAGCGCCCTTGACGCCGACCCCGAGGCGGCGACGGAGCGGGCGAAGGATTTCCACGGTTACCCCTACCGTACGTCGCGGGGGCACCTGAGCGCCGTGAAAGAGAAGCTCGCCTCCTTCGTGAAGGCGGGGCGCCTGGGGCTTTTCGCCAACGGCTACTGGGGCCACAAGGCCTACCGCTTCACCCCCGAAGAGAACCTCGTCCATATGAACCACTATCTCGAGGCGCTGCGGGTCCAGCGGGAGCTGAGCAAGGCGGTGGCGATCTTCGCCGGGAAGACCCCGCACCCGCAGAATCTCGTCGTCGGCGGGGTGACGAGCGTGGCGGACATGCTCAACCCCCAGCGTCTCAACGACTTCATGTTCATTCTCCGGGATACCCGGGACTTTATCGAGCGGGCCTACATCCCCGACATCAAGATGGCCGTGAAGGCCTACGGCGAGGAGATCGCGTCGGGATTCGGACGCGGCAGCGGCAACTTCATGGCGGTCGGGGGCTACCGCTTCGGCAAGGCGGCGCAGCTCTTCGAGGGGGGCGTCATCACGGGGCACGACTTTGAAAATATCGAGCCTTTCGACGACGCCTTGATTACGGAAGAGGCGTCGCGCTCCTGGTACGCCGACGATGCCCCTGCCTCTCCCTACGAGGGGAGTACAACACCCTTCTACACCGACCTGAACGAAGACGGCAGCCTGAAGACGGCAGGAAAGTACAGCTGGGTCAAGGCGCCGCGCTACCGGGGCAAGCCGATGGAGGTGGGGCCGCTGGCCCGGATGATCGTCGGCTACCTGAAGGCATCGAAGGTGATCAAGCCCTACATGGAGCGCTTTATGGAAGCGACGGGGATGGAACTGATCGACTTTTCGACGACGCTGGGGCGCAACGCGGCCCGGGCTGTGGAGGCGCAGATCTGCTGCGACTACATCTTCGACTTCTGCAGCGATCTGATCGAGAACATCAAGTATTACGACGAGCAGACCTGGACGAAGTATGCCTTCTCCGAGCTGCCGACCGAGGCGCAGGGGAGGGGGATCTTCGAGGTGCCCCGCGGGGTGCTGTCGCACTTCGTGCGAATCGCGGAGGCGCAGGTCGCCAACTACCAGGCGGTCGTGCCGACGACCTGGAACGCCTCGCCCAAGGATGCTTCGGGCGTGCGCGGCCCCTACGAGGAGTCGCTGGTGGGGATCACACTCGCAGACCCCGCGATGCCGCTGGAGGTGCTGCGGGTCGTGCACAGTTTCGATCCCTGCCTCGCCTGCGCGGTGCATGTCATCGACGCGCAGGGGCGGGAACTGGCACGCTACCGCATTCAAACAGCCTGTACGCTCTAAGGGTGCCTTCGGTATACTTCCGTACTTTTATCTGAAGGGGTAAGTATGGAATTGTGTGTGGCACTGGACCTTCCCAGCATGGAGGAGAACCTCGAACTCGCGGAGAAGCTCAAGGCCTACCCGATCTGGCTGAAGGTGGGACTGCGCGCCTACATCCGTGACGGCAAACCCTTCCTCGAAGCCCTCAAGGCGATCAATCCTGACTGCAAGATTTTCCTCGACCTCAAGCTCTACGACATCCCCAACACGATGGCCGACGCGGCGGAGTCGATCATGTCGCTCGGCGTTGACATGTTTAACGTCCATGCCAGTGCCGGTCGCACGGCGATGGAGACGGTGATGGAG
>QKCD01000011.1 GCA_003245815.1 Sulfuricurvum sp.
GGCGGAGATGTCGGACATCGTGCGGCCCGGGACGTTGTAGAGCATGAACGGCAGTTCCGGAACGGCTTCGGCGATCGCCTTGTAGTGCTGGTACAGCCCCTCCTGGGAGGGTTTGTTGTAGTAAGGCGCGACGGAGAAGATCGCGTCGACGCCGCAGTCGCGGGCGCGGATGGCCGTCGTGATGGCTTCGGCGGTGGCGTTACTGCCGGCACCGGCGAGGACCTTGGTCTGTGTCCCCTTGCAGACTTCGACGGCGATCTCCATACAGCGGATGTCTTCGTCCGCCGTCAGCGTCGCGCTCTCCCCGGTCGTGCCGACCGGACAGACGGCATCGATCCCGTTGTCGATCTGCCGCTGGATCAGCGCCGCGTAGGTCTGTTCGTCGAGTTTGCCGTTTTTGAACGGGGTGATCAGCGCGGTACTTGAACCGGTGATAATGTTCATTGGTCTGCCTTTCTCAAAATGATGGTCGTAGAGTGTTTGTCGTCAAAATAGGTCTGTGCCGTCTTCCGGATCTGCTCGGCCGTCAGCGCCGCGATGTTCTCCTCGTAGGTCTCCAGCGGTTTCAGGTCGCCGCGGGCGAGGTAGCCGCCGAAGAGGTCGGCGACGGAGCTGGCGCTCTCCAGGGAGAAGATGAAGTCGGCTCTTGTGTTGATCTTGACCTTTTCAAGCTCCGCCTTGGAGACGGGCTCGGCCTTGATACGGTTGATCTGCGCCTGCAGCTCCGCCTCGACGGTTTCGGCCTTGACGCCCGGGTTGCACGCCGCCAGGAAGATGAAGACGCCCGGGTCGATATTTTCCATGTTGTAGGCGTAGATCTGGTTGACCAGGCGTTTTTTGTCGACGAGCTCACTGTAGAGCCGGCTGCTCTTGCCGGAGCTCAGCATCTCGGAGATGGCGGAGAGGGCCGGCTGGTCCGGGTGGCGGAAGTCGGGAATGTGGTAGACGATCGCGATCATCTCCACTTCGCTCTCTTTTTCGATGAAGACGCGCTTGGCGCCGTCCTGTACCGGCTCTTTCGCCAGGACCTTGGGGATGTCGCGGCTGTTCTTGACCGGTCCGAAGTGCTTCTTCGCGAGGGCGAAAACGGTCTCTGGCTCGATGTCGCCCGTGACGATGAGAATAGCGTTGCCCGGCTGGTAGTAGGTCGCATGGAAGTTGCGGATATCGTCGATGGTCCAGGTCTGGATGTCGTTCATGAAGCCGATCGGCGTCCAGTGGTAGGGGTGGTAGAGGTAGGCGTTGTTGAAGAGCCGGAAATAGAGGTAGCCCAGGGGGTTGTTGTCCGTGCGCCAGCGGCGCTCTTCGGCGACGACGTCACGCTCGGGCTGGAACTCCTCGTCCTTGAGGCTGAGGTTGGCCATCAGCTCCGCGAAAAGGGAGATGGATTTTTCCGCATTCCCCGTGGAGCTTTTGATGAAGTAGTGGGTGTAGTCGAAGCCGGTGGAGGCGTTGTTGACGCCGCCGACGCTCTTGACCTCTTCGTCGAACTGGCCCGCTTTGAGGTGCTCGGAGGATTTGAAGTTCATGTGTTCGAGCATGTGCGCGATGCCGCTCTTGCCCATCACTTCGTTGCGGCTTCCCACTTTGTAAAAGACATCGGTCGAGATGACGCCTGTGCCGTTGTGCATCGGGATGACGACGACCTGCATCCCGTTTTCCAGTGTCTGCGTTTCATAAGGCGGCAGTGAATTTGCCATAAGCGTTCCTAAGGTGAAAAATAGTGCGACAACCGTTCTGATCATCGTCTGTCGGCTCCGATAGCCTCGGTGATATTGCTGTAACCGTCGCGCTTCAGCAGGTCGACGAGCCCGCGGTTGATCTCACCGATGAGCTCCGGTCCTTTGAAGATCAGGGCCGAATAGACCTGGACGAGGGAGGCACCCGCCTTGATACGGCGGTAGGCCTCTTCGGCGCTGTCGATCCCCCCGACGGAAATGAGCACCGTTTTACCGAAGAGTTCCTTCGCCACGGCTTCGAAGATTATGAAACTCTTCTCTTTTAAGACTTTGCCGGAGAGCCCGCCGATTGCTTTGGGGTGGGCGACCAGGGAGTAGTCGACGGTCGTATTGGTCGCGATGATCCCGTCGGCACCCTTCTCGACGGCCAGGGTCGCCAGGGCCACCGCCTGTTCCGGGGTCATGTCCGGGGCGATCTTGAGCAGGATCGGCTTGTCGGTGAGGGCCTTGGCCTGGGCGAAGAGCTCGGCGATGAAGGTTTCGTTCTGCAGGTCGCGCAGGCCCGGGGTGTTCGGCGACGAGATGTTGATGACGAGGTAGTCGCCCAGGTCGTGCAGGCCGCGGATGAGCTGGGTGTAGTCGCTGATGGCGTCCTGCTCCGGGGTGACTTTGTTCTTGCCGATGTTGACGCCGATGGGGGTCGTGAAGGGGTAGCGCGCTTTGAGGCGCTGCTGCACTTTGTACATCCCCTCGTTGTTGAAGCCCATGGCGTTCTGGATCGTCTCTTCCTCGACGTGGCGGAACATCCGCGGTTTCGGGTTGCCCGGCTGCGGCTGGGGGGTGACGGTGCCGATCTCGGTGTATCCGAACCCGAGCGCCTGGATGCCGCGGATCATCGTCGCATTTTTGTCAAAGCCCGCCCCCAGGCCGACCGGGTTGGGGAAGGTACGTCCGAACAGCTCCTGGTTCAGGATCGGGTCGGCGACAAAGTGCTTTTCCAGCCAGCGGTTGAAGAGCGAAGGGCAGACGTTGGCCGTGCGCAGCAGGGTTGCCACGACGTGGTGGGCCGTCTCCGGCTGGAGTTTGAAAAGCCACGGTTTGAGGGATTCGTAAGCGATCATCACGTACCTGTTTTTGGCAGGATTATACTTAATAATGATTTACGGTCAGTTAAAGCAGGAAGGTTTGAAGCAGGAAGGTTTGCGCCAGGAACAGGAAGATAAAAAAGCCGAAAACATCGGTCGTCGTCGTCAGGAAAATCGAGGAGGCGAGGGCGGGATCGATGCCGATCCGGTGCAGTCCCAGGGGGATGAGGGTGCCGGCCGTCCCGGCGACGAGCAGGTTGGAGAGCAAAGCCCCCGCGACGATGGCGCCCAGGCGGATATCGCCGAACCAGAGGTAGACCACGAGCGCGGCGACGACGGCAACGGAGAGCCCGTTGGCGAGGACGATGAGCGCTTCCCGGCGCACGGCGGCGGAGACCCCCTCGTATTCGATCTCGCCCAGGGCGATCTTGCGGATGGTGACGGTCAGCGCCTGCATCCCGGCATTGCCGCCGAGGGCGGCGATGATGGGCAGCAGGGCCGCCAGGGCGATGTAGGAGGCGATCGTCTCATCAAAGAGGTTGATGACGGCGGAGGCCGCGAGGATGGCAACGAGGTTGAACAGCAGCCAGATCAGCCGCTGGTGCGCCGCGCGGGAGACGGAACTCTCTTCGGCCTCGTCGTCGACCCCGGCCAGACCGTAGGCCTGGTCCGTTTCGATCTGGCGGATCATGTCGTAGATGTCGTCGTACA
>QKCD01000090.1 GCA_003245815.1 Sulfuricurvum sp.
CCTGCCGCGGCTGGAGCATATGTTCGAACTGGCCGCGGCGGCTGTCGACACCGGCAGCGACCTCGAGCGCTACATCGACCTGCTGGAGAAGAAACTCCAGCTTGAAAAGACGCGCATCGCCGCCGTCGCGGAGTACCATACCGCCCTCGCCGACCTGCGCGCCCTGACAGGAGTGATCCGATGAAACCGATCCTGAGCGTTTTACTGCTCCCGCTGCTGCTCGCCGCCGAGCCCCTGAAGGTCGAACAGCTCTTCAACGTCCGCACGACGACCGTCAAAGAGGAGCGCGCCGCTACCCGGGAGCAGTTCTACGGCTACGTCCGGGCCGACGAGAGCCGCCGCCTCGATGTCGCGCCCCGCTTCGGCGGCTACGTCGAAACGCTCTACGCCGACCGTATCTACGGCCACGTGAAAAAGGGGGAGCCACTGGCGAAGGTCTACAGCCCCGAAGTGCTGCGCGCCAAGGAGGAGTATCGCAGCACCCTGCGCTATACCCGAAGCCATGCCGACGCCGCGATGCTCGAAAGCGCCCGGGAGAAGCTGGAGCTGCTCGGGATCGGCACCGCCGAGATCAAGAGCGCAGGCGATCCGGAAAGCGACCTCCGTTTTACGACCCTTTACGCCCCGACATCGGGCTACCTCTTCGCCAAAAGCGTCAACGCCGGCAGTGCTTTCAAGGCCGGGATGAAGCTCTTCGAGATCGTCGACCTCTCCAGCGTCTGGGTCGAGGCGCGCGTCGGGGAGGAGCAACTCTCCGGGCTCGACTCCCGCCGTTTCACCGTCCGCTCCAAAGCCTACGGCGAAAGCTACCCCGCCTCCGCACCGCAGCTCTACCCGGAGATCAGCCCCAAAGAGGCGCTGGCTACCCTGAGACTGAACGTGGAGAATCCGAAGCGGCGCCTCTTCCCCGGCATGTACGTCACCGTCAACGCCGCCGCCGAAGCCCGCAGCCGCCTCACCCTCCCAAAGAGCGCCGTGATCCGGAAAAACGGGAAATGGTATGTTTTTACCGTCGGCGAGTACGAAGGGGAGTACGAACCGGCGGAGGTGAAAGTCGAGCCCCTTGGCGACGACCGCTACACCGTACTTGAAGGGGTCAATGCAGGCCAGAAGGTCGTCGACAACGCCCTCTTCATGATGGACAGCGACGCCCAGATAAACGGGTTATATTGATTTGAACGCTCCCGGAGCATAGCCCCGGAAGCTACGCTAGCCGCTATGACACATGAAGCAAAGCGGAATTCCGCAGCTTGCGAGGACGTCCGAGGAGTAAAACGACGACAACTCCGCAGCTTGCGAGGACAAAATAAGTCAAACGACTTGCCTCTGACGAGGCAGAGAGGAAAGGGATCCAACATGATCGAACGTATCATCGAGCTGAGCGTCAGGAACCGTTTTCTGGTCCTCATCCTTACCCTGTTCCTCGCGCTGGGTTCCTACTGGGCGGTGCGCAACACCCCCCTCGACGCCCTTCCCGACCTCTCCCCGCCGCAGGTGATCGTGCAGATCAACTGGCGGGGCCAGAGCCCGGAGATTATCGAGGAGCAGGGGACCTATCCCCTCGTGTCGCAGTTCCTCTCCATCGCCGGCATCGAGACGGTCCGCGGCTTTTCCACCTACCAGAACGGTCTTATCTACATTATCTTCAAGGAGGGGACCGACCTCTACTGGGCCCGCAGCCGCGTCCTCGAACAGCTTGCGACGGTGCAAAATACGCTTCCCTCCGATATGGAGGTGACCCTCGGCCCCGACGCTTCCGGCGTCGGTTGGGTCTACGAATACGCCCTCGTCTCCAAGACGAAAAACCTCGCCGAGCTGCGCACCCTGCAGGAGTACTACTTCAAGTACGCCCTGCTGGGCGTGGAGGGGGTGAGCGAGGTCGCCACCGTCGGCGGTTTCGTGCCGACCTTCCAGGTCACCGTCTCCAACGACGCCCTCATACGCCACAACCTCTCCATCGGCGACGTCGCCCGCGTCCTGAAACAGAACAACAACGACACCGGCGGGCGGATCGTCATCGAAAACGGCTACGAGTGGATGGTCCAGGCAAAGGGGTACCTCAAAAAGAGTGCCGACATCGCGGCCCTGGTCGTGACGGAGGATCACGGTGTGCCCGTGACCCTGGGCGACATCGGCCGGATCGAGCGCATGCCGCAGGCGCGCCGCGGCATGGCCGACCTCAACGGTGAAGGGGAGGTTGTGGGAGGCATCGTGCTGGTCCGCTACGGCGAAGACGTCTACAGCGTTATCAAGCGCGTCAAGACGAAACTGGCCGAACTGAAAGTCGACGAAGTGGACATGGTCACGGCCTACGACCGCAGCGCCCTGATCGAGCACGCCGTCGGCACCCTCGAGGAGACCCTCTGGCACGAAAGCCTTATCGTCCTCGCCGTCATCGCCCTCTTCCTGCTTCACCTCCGCAGCGCCCTCATCGTACTGGTGACCCTGCCGCTGACCATCGGCCTCACCTTTCTGCTGATGAAGCTCTTCGGCATCAGCTCCAACATCATGTCGCTGGGCGGCATCGCCATCGCCATCGGCGCCATGGTCGACGCCACCATCGTCATGATCGAAAATGCCCACAAGGCGATTCACCGCCTCGAGAAAGAGGGCGGCACAATCACTCCCGAGGAGCGCTTCAAGGCCGTCGTTTCCGCCTCCAAGCAGGTCGGGCGCCCCATCTTCTTCGCCCTGGCGCTGGTCGTCGTCTCCTTCCTTCCCATCTTCGCCCTCTCCGGTCAGGAGGGGCTGCTCTTCGGACCCTCTTCGGACCGCTGGCCTATACGAAGAGCTTCGCGATGAGCATCGGAGCACTACTGGCGGTGACCGTCGTGCCGGTCCTGATGGTCTGGTTTATGGGCGGCAAGATCCTCAGCGAAGCGCAGAACCCGCTCAACCGTTTCTTCATCTTCGCCTACCACTACCTGCTCCAGGGCGCCTTCGCCCTGAAGTACCTCGTCGTCGCCGCGGCCGTCGCACTGCTGGCATGGATGGTACCCGTCTATGAGAAGCTGAACTGGGAGTTCATGCCGCCGCTGGACGAGGAGACGGTGATGTACATGCCCGTCACCCCCTACGGCATCAGCGTCGACCTGAGCAAGGA
>QKCD01000124.1 GCA_003245815.1 Sulfuricurvum sp.
CTGTTCTGTTCGGGGTCGAGGATCTCGAGCAGGGCCGCCGTCGGGTCGCCGCGGTGCGACATGCCGACCTTGTCGATCTCGTCGAGCACGACGACGGGGTTCATCTTTTTCGCATCGATGATCCCCTGGATGATCCGGCCCGGCATCGCGCCGATATAGGTACGGCGGTGCCCGCGCAGTTCGTTGACGTCCTCGAGCCCGCCCAGGGCGATCCGCACCAGCGGCCGTTTGAGCGCCGTGGCGATGGAGTTGGCCAGGGAGGTTTTCCCCACGCCCGGAGGGCCCGCGAAACAGAGGATCGCGCTGCCGCCTTTCTGCGCGCTCTTGCCGCGCAGCTCCATCAGCTCCTTGACGGCGAAGAACTCGGCAATGCGCTTCTTCGGTTTCTCCAGGGAGAAGTGGTCCGCATCGAGCTGCGACTCGACGTTCTCGATCTTGAGGGCTTTTTTGGCGTACTTGCCGAACGGGATCTCCAGTACCCACTCCAGGTACCCCTGGATCATCCCCGCATCGGCGGAGTCGGGGTGCAGGCGCGCATAGCGGTCGAGCTGCTTGGAGATCTCTTTATAGGCGTCTTCGCCCATATGCTCCTTCATCCCTTCGAGCTGTTTGCGGTACTCGGCGATCTCCTCTTCGCGCTGGTTGTCGACGCCCAGCTCCTGCTGGATCTCTTTGAGCTGCTCTTTGAGGAAGTACTCCTTGTTGATCTGCTCCATCTTCGTATTGACTTTGGTGCGGATCTCGCGCTGCAGCTTGCTCGCCTCGATCTCTTCGATCAGGTAGTCGATGAGCAGCAGCAGGCGCCGCTCGGTATCCGCCTCGACGAACATCTCGTAGGCGCGCTGCTTCGGCAGCTTGACCGTACTGCAGATCAGGTCGGCGATGCGGTTGTACTCCTGGGTCTCCTCGATGGTGCGCAGCAGGTCCGGCGGAAAGAAGTTGCTCACCTGCGACAGGGCACGTACCTTTTCGCGCACGACCTCGAGGATCGCATCCATCTTGATCTCGTTGACCGCCTTGGGGTCGATGGTGTCGACCAGGACGCGCAGCGGATCTTCCGCGCGCCCTTCCATCACCTTGCCCCGTGCCAGCCCCTGGAAGAGGACCTTCACCCGGCCGTCGGGCAGGGAGACCTTGCGCATAATGGAACCGATCACCCCGGCGTCATGGATGCTTTCGAGGGTACGTTCGCCCTCGTGCCCCTCTTTCGTCGGGCAGACGATGACGAGGGAATCGTGCTCGATCGCATGGGTGACGGCCGCGATATTCTCGTCGTCTTTGAGAAACAGCGGCGAGATCATGAACGGGTAGAGGAACAGCCCGTCTTCAAAGATGACCGGCAGTTCGGTCGGGAAACTTGCATAATGGTCCAGTTGCATTACTCTTCCTTCATATCGGTTCGGTTTTCATCCGCACTATCGTCATAGCGGTGGCGGGAGACGACGCTCTGGGTATCGGGAATGATGAAGGCGTACCAGCTTCCGTGCCCGTCGCCTTCGAAAATACTGCGGTACCACGCCGTCTGTGCCGGGTCCACTTCGTCCCAGTCGATCCACGGCTGGGGCTTCTTCTCGCGGTAGAAGGTCGCCCCCTTGGGTTTGTCCAGCCGGTCGTACAGCTCGGCGATCGATTCGTTCAGGGCCGCTTCGGCCAGGTAGAGCCTCGTGACCATCGTATCGACGACCGGGGCATAGGTCGAACGGGGATAGCGGCGCATAAAGGTCTCGCCCTCCGTAATCGCCTCGTTGATCAGCCCCTGGTCGCGGCGCGGGTTCGGCAGGGCCATGTACTTGGCCTTGACCTTCATATACTCGGCATATTCGCGCTCGGCGGGGGTCGCGTAGCGCTTGATGTACTCGGTCAGGAAGTGCTCGGCGAGCAGGTACTCCTCCGCCTGAAGGTGCGAGATCGCCATGATCATCGTCGCTTCGGGCAGCAGCAGCGAACCGATATGTTCGCTCTGCAGCGAGCTGTAGTAGTTGTCCGCTTTGTCCAGGTTGCCGTCGGAAACGGCCGCGACCATCTTCTCGTACCAGTACGCGGCCGGCTTGTTATATTCGTCAAGTTCTTTCGTACAGCCGCCCAGAAGGAGCAGCAGCGTAAACAGGGTTGCAATCGTTTTTTTAATCATTCTCTCCCACACGGGTTCCAAAAAGTGAAGCCATTTTAGCGAAAAAAGTTAAAGGGACGCGCCGCGGCGTCCCCATAATCCCGCACACACCGCAAAAGGCAAAAATTTCGCTATAATTGCATCAAAATTTACCGGGCCCGATCAAACTGTCTTTCCTGCTCTTTAAGCCGCTTCAGAAAATGCAACTCTTTTTTGATTCACTTCAGTCGCAACGATGGTTTAGCCGTGTCCGTTTCAAGAGAGAAAATGCAGACACCACCCATCGAAACACTCGACGATACCGCCGCAGCGACGGCCTCCTTTGACGACTTCGGTCTTCGCGACGAGATCCTCCAGAGCATCCGCTACGCCGGTTTCAAAGTCCCCAGCCCCATTCAGCAGCAGGCCATCCCCCTCATCCTCGAGGGGCGCGACGTCGTCGGCCAGGCCCATACGGGTACCGGTAAAACGGCGGCTTTCGGTCTGCCGACCCTGAGCAAGTTGAGCCTCGACCGCGGCGTTGAGGCACTCATTATCGTCCCGACACGCGAACTCGCAAACCAGGTGAGCGACGAGCTTTTCAAATACGGCAAAAAGCTCGGCATTCACACGGTCACCGTCTACGGCGGCAGCTCCTACAAC
>QKCD01000111.1 GCA_003245815.1 Sulfuricurvum sp.
GTACAAGAAGGCCTCGTAGGTCTTCTGCCCCAGGACGTTGTCGGGCTTCTTGCGGTACTCGTAGCTGACCGCCTGGATGATAAAACAGAAGAGTATGATCATCCAGACCCAGTACGCCCCGCCGAAACTCGTGGCGTAAAAGAGGGGGAAGGCGGCAAAGAGCGCCCCGCCGAAGAGCACCAGGGTCGTGAACCCGAGCTCCCATTTGCGCCCCAGGGAGTTGACGAGCATCGTCTTCTCCGTTTCGTTGTCACTGAGCGTATGCAGCAGGGTCTGTCCCCCCTGGATAAACATGATATAGACAAAGAGTCCGCCGAGCAGGCTGATGATGATCCACCAGTACTGCTGCAATTGTAAAAAGGTGAGTGCTTCAAACATCAGTGGTCTCCTCCGTCGGGTCCGATTTTAATCTGGCGGAGCATGATCTTGATCTCCGCGACGAGCAGCGCCGTAAAGAGCGCCGCAAACATCCAGAAGGTCGTCTGGACGCTGCTGCTCGAGATGTCCGTCATCGCGATGCCGACGGGCAGCAGGTCCTGCACGGCCCAGGGCTGGCGGCCGACCTCGGCGACGATCCAGCCCGCCTCGGCGGCGATGTAGCCCAGCGGGATCGACCAGATGGCGAGCCAAAGGAGTTTGCGGAAGCGGGTGATCTCGTTGGCCATCGTCAGGTAGAGCAGGGCGAGGAACAGGAGAATGAACCAGCTCCCCAGCCCGACCATGACGTGGAAGCTGTAGAACGTGAGGGCGATCGGCGGGACGATATCCTCGGGTTTTTCGAGGTAGCCGTAGCCGAAATCGGCGATGTTGGCTTCGATGACGCCGCGCGCCTCTGCGGCAGCGGTGTCATCGCCCGCTTTCACGGCCGCTTTGTACTCCTTGAAGGCCGCCACAGCCGTTTTGCCGCGGTCGATCCGCGCCTGTGCCGGTTCGATGCCGTGTTTCTCGTTGCCGTAGACGAGGTCGTCCAGCCCCGGCACGAAGGCGTCGATATCGTGGTAGCCCAGGAAGGAGAGGGCGTAGGGGATCTCGATATCGCCGTAGAACTCATGGCGGTCGTCGCCGAGCTGCTTGTCGGGGTTGAGGATACCGAAGGCGATGATGCCCGCGCGGGTCTCGCCTTTGTAGAGCCCCTCCATCGCGGCCAGTTTTACCGGCTGTTTCTGCGCGACGTTGTAGGCGCTCTCATCGCCGCTGAGCGCGAGGAAGAGCGATACGAGCAGGCCGAAGGAGGCGCCGACGACCATGCTGCGCTTGGCGATCAGAACGTCACGGTTTTTCAGCAGGTACCAGCCGGAGATCCCGACGACGAAGAGGCCGGCGATGACGTAGCCGCTGCTGATGGTGTGCAGGAACTTCGACATGGCCACCGGGGAGAGAACGACGTCCCAGAAGGAGACCATCTCGTTACGGGCGGTGTCGGGGTTGAAGGCCATGCCGACGGGGTACTGCATCCAGCCGTTGGCGACGAGGATCCAGAGCGCGGAGAGGTTCGAGCCGATCGCGACGAGCCAGGTGGAGAGGAGGTGAAAGCCTTTGCTCACCTTGTCCCAGCCGAAGAACATGACGGCGAAGAAGGTCGACTCCATGAAGAAGGCGAGGATCCCCTCTACCGCCAGCGGTGCGCCGAAGATGTCGCCGACGAACCAGGAGTAGTTGGCCCAGTTGGTCCCGAACTCGAACTCCATGATCAGCCCCGTGGCGACGCCGACGGCGAAGTTGATGGCGAAGAGCGTCATCCAGAACTTCGTCGCCCGCTTCCACTGCGGGTCGTTGGTGCGGACATAGAGGGTCTCCATGATCGCGACGATAAAGGAGAGCCCCAGCGTCAGCGGGACGAACAGGAAGTGGTAGATCGCCGTCAGGGCAAACTGGGCCCGTGCCCAGTCAACGCTTGCGGCCGTTTCATACAGCATTAATTATCCTTTTCAATTTCATTTTTGCCGTGCTTTCGGCATGCCTTGCCTCTTGATGGGGCGCAGGGGTGTCAAAATCGGGCGTGAATCGTGTGCTTACGGTGTGTTCATCAATTGCCGGCTCACGAACTCCTGCCGTGCTTCGTCACTGTCGAAGCGGTTTTGCAGGGTGTCGCTGAAAAAGAGGACTTTGATCACACCGAAAAGAATGAGCAGTTTGACAGCCACGACGGTCCAGAGCGTGCGGCCCAGCCTCATGGCGCTGAACCCGTCACGGTAAAAACGGTAAAGGGCTGCCAGTTTCATTTTTTTTCCTTGTTCAGTGGGTGGAACAGGTCCCTTTGCCGCCGAGGGCGCCGAGGGCGTTCTGCATCAGGCGCTCGACGGAGTCGCGTACCGTCGCCGATTCGCGGTCCACATAGACGGAGAGCCCTGCCTGTTCAAATCCTTTGGCCGGGGAGCCGCCGATCCCCGAGACAACCAGGGCGTCGGGGTGCAGAGCCATGATATTGGCGACGGCGTTGCCGCAGCCCCCGGCATCGTGGCCCGGGTTGACGATTCCTTCGACATCCATTATACGATTATTTTCGACGGTGACGAGGGTGTAGAACTTCGCCTTGCCGAAGTGCGCCCCGCGGCGGGAGAGGAACCCCATGTCCTCATCGGTAGGGAATACGATTTTCATGCTGCTTTCTCCTCCAGGTAGTTTTTGACGGCTTCGTCGGCAGTTTCGCCGTGTTTTTCGCGGATTTTCTTGACGGTGATGCCGGCGCGGTCGACCGCCTCTTTCATATGCGTTCCGATCATGCGTAC
>QKCD01000106.1 GCA_003245815.1 Sulfuricurvum sp.
CTCGCAGGTCGACCCGGGACTCCTCTCGGGCTACGCGGTTACCGTCTCTTCGGGGTCGCGGACACTGCTGAGCCTTCTCGGACTTGTCGTCCTGCTGGGGGCTGCAGGCGGAGTCTACTGGTACCGGCTGAGGGGCGCAGAACCGGCGGAACCGGCGGTGAGGTCCTCGGGCCGGGGAGCCGCCGCGGCCGCTCCCCAGAAGATCAGCGCCGTGCGCTCCGACGTCACCTTCAACGACATCGGGGGGATCAAGGACGTCAAGATGGAGCTCGAGGAGATCATCGACTTCCTGCGTAACCCGAAGCGCTACCGCAGTTTTGGCGCGCGGATGCCCCGCGGGGTGCTGCTGGTGGGCCCCCCGGGCGTCGGCAAGACGATGATCGCCAAGGCGGTGGCGGCGGAGGCGAACGTTCCCTTCTACTACCAGAGCGGCGCCTCCTTCGTGCAGATCTACGTCGGTATGGGGGCGAAGCGGGTGCAGGAGCTCTTCAGCGCCGCCAAGTCCAACGCTCCCTCCATCATCTTCATCGACGAGATCGACGCCGTCGGCAAGAAGCGTGACGGCAGCCGCAACGACGAGCGCGAAGCGACTCTGAACCAGCTTCTGACGGAGATGGACGGTTTCGAGGATACGAGCGGGGTGATCGTCATCGCCGCGACGAACAAGATCGACGTCCTCGACTCGGCGCTGCTGCGTGCCGGCCGTTTCGACCGCCGCATCTTCGTCGAACTCCCGACCCCGAAAGAGCGTGAAGCGATCCTCTCCAAGTACCTCGCCCATGTCCCCAACAACGTCTCCGTCGAGGCGATCGCCCGGATGACGGTGGGCTTCAACGGCGCCGCACTGGCGGCGCTCGTCAACGAGGCGGCGCTGCTCTCCCTGCGCCGCAACGACTTGCGGGTGACGATGGAACATATCGAGCAGGTGAAGGACAAGGTCCTCTTCGGCAAGAAGAAGATCCCCGTCCTGACCGACGAGCAGAAGGGGTTCCGCGCCCGCTACCAGGCGGGCAAAGCTTATATCGCCCAGCACTACGACCTCCCCTTCGACAAGGTGGTGCTGACCAATGAAATGATCCGTCCCGCCGGTATCGAGCCGATGCTCAAGCATGAGATGGAGCAGTGCGTTCGGGTGCTGCTCGCCGGCACCGCCGCCTGCGAACTGAAGTTCAACGAACACGGCACCAACGCGGCCGACGACATCGCACAGGCGCGGGAACTCGTCGACGAGATGGTCGACAAGTACGCCATGGGCGCCTCCATCGTCCCGGACCCCTCCCAGAAGTCCGAGACATTCAAGCGGCTCTACAGCGAGACGAAAGCGCTGCTCGAGGGGAGCGACCACGTGCTCGAGGCGATCGCCTCGGTCCTGCTCGAGCGTGAGAGCATCTCCAAAGAGGGCGTGGTAAAGATCGTCGATGAGATTTTTTAGCGGATTCACCCTGCAAAACGAGGCGGGGCGCTTCGGCGCCTGGCTGCGGCGCAGCGACTACACGGTGGCGGGTTTCAGCTACGGGGCGATCAAGGCGGCCGCGTACGCGCTGCATGCCACGGAACGGATCGATACCCTGCAGCTTCTGAGCCCCGCTTTTTTCCAGACAAAGCCCGAGCGTTTCAAACTCCTCCAGCTGCGTGCCTACGAAAGCGATCCCAAGGGATACGAAGCGCAGTTTCTCGCCAACTGTTTCAAACCCTATGACGTGGAGGCCGTCGAACGGCGGCCGGGAAGCGCCGGGGAGCTGAAAGAACTGATGGGGTATCTCTGGGCACCGGAACTCCTCGAAGCGATCGCTGCGCGCGGGATCCGCATCGAGGTCTATCTCGGCGGCGAGGACCGCATCATCGATGCGCAGGGGGCACGGGAGTTTTTCCTTCCCCATGCCACGGTGACATGGATTTCAAAAGCCAACCATTTTTTACAGGAGCAACCACAATGAGCGATATCAAAATCGGCGTCATCACGGCATCGGACCGCGCCAGCGCGGGCATCTACGAGGACATTTCGGGCATGGCGATCCAGGAGACGATGAAGGCGTACCTCACCAGCACATTCGAGATCGTCTACCGCTGCATCCCCGACGAGCAGGAGCACATCGAACAGACGATGATCGAGCTGGCCGACCGGGAGGGGTGCTGCCTGATCGTCACGACCGGCGGTACCGGCCCTGCACCCCGCGACGTCACCCCGGAGGCGACGGAGAACGTCTGTCAGAAGATGATGCCGGGCTTCGGCGAACTGATGCGGCAGGTGAGCCTGCAGTACGTTCCGACGGCGATTCTCTCACGCCAGACGGCGGGTATCCGCGGCCAATCGCTGATCATCAACCTGCCGGGCAAGCCGAAGTCGATCCGCGAATGTCTCGACGCGGTCTTCCCGGCAGTCCCCTACTGTATCGACCTGATCGGCGGCCCCTACCTCGAATGTGATGAAGAAGTAATCCGGGCGTTCCGCCCCAAATCCAAATAATACGCTATCATTCCGCTAAAAGGCAGATTTTCTAACCGCTCCCGCACCCCGTGAAGCCGGGTATGAAGGAGCGGACGCGAAAGGATGAGTATGTACAAAAAAGACGGCCGCAAGCACAAAGTGCCGCATATGCCGGCGCGTATCGACGTGATCCAGAGTGTCACGGGGGTGCTGCTGGCGCTCTTCATCGCCGGCCACCTGATCTTCGAATC
>QKCD01000064.1 GCA_003245815.1 Sulfuricurvum sp.
GCACGAAGACGAGCAGCAGCGGGGGCAGAAAGATCTCAATCATGCGTCACGGCCTCCGTCAGATGGTCGAACAGGGCGCTCAGGGTGTCGACGGACTCCAGCGCGCCGAGGTCATGCGGCATCAAAACGATCTTGATCCCGGTCTTGTCGCGGATGTATTCCGCGGTTTTCGTCGAGTGATAGACGTCATGCAGGATGCAGCAGGGGTGCTCGGCGCGGATCAGCTCGATGACTTCGAGGGTGTGGCGCGGGGAGGGCGGGATCCCCGGCAGCGGTTCGATCGTGGCGATGTTCTCTAAACCGTAGGCCTTGTTGAAGTAGGCGAGGTTGTCGTGGAACTGCACGACCTTCATCCCTTTTTTCGGTGCCATGACCTGTGCCCAGCGCTCGAGGTTTTTCCCCCATTTCAGCGTGAAATCCGCAAGATTATTTTCATAAATGCTTTTATGCTCCGCATCGATCGATGCCAGAAAATCCGCGATCCTCTTGGCCAGAAGCGGGATGTTGTTCGGATCGAGGTGGAAATGGGGATTGCCGGCCGGGTGGATATCCCCGTTTGCCCGGTCGACCTCGCTCGGTTTGTTGATAAGCTCGATGCCCTGCGCCAGGTTCAGAAAGGTCGGCGCAGCGGGGTTGACCTTGGGGTTGTTGCCGCGGCGGATCAGCGGCGGGAGCCAGCCGATCTCCAGCTGGCCGCCGTTCATGATCAGGGCATCGGCGCGGCGCATCTTGGCGATCAGCGAAGGGCGGGGAACGACGAAGTGGGGGTCCCAGTTGCCTTTGGCCAGGACGACGGTCGTGACGTGGTCACCGCCGACAGCCTTCGTCAGTGCCCCGATGTAGGGGTAGCTGACGGCGATGTTCAGGTGTGCGGACAGTGCGGCCGGCAGGAGAAGGTAAAAAAGCAGTTTTTTCATGGTGCGCTCATTGATTGTGATTGCGCCCCGTCATCGGTGACAGGGACGTGCGGCTTCCCACAGCGGGAAAGCCGGTACCGCTACCGCGGCAGCCGCGGTTGTATGACGGATCAGAAGTCGTGGGCTGCATGCGCCCCGATGGCGATATTGGCCTGCAGCATGATCGTATCGACGCTCTGGCGTTCGCCGTCCTCGTTGTAGAGGGCCGTATTGTGATTATACTGAAGACGGAAGCGGCTGAACTCGCTGGGGTGGTACTCCACCATGGCGCTGATGCGGTCAAATCCGTTTTTCATATCCTGGTCCGTATCGTCCTTCGTGACGTCGTTTAGGTAAATATTGTCGTAGCGGACGCCGGCACGCCAGTTCATGTTGTAGGCGTAGACGAGCTGGGTGTAGTAACCGGCCTGCTCTTTGCGCAGGGAGGCTGATCCCAGCGTAGTCGTATTCGTATCGAGGACATACTGGGTGCCCTTCATGTCGCGCATCATCCACTCGCTCTGCCACGTCAGGAAGCTGTAGGAGTCGAAGTAGTGCTTGACGGTCAGGTCGGCACCGTAGAGCGAACTCATGCCGGAAAAGGCGTGGGGCGCTTCGTCCTCGAAGTGGTCAAGCCGCGAGGTGCCGCGTGCGTAGGAGAGGCCGGGCATGACGGTCGTCTCGCCGATATCAACGGCGGTTTTCGCATAGGCGACAAAGAGGGCGGGCGCGTCGGCCGATTCGGCCAGAGGGGCGGCGTCGGGGTCGGTCGCGGTCGGATCGGCGATGCTGGCGGTGCCGAACATCATCTCGTTCTCGCCCTGGAGCACCTCGCCCCCGAACATCAGGTAGGTCTCCGTCGGGGCGACCCACTGCAGCTGGACCCCCTTCTCATTGATGCCGTGATCGCCGAGGAAGGCCTGGTAGACGAGCGGCATGTCCCCGAAGTCCCAGTAGTGGTGGTGCTGGGAGTTGATGCGGCCGAAGTTTGAGAGCAGTTTTCCGCCGCGCAGGCGCAGGCCGTAGGGGAGGGCGGTCGAGGTGAAGTAGGCCTCTTCGATCTCGACGCCGTTTTCGCTGAAGTGGAAGGTGCCGTCAAGGGTGAAGTAGGGGTCGACGGAGCTGGAAAGTACCAGTTCGCCGTAGTTGAGGTTGAAGCCGTTGGCGGCGTTGTAGGTGGCGTGGGAGTGCTCGCCGTGGGCGTGGGCCCCCATGATGCCGTGGGCGACGCCGGGGATCTCGTAGTGGGCGATCTCGTCGTCTTTCTTGTTGCGGGTGACGTAGGACGCATCGAGGATCAGCGAGATGTCCGGGATAAATTTGGACTGCTCGAAGGTGCGCTTTTCGACCGGGAGGATCGTAGCGGCATCTGCAAAGAGCAGCGTACAAAGCAGTGGAATGGCAATAAGGGTTTTTTTCATCAAATAGACTCCGTTTCATCGGTGCACCCGGGTTGGATTTGGGATGGGTACAAATAGTATGGATGTTTTTTCAGGGATTAAACGAAGCTAGGAGGGGCACGGGCCGGGACGAAATGGACGGCAAGGCCGCTATAGGACTGGGTTACAGGGCCGGGTTCTACACCGTCGTGAAAAAGGATAAACGGTTCGAAAGGTGTGACGATATCGGGTGCTGCCGCGTGGGCGGCAACGGTACAGACGGGACAGTGGCTCCCGTCATGGTGCGCGCTGAGGGTGTGTAGTGCTTCGCCGCTGAGGGCGACGAGGAACAGTAACAAGAGCAGCAGGCGTCTGGTTCGCATGCG
>QKCD01000004.1 GCA_003245815.1 Sulfuricurvum sp.
CAAGGTCATTGACCACAAAACACCCCGTACAAATTGAACCGATTGCTTCATCGATTCCTCCTTCTTCACGTGTTGTTGATTTAAAATCGTGATGTCACACTAGTGCTACATAACGCATTATGTATAAATATATTAAATGGATAGCAAGCAGTGTGTTTTTTCCCTACATATCAACTGGGCCCAATTATTTTCCCATTTACCTTTGATTTACCTTTATGGCAGTTTAAAATAAAAGAAATAGATCGGAAAGCTAATTTTCGGCTCTGTTACCCGCGTGATGCTCTGATTAACGTATTGAGCGTGCACTGCATAAACAGCGTAAAAAGAGTGCGGTCCGGCCTGGAAATATCACAAAAATGCCATATTATAAGGTATTCGTGAGATTACACCGCAATGCCATTAACGATAATGCCTCCCGCGATGACGTCGATAACACATATAAAAGAGTCTTCTTTGTCACGGTTTTGAGCATCCATATTTTTTATAGCGTTCAAAGCCTCCCTTGCAATATCTCGTTTTGCACCTAGTGGATGGCCGGACACCCACCATCAATCAACAGCGTTAGCGGGTCAGGTGTGTTTCCCGGCATGCGCCAGGGTGAGGCAAAAGAGGACCGTTTTGCCGTGACGGTGCAGCGTCTCTGCGGCCTGGGTCAGGGTCAGTCCCGTGGTCATCACATCATCGACAAGGATCACCTCCTTTTCCGGAAAGGGGTGGTAGGTAAAACGGCGGGGGTGCAGGAGGCGGTATTGATAGCTCTGGCCGGAATAGGTGTCGGAGTTGCCCGCACGCAAGCGGCCGAAATAGGGTTTGATGTCCGAACTCCGCAGCGTCCGCGCCAGCAGCGCCGTGTGGGCGTAACCGTGGCGCGCGTGATCGTCAACCCCTACGGCGGCCACCCTCTCCCCATGCCGGAACTGCCGGGCAAAACGGCCCATGCTCTCATCGGCGAGGATCCGGTAGATATAGTAGCCCAGCTCCCCGTATGCTTGGTCAGCAGCAGCGGTTCGATCTCATCGTAGCGGTAAAAGGCGTAGACAGGAATGTGGCCAAGGATACGGCGGGTATGGAGTGAGGGGGAGAGATATTCGTCGCGGCAGTGGCGACAGATATGCGTGAGCGACCAGCTCCCGCATATCATGCAGCGCATGGAAGCTTCCTAATCCATTTTGAGGACGGACATAAAGGCTTCCTGGGGAAGCTGGACCTTGCCGATCGCCTTCATCCGCTTTTTGCCCGCTTTCTGCTTCTCGAGCAGCTTGCGTTTACGGGTGATGTCCCCCCCGTAACACTTGGCGGTAACGTTTTTGCCCATCGACTTGACCGTCTCGCGGGCGATGATCTTGTTGCCGACCGAAGCCTGCACCGCGACCTCGAAGAGCTGGCGCGGGATGAGCTCTTTCATACTCTTGACCAAAATGCGCCCGCGGTTTTCCGCCTGTTGACGCGGTACGATGACCGAAAGGGCATCGACGATGTCGCCGGCGACACGAACGTCGAGTTTCACAAGGTCGCCTTCGCGGAAACCGCAGGGGTCGTAGTCGAAGCTTGCGTACCCTTTGGAAATGGACTTGAGCTTGTCGTAGAAGTCGACGACGATCTCGTTCATCGGCAGGGAGTACTCCAGCATGACCCGCGCTTCATTAAGGTAGTCCATCTTCTCCTGGATACCGCGCTTGTTCATCAGCAGGGTGATAATGTTCCCCAGGTAATCCGTCGGCGTAATGACCGTCGCTTTGACGTAGGGTTCCTCGATGCGTTCGATGTTGTTGACCGGCGGCAGTTCGGAGGGGTTATGCACTTCGACCATCGTACCGTCAGTCAGGTAGACGTTGTAGACGACGGAGGGGGCCGTGGCGATCAGGTCAAGGTCGAACTCACGTTCGAGACGTTCCTTGATGACCTCCATGTGCAGCATTCCCAAAAAGCCGACGCGAAAACCGAAGCCCAGTGCGATAGAGGTCTCCGGTTCGTAGCTGAGCGAACTGTCGTTGAGCTTGAGCTTGTCCAGGGCGTCGCGCAGCTCTTCGAACTTGTCAGTGTCGATCGGGTAGAGCCCGGCGAAGACGAAGGGTTTGGCCGGCTCGTAGTCGCCGACCGGCTCGGCCGTCGGGTTCTTCGCATCGGTGATCGTATCGCCGACGCGCACGGAACCGACATCCTTGAGACCCAGCACGACGATGCCGATCTCGCCGCTCTTGATCGCCGGCGTCTTCTGACGCTTAAGCGGGTGCGGGTACATCAGGTCGAGCACCTCGTGACGTTCGTTGTTGCTCATCAGCTTGACAAGCTGGTTCTTCGTAATTTCGCCATCGAACACGCGCACCAGTGCCAGGGCACCCAGGTAGGGGTCGAACCAGGAGTCGTAGATAATCGCCTTCGTCGGTGCCTTCGGGTCCCCCTCGGGCGCCGGGATGCGGTCGACGATGGCGTCAAGCAATTCGCGGATGCCGATTCCCGCCTTCGCCGAGACCTTCAAAGCGTCCGTCGCGTCGATGCCGATACTCGCCTCGATCTCCTCGGCGACCCGGTCCGGGTCGGCGGCGGGGAGGTCGATCTTATTGATGACCGGCAGCAGCTCCAAGTCGTTCTCCAGCGCCAGGTAGACGTTGGCGATCGTCTGCGCTTCGACCCCCTGCGCCGCGTCGACGATCAGCAGTGCCCCGTCGGAGGAGGCAAGCGACTTGCTCACTTCGTAGCTGAAGTCGACGTGACCCGGGGTGTCGATCAGGTTGAGGATGTAGTGTTCCCCGTCCTTGACGTAGTCAAGACGCACACTCTGGGCCTTGATCGTGATGCCGCGCTCCTGCTCGATATCCATCGTGTCCATCATCTGAGACTTCAGCTCGCGGTCGGTGACCGCGCCGCACTCCTGGATGATACGGTCGGCCAGCGTACTCTTGCCGTGGTCGATATGGGCGATAATGGAGAAGTTCCGAATGTTCGAAAGTTTCATTGAATTCCTCGTCCCCTTTTAAAATGGGGAAATCGTGTGAAATATATTGCAGTCATCACACTCGATCAGGACATGAAAGAAGAAGTGCGGTTCACTGCACGCGAGCCTTTCGCTAAGGAGTTCTGCTCGTCAGAGTAAAACTCGGCGATAACGTAGCTCATGCGTTACCAAAAATCGCCGGGCTCCTATCTCGGCCCCGGATGGGGCCAGCTTTAGTGCCACAGCGGCCACGTGTGTTCAGTGCCATTGGTTAGCACTGGATAGCGCAGTGAGACGGGCTATGCTCGTCTCACGGGTTAACTAAAGAGGCTATTGACGCTCTCGTTGTGGTAGACGCGGCGGATAACCTCCGCGAAAAGCGGCGCCACCGTCAGGACCTTGATCTTCTTGCTCTCCCCTTTAAGTTCCAGGGAGTTCGTCACGACCAGTTCATCAAGCTCACCGTTGTTGATATTGTCGTAGGCTTTACCGCTGAGTACCGGGTGTGTCGCACAGGCCATGACCGACGTCGCCCCCTTGGCCTTCAGCGCCGCGGCCGCCTTGACCATCGTACCCGCCGTGTCAACCATGTCGTCGATCATGATGACATCCTTGCCGGTTACGTCACCGATGATGTTCATCACCTCCGACTCATTCGCCTTCTCACGGCGTTTGTCGACGATGACCATCTCGAGCCCCATCTTCTTCGCGAAGTAGCGGGCCCGTGCCACGCCGCCGATATCCGGGGAGGCGATGATGGGATTGGGCAGGTTCTTGCTCTGGACGTACTCCTGGAAGATGATGGAGCCGTAGAGATTGTCGACCGGAATGTCGAAGAAGCCCTGAATCTGCCCAGCGTGGAGGTCGATCGTCACGACACGGTCGATGCCCGCCGTCTCGTACATGTCCGCGACGAGCTTGGCGGTGATCGGAACCCGAGGCGCCGCCTTGCGGTCCTGACGGGCATAGCCGAAGTAGGGTACGACGGCCGTGATGGAGCTCGCAGAAGAACGGCGCAGAGCGTCAGTCATGATCAGCAGCTCCATCAGATTGTCATTCGACGGCGCACCGGTGGACTGGATAATAAAAACGTCGCGGCCGCGGACGCTCTCGGCGATTTGGACGGAGATTTCCCCGTCACTGAAACGTTTGACGTCCGCCTTGCTGAGGGGAACGTCGAGGCTCTTGCACACTTCCTGTGCAAACGCTTTCGAAGCACTACCGGCAAAAATCTTGTATCCGCGCATGGGTTTCCTTGGGGGCAAAGTATTATCGGAATTATAGCGTGTGAAGTTTGAGAAGGGATTAAAGAACGGGAGAGATAGATGCGACTCCCGTGCAGCTGTTCCCCCGGTGCCCGTCGAGAGGCCCGGGAAAATAGTCCGGCCCCCTATTGGGGGACCGTAAACGGTCCGTTCTGTGTGATCCGCGTAAAGACGATAGGTTCGCTGCTACCTTCAGGAGTGATCATCAACGTGTTGCTGTCGGTGAAGCTCACCGTGGCCGTCATCAACGGGTTAACCCCGTAATCACCGTTGCTGTCACCGGCGACGGTATCACATCCGCTCGGATCCAATTCCGTACATACGGCGCTGAAATCCGTTGCCGCATCCGCCGTCATCGTGACCGTACCACCGTTGACGACGTAGGTGCCGAACTCCGTCATGTTGTTTTTACCGCCATCCGAATTGGTTGTCGCCGACCAGGTTGTCTCCTGTGAGGAGTCGACGTCCGCCAACATATAGTTGCCGGCACCGTCGAGCACCATGGCGACAAAACTGAAGTTGCCGTCAGGCGATTCGGTGTAATTGGCGATCCACGCCCCCGCTTCTGCACCGTTGCTGAGCCGCGTCGCATTGACCTCGCCCGGGTCCGTAATGCCACCACAGCCGTAAACTTCGGCAAAGAGCGCCGTACCGTCACCGTTGTCGGTCATCGTACCGCAGGTCGCCGTATCTCCGGCATTGGTGTTGATAAACGGTTCGGCAAGGGTAAAGGCACCGTTGTTGAGGGTGTAACTTCCTACTTCAACGCCGCCGATCAGTCCCTCCATACCCAGCATCTGCTGCGTCATGAAGTAGTGTGCGTTGTCGACGACGATAAGCAGTGCAGCGAACGGTACGGCATTCCCCAGACTATCCTCACCGGCAACAGCCCAGGCTCCGACGATGGAGGCATCGTTCGGTGTCACCGCATTCGAAGACGTAAAATGCTCCTCGACCGCCGCCTTGATGGCGTTCTGCGCATCAAGGTTCCCCTGAAGGTCCTCTTCATCGACCACAAAGTCACTCATGGCATCCTGATACTCGACCATATAGACCGTACCGTTGTAGAGTGTCGCCGATACGGTGCCGTAACGCGTATAGGATGCGTAATTGGGGGCGCTCAGAGACAGATTGGCGAAGACCGTCAGGGTACCGCCCTCCTGGCCCGGAAGGTAACCGGCTTCCCAGGTACCGACGACGGTACTGCTGGCGTCGGTCGTGACAAGGTTGCCCGTCATGCCTGCACTCAGTGTTCCTACCGTGCCTTCGGCCCGTACACCGACCTGGTTGATCTCATCCCAGTAGAAGGGGTAACCGGAATTCATACACGCTTCGATAGTGGTAAAGGGCGCTTGGCTGTTTGACCAGTCCACAGGCTGCCAGGCCAGCGTGTAGCGTTCCACCGTCCGTTTGAAAGCCAGCATGTAGCGCTTGGCACCGGCACCGAAGGTGACGTTGATATCGTTCGTCAACGCGAATGTCACGCCTTCGAGGTCGATCACGGAATCAACTTTCACCTCTTCGGTACCGTTGACAGTCATGACGGTTCCATCCGCACTGACCGTGTAGTTGCGTACACTGCTCTCCGGTGCCCAGACACCGTCTTGAAGAATCATGTCCGGAGTCTCGGAAAACATGCTCCATGTTCCATCAGTCGGGTTGAACACCCCATCAACCACTTCGAGCGACCCTGCGTTAAGGGTAACCTGTTCGGCGACGTAACTTATCTGGCCTTCCTCCTCATCGACCCAGAAGCCGTAGACGACTTTGCCGTCATACCAAGTCATGTCGGAGACCGCGACGGAAGAGACGTTGACACTGAATGTTTTCGTTGCCTGCAGCGACCCGTCGCTGGCCGTGACGGTGACCGTCGCCACACCGCTGGCGACCGGCGTGACCGTGATCGCCGCGCCGCTGACGGCGACTGTGGCGACACCTGTGTTGGATGAGACGGCACTGTAGGTGATCGTATCACCGTCGGCATCCGTCGCGTGCGCCGTGACAATGACCGGGGAACCGCTGTCGTTCAGCGCGATATTCGCCAGTGTATCCAGTACCGGTACATCGTTGACCGCGTTCACCGTGACGGAAACGGTGGCACTGTTAGAGACGGCGCCGTCGTTATCCGCCACCGTGTAGGTGAAGCTGTCGGCCCCGTTGTAATCCGCCGCAGGCGTATAGGTGACGACACCGGTCGTCCCATTGACCGCCAGAGCACCGTGGGCCGCACCCGACGCCGAAACCGTGGTCGCGTCAATCGTACCGTCGCTGTCCGTGGCATGGGCGACGACGTCCACCTGCACGGCGCTGTCCTCGTCGGTGCTTACCGCGAAACCTTCCGCTACCGGAACGGCGGTCTGCGTGACCTCAAGGTTAAATGCGGCCAGAGTCGTCGTCGCCGTACCGTCCGTCACGGAGATGATGATTTCATGCGTGATACCGACGTTTGCCACTGTCGGCGTACCGCTGAGGGTACCCGTCGCCGTGTCGAACGCCGCCCATGCCGGCAGGTTCACGATGCCGAAGGTCAGGGGATCGCCGTCCACATCCGCGGCCGTCGGCGTAAAGCTGTAGGCCGTTCCCTGCTTCACCGAGAGCGTCGGCAGACCGCTGATCGTCGGTGCGTCGTTGACGGCGGTGACCGTCAGGCTGACCGCCGCCGAGTCGCTGCGCCCCGTCGTATCGGTCAGGGTGTAGGTAAAGCTGTCGCTGCCGTTGAAGTTTGCTTCGGGCACGTAGGTAACCGTACCGTCGCTGTGGTAGGTCGCCGTACCGTGCGCAGGTGCGGCCAGAGGCGTGACGGTGAGCGCGTCCCCGTTGCCGTCGCTGTCGTTGGCGAGGACGGCGACCGTGACGTTGCCGTCTTCGTCGAGGGTCGCGGCATCGTCGCCGGCGACCGGGGCATGCTCGTTGCGTCTGACGACGAGGTTGTAGGTACGGCTGTTGGTCACCTGGGCGTTATTGACCCGGGCTTTAAGCGCCACGTCGACATCGACCGTATCGCTGCGGGTGACCGCTCCGGTCTCCGCGTTGACAGCCGCATGGTTCGACGACCAGGTCAGGTTCAGGTCGGCCGTGTTGAAGGGGGCCGCCGCCGGGTCGCTCAGGTTCAGGTCGCCGACGATCTGGTCGTCGGCCGTATTGTTCCCGAGGTAGTGCAGACCGTCCAGGGCATCTTCCACCTGCTGGAGCGCATCGTCCAGGCTCTGCGCCTGGGATGCGAGATCGTCCGATGCATTAAGATCGTCGAGCTGCTGGGTCACGCTCTCCAGGGATTCGTTGTTTTCGATGGCACCTTCGGCCACTTCGGCGTAGGTGTTGATGACGTCGCCGACGCTGTTGAGTGCGTCGGTCCCCACATCCTGCGCGGCGATCTCGTCGATCTTCGTCGCAAGGGTCTGGACAAAGGTGCTGACCGATGCGTCGAGGGTCACGTTTTGATCCGCTTCCACCTGCGCAACCAGCGCCGATGCATCAAACGACGTCCCGCTCTCCGCCGCCAGGGACGCAAAAACGGCTTCGTAGGCGGCATCGAACGTCCCGTCGCCGGTTGTTGCCGATGCAATGACCTCGGCGACCTTCTGCACTTTCTGGGCCGCCAGGAAGGCATTCGCATTCTCCATCGGGTCACTGTTAACCAGTGCCGCATCGATGCCGAGCTTCGTCGCTACTGCCGCCGAGGCGTCATCCCAGGAAGCGCCGCTCTGCACGAGGGCCGCCGTATAGGTGGTCAACGGCGAGAGCATCAGCGCCCTTCCACTCTGGTAGATGCTTTTCAGACGCCCTTCAAAGGGAAGGCCGCTGCTCAGGTCCGTACCGCCGGAGCCGTAGACAACCGTGCCGTCGACGATCGTCCCGCTCAGCGTAAAGTCACCGTTGGCGTCCGAGGTGGTCGTCAGTTCCGCGTCCCCCCGCATGCCGTTGCCATCCGCATCGGCGAAGATCGTCGCTCCGGCGACGTACCCGTCGACGATACCGCCGCTGGCCGCATCACCGCTACTGCTGCTACCGCCACCACAGCCGCCGATCGCAAGGATCGCCGCCGTCGACAGGGCTACATGTCGAAACCATTTCATCTGTTATCTCCTAATAATCGGCAGGACCGAAAATTCCATGCACTCGCTGGAACGTTTACGGCATGCCGGAATGTATTTAACAGTTCAACGGTAACCCAGGAAAGTCAAAAAATGTCAGATGGTCGCGGAAAGCAATGGAGATTACGGCAGGGAAACGAGCAGATACCCCTCTTTACTCTGGGAACGGATATCGAGCTGCGGCACGCGCTTGCGCAGGGCGTAGACGGCCGTGCGGAGCGTCGAGGCGGAGATCACCTCGTCGGGCCACACTTCATAGGTGATCTGCACATGGCTGACGGTCTGGTTACGGTGCTGCACCAGCAGTCGCAGCAGCCGCTCCTGCTTGGCGTTGAGCCTGACGGGGCTCCCGCCCTCGAGCAGTACCTCCCGCTCCAGATCATAGGCCAGCGTCTCCCCCAGCTGGACCTGCTGCGGCGGCGTGCTCTCTTCCGCACCTTGCGTATTGCAGTAACGCTTGTAGGCAAGCCGGACGGTGATCTCCAGGTCCTTGTCCGTAAAGGGCTTGGTCACGAAACCGTAGGGAGCGCTCTCCAGCGCCTCGTCGACCGTTTCACGGTCGCTGTAGGCGGTGATGTAGATGACCGGAATCTCCATCCCGCTGCGCCGCATCCGCTGCGCAGCGTCGATACCGCTGAGGGGGCCGTTGATATTGATGTCCATCATGACGCAGTCAGGCTGCAGCGTCTCGAGGGAGTCCAATAGCGGCGCGGCCCGGTCGTAACACTCCAGGACGCCGCACCCCATCCGCGTCAGCACCCCCCGGATGTAGCGCGCGGTAATGCGCTCGTCTTCGATGATGACGACCCGTTCAAAAAACATCCTGACGCTCCTTGTCGAAGGTGATGATGATCCGCACCCCTTTGTGCATGCGGATGTCGCACTCCCCGCCGCTCAGACCTTCGGCGAGGTCACGGATCAGGGTCAGCCCCAACGCTTCACGCCCGGGGGACTCCGTTTTCACCCCGCGGCCGTTGTCTTCCAGACGCAATGCAACACGTGTTCCCAGGTCCTTCAGGGTGACACGGATCCACCCCTTGGCTCCCGGTTCGAAGGCGTGTTCCATGGCATTGGTCACGGCTTCGTTGACGATGATGCCGATATTCATCGCCGACTTCATATCCAGCGCTACCGGTGCGATCTGCGTATGGATTTCGTGGTCGCTCAGACTTTCGAGGTGGCTGACAATGGCCCGCAGGTACTCCCCCATGTCGATCTTTTCCACCGCATCCGTCCGGTAGAGGTGTTCGTGAATCATCGCCATCGAGGCAAGCCGGTTGATGTTCTCCAGCAGCAGGTGGCGGTAACGGGGCTCGTCAATCTTGTCCGCCTGCAGCCAGAGCAGTCCCATCATGACCTGCATGTTGTTCTTCACCCGGTGGTGCAGCTCCTTGAGGAGTGCTTCGCGCTCTTTCAATGCCTGGTCAAGGCGCAATTCGTAGGAGCCGCGCAGCTTCTCGACGTAGTAGACCAGGTAGGAGAGCGCCAGGTATCCCAGTGTCAGCTGGATCAGCACGTCGTAGGAGAAGATCGGGGGTACCCAGGCAAAGTAGGCGTTAGCCGCGCTCAGGGCGATCACCCCCGTGATGACGACACTCCAGGTGATCCCCCGCTCGGCCCCGAGCAGAAAGAAGATGTAGATGGGAAGCGACGCGGTCCAGAAGAGGGCAGACTCCTTGCCGTATCCGTCGACCGTCAGCGAAAAGAGGGAGAGGAAGGCGACGCTTCCCACTCCCACGACCGACGCATAGCCGAAGGGGAGGCCCCGTCGGAAGAGCAGGTAGGTGATCAATAGCAGCGGGATGAAGGCCACCTCGGCCCAGGCCATCAAAACGTAGCCCCCCGCCAGACTGTTGAAGAGATCGAAAAGCAGGATCAGCGCGGCCAGCAGCAGCATCAGGTTGACAAAACGGGCCCGGATGCTCTCCATGCTCAGTGTCTGGTACCGTGGCGCTGCTGTCGATACTTTCACCATTCAACCCTTTCGTGCCTCTGCACACGCTCCGATGCGCTGCTCTGCTTGCGCGCCTACTCGATCCAGCCCCCGCCGATCAGCAGGTCGCCGTCGTAGAAGACGGCGGCCTGTCCCCGTGCCACGCCCAGAACCGGTTCTTTGAGGTCGATCGTCGCCCGGTCTCCGTCGATTTCAACGTGGCAGGGTACCGCCTCGCTGCGGTAGCGCAGTTTGACCGTCGTGTCGAAACTGGTACGGTCGTCAAACATGTTGATATGCCCGATCGTCACGCGGCGGCATTCGAGCTTCTCCCGGGTGCCGACGACGATCTGGTTCTTCGCGGGGCGGATCTCCAGGACGTAGTGGGGTTCCAGGGCCCCCTTGACCGTGAAACCCTTGCGCTTGCCGATCGTGTAGTGCATGTACCCCTTGTGGGTGCCGACGACGTTCCCTTCGGTATCGAGGACCTCGCCGTCCTGATCGACGTTGACATAGTTCTTCAGGACATCCGTATAGGTCGTCTCGACGAAACAGATCTCCGAGGATTCGGGCTGTTCGGCGAAGGATTCAAGCCCCTTGATCGACGCCGCCAACGCCTTCACATCGCTCTTCTTGCTCTCCCCGAGGGGAAAGATGAGACGCGGCAGCACGTTGCGGTCGATATAGAAGAGGAAGTAGCTTTGGTCCTTCGTATCGTCCTCGGCCTGGATCAGGTAGTGGCCGTCGTGGCGCAGGTAGTGCCCCGTCGCGACGTAATCCGCGCCGATGCTGTCGGCGAACTTCACCATCTCGCCGAACTTGATATTACGGTTGCAGAGCGCACAGGGGTTGGGGGTACGCCCCTCCTTGTAGGTCTCGATAAAAGGCTTGAACACCTTCGCATCAAACTGTTCCTGCAGGTCCAGCACATGCAGCTTCACGCCGACGAAATCCGCCGCCTTCTGCGCCCGGGCGAGATGGATCTCGTGGTAACCCGGCTTTGCATGCAGTTTCATATAGACGCCCTCGACGTCATACCCCTGCTCCTTGAGCAGCATCGTCGACACGGTCGAATCGACCCCGCCACTCATCCCGATCAGTACTTTTTTCTTCTTCATTGCTTCTGTCATACGTTCCTATAATCTTCTCAGGTAGGAGTCTTTCCCCTCCTGGATCTTGCGGTCTTTGAAAAAATCCGCCAGCCGCTTGTAGTAGGAGGTCTCGGCCAGGCCGTCCTGCTTGAGTTCGTCGATCTGCTCGCGTAGCGAGGCCTCGATCTCGGTGGCAATCAGCTCCAGGTCCTCCGTCACGGTGATCAGCTCCAGGTCCTCCTTGTCGATCATCCCTTCGGCGAGGAGACTCTTCTTCATGAACTTCAGCAGCGGCTTGAAAAACTCCTCGCCGACGAGGAAGATGCGCACGCGCGCGCTTTTGCGGGTCTGCACGAGCGTCAGCGCCTCGAAGAGTTCATCCAGCGTACCGAATCCCCCCGGGAAGATAACGTAGGCGATGGAGTACTTAATCAGCATCACCTTGCGGGAGAAGAAGTAATCGAACCCCTGCTCAATCGTCGTATAGTCGTTGGTGATCTGCTCCATCGGCAGATCGATGTTCAGACCGATCGACTCGACCTGGTCGCGGTGCTCGTAGGCACCCTTGTTGGCCGCTTCCATGATGCCGGGGCCGCCGCCGGTGATGATGTTGAACCCCTTCTTTGCCAGCATGTCGGCAAGCATCGTCGCTTTGAGGTAGTAGACGTCGTTATGATGGGTCCGCGCACTGCCGAAGATCGTCACCGCGGGCCCGAGGTCGCCCAGTTCGTCAAAGCCCTGAACGAAATCAGCGATGATCTTGAAGACGCTCCAGACGTCCGCCGACTTGATCTCCTTGACGTATTTCTTCCCCAGTTCCTTCTGGCGTGACCGTCGCCGTTCCATCGTGTATCCTTTACTCCGGGGCCGGGTTCACAAGCACCCTTCACCCGTGGTGACGCCCGGATCGGAACGATCCCGGACGCCCTCTTCTCAATATTCTACCGCGTTTTCGGGAAAGCGGCCCAGAGTTACGACTTCAGGCTGTTGAGCCGGTCGCGCTTGGAACCGATCGTCGTCACCTGGATGCCGAAGTTGCCGTCGACAATGACGACCTCGCCCTGGGCGATCACCTTGTCGTCGACAAGGATGTCCAGCGGGTCGTTGGCCAGCTGGTTAAGTTCGATAACCGAGCCGATATCCATGCTCAGGACATCCTTGAGCAGCATCCGTTTCTGGCCGATCCGTACCCGTACCGGCAGTTTGACGTCCATGATCAGACCGATATTTTTCATCTCTCCCTCACCCAGGTTCGGATTGGTTGCCGGCGTCGCGGCCGGTGCGTCGACGAACGCTTCATGCAGGGATTCGTCCTCCTGTTTCTGCTTCGAGCCGTAAAAGAGCTGTTCCGCCGTTTCGTCGGCGATCAGCATGTAGAGCCCGGAAGCGCCGCCGACGGAGAAGTTGTAGACATAGGTCTTCGCGTAGGCGCTGATATCGGGTTCTTCATCCTCGGAGATGAACGTGATCCCCTCCACCTGGAAGGAGAGCTTCGGCAGTTCGTTTTGCGCCCCCAGGGCCGTCGAGAGGGCGCCGACGATGTTGGAGACGATCTCTTTCGTCGCGTCGAGGTCATCCTCGTCCATGCTGCTCTTGCCCTCGCCTTCACCCCCGAGCATCATATCGCCCAGGGCGGTCGCCAGCAGCGGGGGCATCGCCACCGCCGCTCTGCCCTCGGCCGTATCCTTCACCTTCATGGTGATCAGCACCGTCGGCGGCACGATATTGGACATCTCCGTGATGACCTGCTCGTCCTTGAGTTCGAGTACCGGGGTCTGCCCCGTCAGTCCCTCGATTGTCGCGATCGTCTCGCGTTCAAACAGTTTGATAAACTCGGTCATTCGTCGTCTCCCGATTCAAATTCACTACTTTCGGCCGCTTCTTTCTTCTCGATGATCTGCTTGAAGCCGCTGATCTGTTCCTTGCGCTGCAGTTCGAACTCTTTGAGCGCCCGTTTGACCGCATCCTGCTCCGTGTCGATCACCTCGGTGATCTGGACCGATTTGCGGAAGCGGCGCAGCCCGATCTCGCCGAAGAAGCGCGCCTTGCCGTCGATGCTTAGCATCACCATGTCGTTGGCCGGGGTGTTGAGGCGGATGATGTCGCCCTGGCAGAGTTCCAGAACGTCGCGCAGGCTCAATTCCGCATTGCCCAGGGTCGCCTCGACGTTGACGTGCGCCCCGCCCAGCAGAACGTGGAGCTCCCGGTTGCGGCTCTTCTTGGAACTCGTCTCGTTGAGCATCAGGTCCCGGCTGGCGAGCTTGGGGAGCACCGGTTCAAGGGCGATGACCGGGTAGCAGACGTTCATCATCCCCGAACTGTGACCGATGATGATCTCCATAACGACCATGACGACGATCTCGTTCTGGGCGACGATCTGCACGACGTTGGGGCTCGACTCCTTCGACTCGATGGCCGGGTAAACCTCGGTCACCGGCCCCCACGCCTCCTTCAGCGTCCCCATCATGACCCGCAGGATCGTCTCGAAGAGGCTCAGTTCAATGTCGGAGAACTCCCGGTTCGATTCGAAAGGTTCCCCCTTCCCCCCGAGCAGGCGGTCGAGCATCGGGAAGGCGATGGAGGGGTTGATCTCCAGGACGCCGTTGCCCTCCAGCGGCTTCATCGAAAAGACGTTGAAACTCGTCGGGTTCGGCAGCGACATCAGGAATTCGCCGTAGGTCATCTGGTCGACGGAGTGGAGCTGGATCTCGACGATGGAGCGCATGATCGCGGAGATCTGCGACGAAAGCGAGCGCGCCATCTTGTCGTGGATCCCCCGGAAGGCCCGCAGCTGTTCCTTGGAGACGCGGTTGGGACGCTTGAAGTCGTAGAGGGTGATCTGGCGCTGGGCGTTGCTGTCGTCGTAACCGCCGCTCTCGAGAATATCCTCCCCTTCGTCGTCCACGACGTCAAGCAGCGCGTCAATCTCCTCCTGGGAGAGAATGTCAGCCATTGTTTTCTCCTACTGCGTCCCGGATCTTCCGGATCACCGATTTGTGGATCTGCGAAATCCGCGACTCGGTAATCCCGAGGATATCGCTGATCTCCTTGAGGGTGAGCTCTTCGAAATAGTAGAGCTGGATGATCATCTGTTCACGTTCATTATAGCGCATCAGCACCGACTTGATCACTTCGACCAGTTCGTCGTGCTCGATCCGCTCCAGGGTCGCCCCCTCGTCCCCTTCGCTGAGCTGCTCCTGCAGGGGCATTACCGCGTAGATGTCCGAGGCGACGCGCGCCTCGCGGATTTTCTCCTCCTCCTCGCCGAGGATCTCCGCCAGTTCCGCGTCGCTGGGCTCTTCGTCATGCTCGGCCAGGTAGGCCTCGATCGTATGGTTGATCGCCTTGACGAGACGGCGGCTCGAGCGGCTCAGCACGTCCAGGGAGCGCAGATAGTCGAGCATCGCCCCGTAGACCCGCGTCTTGGCGTAGCCCCAGAAGGAGTCGTTCTGCGACGCGTCGTAACGGCGCGCCAGCTTGACGAGCTCCTCCGTGCCGATCGCCGAGAGGTCCATGTAGTCCACCGAACTGGGGAGCCGCTCCTTGAGCCGGAAGGCCATCGCCTTGACGGCGGGGAGGTACTCCAGCGCCAGCTGGTCCTCCCGGTGCTTCAGCTCCGCCGAATAGATCTCCGTGCCGCTCATTTCATCTCACCGGCCATCGCCTGCATATTCAGGTCGATCAGGCGGTCGACATGGTTCTCCCGCTTGTTGATCTCGTGAATGATCAGGTCGAGTTCCCTTTCGTGGTGCTCTTTGGGGAAACGGCTCCGCGCCGAGCTGATCGTCCGGAAATAGAAGGCCACGCAGAGATGCGAAAAGAGGTAGAAAAAGGCCGTGATCAGGAACGTGTAGCTCAACAGTCCCTCGGGGCCCTCCCCCTTCAGCAGCGCGAAGACGATTCCGACGAAGAATCCCTGTACGGTGAAAAAAGCGACAAAGTTTGCTCCGCGCATGGCATTCCTAACTCGAGGTTCTCAGGGGTGTCCCGGCATCCCCGGACAGGACCGAGGTCTGCTCAGAAATGCCCCATCAGGCGTTTGAAAAGGCCGCTGAGGCCGCTCTCTGCCGATTTGATAAGCACGTTACGTTCCACCTTCCGGGCCAGCGTGCGGGCGATCTCTTCGAGGTCGCGGCTCGCCTGACAGGAGGGAAACTCCTCGACGACGAGTGCGCGCTGCTTGACGGCAATCGCCACCTTCGGGTCCTGATGGATCCGCCCCAGCAGCTCCAGCTTCAGCTGGGCGCCGATGTTGGCGTGGGCGACCTTGCGGATCTTCTCGAAGACCGCATCGGCCTCCTTCGCGCTGCGCACCTGGTTCATGATCATGCAGATGTCGTCGCGCGTGCGCGCCGTCACCTTGATCGTCGCATAGGCGTCGGTGATGGCCGCCGGGTCGGGCACGGTGACGACGATGACGTCATCCGCGGCGTTGAGGAAGAGCTGGATGTGATCCCCAATCCCCGCTCCCGTGTCGATGATCATGATGTCCAGGTCGTCCAGGACATGGGCTTCCCGCATGAAGCGCTCGAAGAGCGACGTATCCGAGTATTTCAGGATCTCTTCGCCGCTCTCGCCGGGGATCAGCGTCAGCCGCGGGTTGATCGGGATGACGATATCCCCGACCCCCGCTTCCCCTTTCAGGACATGCAGGATGTTCTTCTTGATCTTGACGTTGAACATGACGTCCAGATTCGCCAGCCCGATGTCCGCATCGAAGATGCCGACCTTCAGGCCGCTGCCCGAGAGCAGCATGGCGAGGTTGGAACTGATCGTGCTCTTGCCGACGCCCCCCTTGCCGCTCGTGATGGCGACGAAACGGGTCTTCTTCCCGGTGCGGTTCTCGTTCTCCGCCACCAGCTTCTGCAGCTTCGATGCCTGATGCCCGATCATACGCGGCTCCGGTCAAAACCGTTGAGCAGGCAGTCGATCAGGAACTCGCTGCTGGCGACGACGAGGTCCTCGGGCACCTCCTGCCCCACCGAAAAGTAGCTGATCGGCGTGTTCGTCTCGTAGGCGAGGGAGAAGATGTTCCCGAACCCCCGGGTCTCGTCGAGCTTCGTGAACATCACCGTATCGACCCCCAGGGGCGAAAAGCTCTCGTAGGTCTCCTTGAGGTCCTCGTACTTGATCGAGCTGGGGACCACCAGGACGACGTCGATGCTCAGCTCCCGGTCCGCCTCGAGGCAGGCCTGGATCTTCCTGATCTTCTCCCGGTCGTAGGGCGACGAGCCCATCGTGTCGATCAGGATGTAATCGCAGTAGTGCAGGCTCTCGAGCGCGCTCGTGAACTCCGGGGGGTCGACGACCGTTTCGATCCCGAGCTTCATCATCCGGGCGTACTGCATCAGCTGCTCGACCGCCCCGATCCGGTAGGTGTCGAGCACGATCAGCCCCACCTTGTAGCGCTTCTCCAGCAGGTAGGAGTAGCGGGCGGCCAGCTTGGCGATGGAGGTCGTCTTCCCCACCCCCGTCGGCCCGACGAGCATGATCGCCTTCTTCGCCCCCGTCGCCAGCGGGCGTTCCATCCGCACCGGTATCATCTTGCGCAGCAGGGTCTGGAAATAGCGTTTGACCGATTCGGAGCTTTCACGCATCTTCACCGGCATATGCTCCAGGGTCAGCTCCATGATCGCATCGAGATGCTCGCGCTTCATGCCGCTCTGCAGCGAGAGACGGTAGATCTCGGCGAACTCCGGCGGAATCGCCTTCTGCAGCTCCGGGGCGCGCTCCTGCCAGAACATATTCTGGATCAGTTTCACCTTGTCGCCGAGTTTGCTGATCTCCTTCTTGATCTGGCGAAGCTCCTCGGTATCGGCACCCTGCCCGGCTTCGGCGGGGCGGTCGTCGGTCACCTCGGCGATCTTCGAGATCTGCTTGGCGGCCTCGGAGATGTTGAAGAGCACGTCGTTGCTCTTCTGGGCCAGGGGCTGCTGCTCGCTCAGCGGCGGCTGTTTCCGGGCGGAGGCACTCCCCGACCGGCCGTAGGGGTCAGAACGTTTCGCCGGCGCCGGAACCGTATCGTCGACGCCCACGATGATCTCGTAGAGCGGTTCCGAGCCCAGCGCCTTCTTGCGGATCTGTTTCGTCTCGATCAGCATCGCCTCTTCACCGACTTCGCGCTGCGCCTTTTTGAGGGCCTCCGCGGGCGTCGCACCGGTAAAGGTCAAAATCTTCATCTGTGAGCTCCCATCCAGGCAAGCGGAATGACCACGCTCGACCGTTCGTTCCAGTGCGGGTGCGGCACCTGCAGATCCGCTCTGTTGATGCGGCGTCCATCAAAAAAGAGGATATCCAGGTCCAGGGTCCGCGGCGCGTTGGGGAACGGGCGTTTACGCCCGAACCTTTGTTCCAGATGCAGCAGGTAGCGCAGAAAGGGGCGCGGCTGCATCGACGTGGAGAGTTCCAGTACCGAGTTGTAGAAGTCCGCCTGCTCCAGGAACCCGAAGGGCGGATTCTTCAGGATCGGGCCGCTCTGCAGCAGCGCGACCCGGCGGTCCCGTTCGAGCGCCACGGCGAGCCGGTGGAACCGGCGCCGGACGTCGCCGACGTTGCCGCCGATCCCGACGACCGTGCGGTAACGGTGGTGCCGCGCCGCGTGCCGCCTTGCGGGAAAGCGGCGGTCGCGGTAGAGCGTCAGGCCCGGTGCAAGCGGACGCTTCAGCACCCTATCAGGCCTGCTGCAGTTTCTGCGCCTCTTGGAGTGCCTGCAGCTCTTTGAGGATCTGCAGCATGCCCACCATCGCCAGGTGGTAACCGAAGGGGCCGAAACCTACCAGCGACGAGGCACAGACCGGGGCGATCATGCTCTTCTGGCGGAACTCCTCGCGGCGGTAGATGTTGCTGATATGTACTTCGATCGTCGGCAGGGCCACGGCGCTGATCGCGTCGCGGATGGCGATGGAGGTGTGCGTGTAGGCCGCCGGGTTGATGATGATACCGTTGGCGTCGCCGTAGCACTCCTGGATCTTGTCGACGATCTCGCCCTCGAGGTTGCTCTGGAAGAACTCGATCTCTACGCCGCCCTGTCTGGCCACTTCCTGCATCTGCGCATGGATCTGCTCCAGTTTGACCGGTCCGTAGATCTGCTGTTCGCGGATTCCCAGCATATTGAGGTTCGGGCCTTGGATTACCATAATTTTCATTCTGTCGTTTTCCTTATATTGAGTTGGACGGCACGTCGCGGGAAGGGAGTCTTCCCGGACGTACTGCGCCTGTGATTCATCGGCTGTCGCAGCATACGCCGTTGCGCCGGCAACACATTGGGCCGCCTTGGGAAACGGCCTGCAGCTGCGATTTTTAAGCGTTTATTCTAGCAACATAAAGCATAATCTACTTTAAATTGCTTCCCGGGAACCGACAAAATTTGAAAATCATCCGCTCCGACTACATCCTTACCCCCGATACCCTCCTGGAGGGGCAGGCCGTCGCCTTCGACACGGCGATCCGCGAAATCGCTCCCCTCGATACGCTCAAAAGTCGCTACCCCGACGCCGAGGTGACCGAACTCCCCGAACGCTCGCTGCTGATGCCGGGCCTGATCAACCCCCACATCCACCTGGAGTTCAGCGGCAACAGGACGACCCTGCGCTACGGGGCCTTCCTCCCCTGGCTGCACAGCGTCATCGCCAACCGGGAGGAGCTCATTAACAACTGTTCACTCGAATGCATGAAAGCGGCGACGCAGATGATGCTCCGCTCCGGGATCACCACCTTCGGCGCGGTCAGCTCCCACGGGATGGACCTCGAAGCCGCCGCCGAAGCCCCCCAGAACGTCGTCTTCTTCAACGAGGTCATCGGCTCGCAGGCGGCGATGGCGGACGCCCTCTACGGCGATTTCCTCCAGCGCCTTAGCGCTTCCGAAGCGGTAACGCGGCCGGGCTTCATCCCGGCGATCGCCGTCCACTCCCCCTATTCGGTCCACCCCGCGCTGATCCGGCGGGCCGTCGCCCTGGCGGCGGAGCGGGGACTGCCGCTGAGCGCCCACTTTATGGAGAGCCCCGAAGAGCGCCAGTGGCTCGACGCCAACGCCGGGGAGTTCAAGCCCTTCTTCAACGACTTCCTCAAGCAGACGTCAGCCGTCAACACCGCCGGCGAGTTCCTGGCCCTCTTCGACGGCCACCCGACCCTGATGACCCACGTCGTCCACGCCAACGACGGCGAACTGCGGCATCTGGCGCAGGGGGGGCACACGGTGATCCACTGCCCCATCTCCAACCGCCTGCTGGGCAACGGGGCGATCGACCTCGACGCCCTGGAGCGCCACGGCATCAACTGGGTCTGCGGCACCGACGGGCTCAGTTCCAACTACCGCCTCGACCTCTTCGAGGAGATGAAGATCGCCCTTTTCATGCACTCGGAGACCCCGCTGCTTCCCCTCGCCCGCAGCCTGATCGAGAGCGTCACCCGCCGCGCCGCGTCGGCCCTTGGGCTCAACAAGGGGAGCATCGAGGCAGGCAAAGACGCTGACATGATCGTCCTGCAGCTCGACCACGAGCCCGACGAGCAGCTGCCGCTGCACCTGCTGCTGCACGGCTACCCCGTCGACGCCGTCTACATCGGCGGCGCGTTGGTAAACGGCTGATCCGTTACAATAGCGTCATAAAACCCCGCGAAGGAAGGAAATGGCATGACTGAGAACACACGTTTCGAGGAGGGGATGCGGCGGCTCTTCTGGCCCATCACGGCGCCCCTGAAGTTTATCCAGGAACACTTCAAGGCCGTACTGCTGGTGGTAGTACTGCTCTTCATCTTCCTCCCCGTCGGAGAGGACGAAATGACGCGCAACAACCTGCAGCATATCCTTTTCAAAGGGCCGATCGTCGATACGACCGAAACCGTCACGCAGCTCAACGAAGCGGCGGAAAACGAGAATGTCAAGGGGGTCCTGCTGGAGATCGACTCTCCCGGCGGCGCCGTCGCCCCCTCGATCGAGGTGGCCTATGCCGTCAAGCGCCTTCGGGAGAAGAAGCCGGTAGTCGTCTATGCCAGCGGCGTCATGGCGAGCGGCGGCTACTACGCCGCGATCTGGGGGAACCAGATCATTGCCAACCCCGGCTCCATCGTCGGTTCCATCGGGGTCATTATGCAAGGAGCCGACTTCAGCGGCATCATGGACAAGATCGGGATCAAAAGCCAGGTCGTCGCCGCCGGCCGCTACAAACAGATCGGCACCCCGGAGCGGGAGTGGACCCCCGAAGAGCGCAAAGAGCTGACCAAGGTGATCCAGGGCACCTACGATCTCTTCGTCGGGGACGTGGCGCAGGCACGGGGCCTCGACCCGCGCAAGCACGCCCTCTACGCCGATGCCCACATCTTCACCGCGGAGCAGGCGAAGCAGGTAGGGCTGGTCGACTCCATCGGGGTCATGCACGACGCCAAAACGGCGATCATCTCCCTCAGCGGCGTCGAACAGCCGGTCTGGAACGAGCCGGACTTCTTCGAAGAGTTTTTCCATACCCTCGCGGGCGAAGGCGCGCTACTGCTGCACACCTACTTTCCGGCCATCACCCTAAAATAGTCTCCAGGGGCGTATACGCCGCCCCCACCCCCTCGGCCACCGCCTCCTTGACGATCGCACCCCGACAGACGTTCAGTCCCTCCCGCAGAGCGGGGTTCTGCTTTGCCGCCGCAATACCGCTGCGGGCGATCTCCAGGACATAGGGGGCCGTCGCGTTGGTCAGGGCGACAGTCGAGGTGCGGGGATAGGCGCCGGGCATATTGGCGACGCAGTAGTGGATCACCCCCTCCTCGACGTAGGTGGGTTCGCTGTGGGTCGTCGGACGGGAGCTCTCCGCCGTACCGCCCTGGTCGATCGCGATATCGACGAAGACGCTGCCGGGTTTCATCGTTTTAAGCATCCCCCGGGTGATCAGCTTCGGCGCCTTCGCCCCGCCGTGGATCAGGACGCTGCTGACGACGATGTCCGACTGTCGCAGCTGTTCCTGCAGCGCTTCGGGAGAGAAGAGCGCCGTTTTGACGCCCTCCAGGGTATCCTCGATAAAGAGCAGCTTCGGGGTCGTCCGGTTCAGCACGGTGACGTCCGCCCCCATCCCCGCTGCACATTTGGCGGCATGGTACCCGGCGCTGCCGGCGCCGATAACCAGCACCTTTGCCGGCAGCACGCCCGCCGCGCCGCCGACGAGGATTCCCTCGCCCCCCTGGTAGCGGTTGAGATGATGGGCCCCTACGAGGGCGGCCATCTTCCCCGCGATCTCGCTCATCGGCTTCAGCAGCGGCAGTTCCCCGTCGACACTCACCGTTTCGTAGGCAAAGACCGTCACCTTCTGGCGCATCAGTACCTCGGCCAGCGCCTTGAGAGGCGCGAGGTGGATGTAGCAGAAGAGGATATGCGAGGTATTCAGCAGGGGGTATTCCGGGGGCTGAGGCTCCTTCACCTTGACGATCAGCGTCGCAGCTCCGTAAAGCGCCTCCGGCGTCGGCTGCATCCGCGCTCCCGCCGTTTCGTACGCCGCATCGGAGAAACCGCTCCCCTCCCCGGCAGCCTGCTCGACATGGACCTCAAAGCCCGCAGCGACCCAGCTGGCGACGTTCTCCGGGGTCGCGCCGACGCGAAACTCGTCGCTCTTGATCTCCCTGGGTACCCCGATAATCATCCCGGCTCCTAAAGTTTCAGCTCGTAGGCGGATTCATCGGGGATGATGCAGTAGAGTTCGTAGATGAGGTAGTTCTTGTTGTCCTTGACCACCACTTCCATCCCTAGATCCAGCGCCTTTTTCCGGATTGCCCTAAGGGATGCGTCGTTGTCGTCGGGCATCGTGATCTTGACCAGCAGGTCGCCCTTGTAACCGCTGTAGGTCTGGATGTTCAGAATGTCGAAATCGAGGGCGTAGCGGATAATCTCTTTACGGACGGGCTGCAGCATCATGCCTCCTTGGCATCGGGATGTTTGATGCTGCATTATAACCTATTACAGCAGAGTCGGTTAAAAACCGTCGGCAAGATGCGGGTCGCCAAGGTTGATTTCATTCACGACGCGCCGCTGCGTCGCCGCGCTGGCGATCTCGTAGGCCAGCCTCTTCTGCCGCAGGGTCGCGACCGTTCCTTCCAGAAGCACGGAGTCATCACGCTGCGTAACGTCAATGCCGCAGCTCGAGAGCGGCATGCTGTTCCAGAGCTGCCGCTCGATCTGACGCAGCTCCGTACTTTGTTCTTCGGCCTGCAGTGCCATACAGCCGAACAGTATCATCAATCCTACACGTCTCATGGGGACTCCTCACTCCGGTTTGTTGCAGGCCCATTATGCGAAAAGAAGTGGAAGGAGAGATTAAAATTGTATATTTCCGCAATCTGTCAGAGAAGTTTAAATCTTCCCCATATTGCCACAGTAGTGCACGGGGCATAATCTTATTTGGGTAAGATTACCTATCGCTATTAGTTTATGGAGGAATCACGTTATGAAAAGCAAAACCATTATCGCACTGACCGCGTCGGCCCTGCTCATGGCCGGGTGTACCAACACTCAGCAGCCCCAGCCCGGCGGCGGGGAAGCCTACGATAATACGAAGAAGGGGGCCCTGATCGGTGCCGCCGTCGGCGCCCTTGGCGGCATCCTGATCGGCAAGAACAAAGGCAAAGGTGCCCTCATCGGCGCCGCTGTCGGCGCGGCTGCCGGCGCGGGGATCGGCTACAGCATGGACAAGCAGGCCCAGGAGCTGGCCAGCTCCCTCGATACCGTTGTCAGCGACAGCGATATCAGCCCCAGTGATGTCATCGTCACCAAGGAGACAAACCGCGTCAAGGTGACCTTCAAAAGCGCCATGATGTTCCAGACCGCCTCAGACGCCCCGACCGCAACGGCCAACGCCAAGGTCGCCAAGATGGCCCAGGTCATCAGCAAGTACCCCTCCGTCGTCCAGATTGCCGGCCATACCGACAACCGCGGCTCCTATGACTACAACCTGGATCTCTCCAACCGTCGCGCCACAAGCGTCGCCCAGAGCATGGTGAACCAGGGGATGAAAAACCAGATCTACGTCCGTGGCTGCTCCTTCGACAAACCCCTGCTCCCCAACACGACCGTCGACAACATGGCGCAGAACCGCCGCGTCGAGATCTTCCTCTACCAGAAACCCGAAGACGTCATCGACCCCTGCCTCTAGACTACGCCTTTTTCTCCTTTGCGAAGTGCTCCGTCCCGAGCACTTCGGCGGTCACCTTGCAGGAGGGGCTCATTGCCTCGAACCGCTCCCCGACATTCAGCGTCTCCAGTTCGACGACCCTGCCTTCCCGGGCGATCTGGGCAAACCCTCTCTTTCCTTTGCGCTCGGGGTTGTTCGCCTCCAGATTCTGCCGGAGGTTCACCGCCGCCGCGCGTTTGGCGTTGAAAACGCCCTGAACCCCCCGTTCCAGGCCCGTCAGCAGCGGCTCGATCTGCCGGCGTGAACGCTCGAGGATGAACCCCGCGGCATGATCAAAGCGCTGGCGCAGCTGCGCGATCTCCTCGATGCGGCTGCGGAGCCGCTGTTCGATGGAGTGGCGCTCGTAACTCTGCCGCAGGTGTGCCAGCGTCTCCCCCCAGCGCTGCAGCCGCTGCTGCAGCACTCCGTCGTACCGGGAGCGGATCAGGTCGATACTCTGCAGCACCTCGTTGCGGTCGGGCAGCACCATCTGCATCGCCGCGCTCGGCGTCGGTGCGCGCAGGTCCGCAACGAAATCGGTGATGACCCAGTCGATCTCGTGCCCGACCGCTGACACGATAGGGGTATGGGCACGGTAGACGGCGTCGGCGACGGCCTCCTCGTTGAACGCCCAGAGGTCCTCGATGCTCCCGCCGCCGCGCCCGATGACGATCAGGTCATAACCGCACCGGTCCGCCGCGGCGATGTTGCGGACGATCGACGGCGCCGCCCCCTCCCCTTGCACGACCGTGTCGTACAGGAAGAGCGTCGCCAGGGGCCAGCGCTGGGCGGCGACGCGCTGCATATCCTGAACCGCCGCCCCCGTCGCGGAGGTGACAAGGGCGATGCGGTGCGGCATCCGCGGCAGCGGCTTCTTGTTCGCGGGGTCGAAGTACCCCTGCTCCCCCAGGCGCCGTTTGAGCTGTTCGTAGGCCAGCGCCAGGGCGCCGTGGCCCGCGGGCTCGATCATGAAGGCGTTGATCTGGTACTGTCCCCGGGGCTTGTAGACGCTGATCGCCCCGTCGAGGATCACCTTCAGCCCCTCTTCGAGCCGGAAGCGCAGCTTAGTAGCGTTGCCCCGGAACATCACGCAGCTGATGGCGGAGCCGGCGTCTTTCAGGGTGAAGTAGATATGGCCGCTGTTGTGGTAGGTGATGCGGGAGAGTTCCCCCTCGACATAAACCCGTACGAAGGTCGTCTCCAGGAGGTTCTTGATCTGTTCGTTGAGTTCCGAGACCGAGATGGTGGAAGTCATGGAGACTCCCCTATTTTTTGCGGGCGATCAGCAGGGTCGAGATGTCCATGGAGAAGCTCTTCGTATAGAGCATCTCAAAACCGGCGTTTTCGAGCTCTTCCTCCATCTTCGCCACCGTCAGGAACTCGCCGATGGAGTTGGGCAGGTACTCGTAGGCTTCGAGGTTCTTCGAGATGAAGCCGCCGATCTTCGGCAGGATGCGGTTCATGTAGAAGTCGCGGATCTTGCCCAGCAGCGAGGGGTGTTCGTTCTTCATGAACTCCAGGATCACCACCAGCCCCCCGGGCTTGAGCACGCGATTGAACTCGTCGAGCGCCGCCTGGCGCTCGACGACATTGCGGATCCCGTAGGTGATGCTGAGGATATCCGCTTCCTGCTCCTTCAGCGGAATCTCCGTCGCCTTGGCAATATGGTAGGAAAAGTCCGGGAACTTCTTGCGCGCCACGTCGACCATCCCCTCGGAGGGGTCTACGCCGACGATCCGGCCGATGGCGACGCCACGGGCACTGCCCTGGCGTTTCCAGTACCCCATCATATCCCCCGTGCCGCAGGCAACGTCGACGATCGTATCGATCGTGTCCTGGCCGTAGTAGCCGAACGCCATGTCGCACGCCTTCTTGCGCCAGGTGCGGTCGACGCCCATACTCATGACGCGGTTGGCCGTATCGTAGGTCGGCGCGATGTTGTCGAACATTGAGACGATTTTTTCCTGTTTTTCCACACTATTCCCTTTTTAACCATAACATAAGATCGCTGCCCAACGCCGCGGTATGCATCAGCCTGAAGCGCTCGTCGCTTTTTGTAAACGGTATTGTACCACCGGTTGCGGGCGCGACAAAGGCGAGGTGGCAGTCCGCCAGTTCCCGGCACGCTTCGAACATGCCCGGTCCCCCCTCAACGAGGACGTTGCGGTATCCCGCTATGTCCGCCAGGGAGTCACTGACCATGACCCGGCGCCCTTCGACGGTGAAGAGAGGGATCGTCCGGTCGAAGCGGTCGCTGCGGGAGTAGATCAGCACGTCCGGGGACTTCCCGCCCACAAGGCGCGCATCCAGGGTCGGCCGGTCCTCCCGCACGGTGTTCCCGCCGATGACGAGCAGGTCGCAGCGGTCGCGCATCGCATGCACATAGCTCCTGGAAGCGTCGCTGCTGACGGTGCCCCCGTCGACGGAACCGTCGAGGCGCTGGGCCCACTTGAAGACGACGAACCGCTCCTTCTGCCAGCAGACGAAGGGGAGCAGCAGGTCCGCCGCCGCGTCGCGCAGCAGGCCCCGCTCCACGACGATACCCGCTGCTTCCAGCAGCGCCGCGCCCCCCGCCGCTTCGGCGTTGGGGTCTTCGTGGGCGATCACCACCTTTTCAGGATGCAGTTCGCGGATCAGCAGGGCGCAGGAGGGGGTTTTGCCGTGGTGGGAACAGGGTTCGAGGGTGACGTAGAGGGTACAGTCGCGAAAGATGCCGCCGTGATGCCGCCGCAAATAGTCGTGGATCGCCGCGGAGTCCACAAGCGGTTCGATAGCTGCATCGCCGCTGAGCAGGGAGTAGGCCTCCTTGAGGGCCCACACCTCCGCGTGGGGACCGCCGGCCCTCTTGTGGGCGGCGACGGCGAGAATCTCGCCGCGGGGACCGCAGACCGTGCAGCCGACCGCGGGGTTGGGATAGGTCACTCCCTGGTAGCGCCACGCGGCGTCAAGGGCGAGCTGCATGGCGAATTCGGGCTGCATTACCACTCGAAGTAGGTTTTAGCTTTGCTGATCTCGTTGAAGGGGATCCCGATCTCTCCCATGGCTTCGTCGTCAACGACGACCGTTTCACCCTCGACGCGCAGCAGCGCGCCGCGGTATTTCACCTTCTCCTTCGTCGTGAGCGAAACCTTTTCGCCGACGGAGTTCTCAAAATGTTCGAGGGCCTTGAGCTTGCGCTCGATGCCCGGTGAGCTCACTTCGAGGCGGTAGTGGCCCGACACCGGCGGCGTGACGTCGAGCAGCGGGGAGATCAGGTGGGTCGCTTCGACGCAGCGGTCCAGGCTCACTCCCTCGGAGGAGGTGACGCTGACGCGGTAGATCGTCTCGTCGTTCTCGGAGACGATCGCCGTGTCGTAGAGCTTCAGGCCGATCGACTCCACGAGCTTGCGGATATCGTTTTCAAGACTCATCGTTGCGTTCCTTTTCGATCTGTTTGAAGAGTGCCTCGATGCTCTGCTGCTTCTGCAGCTGGTCGTCGAACTCGAAGGCGAGTTTCGGGCAGCGGTACCACCCCTGGTCTTTAAGGCAGTAGTCCTCGATGACCGGGCGCGCCTTGTTGAGCTGCTTCAGGAAGAAGCGGCGTTCTTCGTCGCTGTAATCGTGGGGGTCAAGGTAGACCTTCGCGTCGCTGCGCCCCTTGGAGCACTTCACCTCGATCACGTCGATCTCGTGCAGACGCGCATCGCTAAGCTGCGTGATCGCTTCGGGGATCAGCTCGGCGAGCACCGCTTCGGTGCGTTTGAGCTTGATTTCTGCCGGATTCACAGGGCGACTTTTTGCTCGACTTTGGTAAAGGTCTCGATAACGTCGCCGACACGGACATCTTCATAGCCCTTGATGACGACACCACACTCATAACCGTTGCCCACTTCCTTGACGTCGTCTTTGAAACGTTTGAGGGAGGTAAGATCGCCCTCGAAGACAACGACACCCTCGCGGATGACACGGACGTGGCCGCCGCGGACGAGCTTGCCGTCGACGACGAGACAACCCGCGACCATGCCGCCGGGGATCTTGAAGGTCTCGCGGACGTCCGCCTGGCCCGTATTCTCTTCGGTGTATTTCGGTGCCATCATACCCGTCAGCATCGCCGTGATGTCGTCGATCAGCTGGTAGATGATCGAGTAGGTCTTGATCTCGACACCCTTCTGCTTCGCGACCGCCTTGACGGTACCCGTCGGGCGGACGTTAAAGCCCAGCAGCACGCAGTTCTCGGAGTTGTTGACCAGTTCCACGTCGTTTTCGGTGATGCCGCCGACGCCGGAGGAGATGATCTCCACCTTGACCTCTTCGTTGCGCAGGGTCGCCAGAGTCGAGCGGATCGCTTCGAGGGAGCCGTGGACGTCGGTCTTGAGAACGACTTTCAGGGCTTTGAGCTTGCCTTCGGCAATCAGCGACGTCAGCTCGTCGAGGGTCGTTTTCGTGCTCAGAGAGAGCTCTTTATGACGCTCGTACTCGTAGCGTTTCTGCGCATATTCGCGGACTTCCTTCTCGTTCTCCATCGCCATCAGCGTCTCGCCGGAGCCCGGCACTTCGTTCAGGCCGACCACGACCGCCGTTTCACTCGGCCCGATCTGCTTGATCTGCTGCTTGTGGTTGTCGATCAGGGCGCGGACGCGTCCGTAGGAGCTGCCGCAGACGACGTTGTCGCCGACATTGAGAGTACCGTTCTGGACGATGACCGTGGCGACCGGGCCGCGTCCCTTCTCGAGGGAGCTCTCGACGACAACCGCCTTGGCCAGGGTGTTCGGGTTGGCTTTGAGCTCGAGCAGTTCCGCCTGGATCAGGATGTTCTCCAGCAGCTCGTCAATCCCCATGCCCGTTTTCGCGGAGAGCGGTACGAACTCGACGTCACCGCCCCAGTCGATCGGGGTGATTCCCCGCTCGGCCATCTGCCCCTTGACCATATCGGGGTTCGCCGACTCCTTGTCCATCTTGTTGAGCGCCACGATCACCGGCGCGCCCGCATCCTTGGCATGTTTGATCGCCTCTTCGGTCTGCGGCTTCACGCCGTCGTCGGCCGCGACGACGATAATGATGATGTCCGTCACCTGGGCGCCGCGTTCACGCATCGCCGTAAAGGCGGCGTGGCCCGGGGTGTCGATAAAGGTGATCTTCTTGCCGTTCTGTTCGATCGTGTAGGCACCGATATGCTGGGTGATGCCGCCGGCTTCGCCTTCGGCCACCTTCGCGTTGCGGATGGCGTCGAGCAGTGACGTCTTACCGTGGTCGACGTGGCCCATGATCGTGATGACCGGCGGACGCTCTTCCATATCCTCGTCCTCGGCCAGGTCGCCCTCGTAGGTGCTTTCGTAGTCGAAGGCGTCTTTGGGGTCGATCGTCGTTACTTCGACGCCGAACTCTTCGGCGAGGATCTCGATCTCGTCCTTGCCGAGGAAGTCGTTCTTCGTCACCATCATGCCCAGGTTGAAGAGGACCTTGATAACGTCGGACATCGGGCGGTTGAGTTTCTCGGCGAACTCGTAGACACGGATATCTTCCGGGATCTCGACGTGGGTCACGACCTCGTCCGACTGCTTGTCTTTCGTGTACTTCTTGCGTTTGCCGCGGGAGACGCTGCGTTTCTGACCGCCTCCCTGCTTTTTGCCGGCGTTGCGACCGACCGGTTTCTTCTCGCGGGGTTTGCGGGGAGCCTCCTCCTCGCGGACGACCGGCTGGTCGATGGCGCTCAGGTCCATCAGCACGACCTCTTCGCCGTCGAGGTCCATGGAGACGTCCGCCATGCCGCCGCCGAAGATGTCGAGCAGCTGTCCCTGGTCCTGTTTGCGTGTCGGTGCGGCTTTCGCCGACGCTTTTTTCCGTTTCGCTTCGAGTTCGCGGCGTGCCTCTTCGCTCAGCTTGCCGTAGCTGGAAAGCTTACTGAGGTCATCGGAAGCGCTCTCGAAGCTCTCTTCGTGTTTCGCTGCGGGCTGCGGTTTCTTCTTCTTGACGATCTTGAGGCCGGAGCGCTTGATCGGGGCCACCTCTTTAAGAAGGGGTTTCTTCTCTTTGACCGGCGCCGCTTCGGCTTCCGTTTCTGCCGGAGTTTCCACTTTTGAATCATCGGATTTCGGTGCGGCTGCGGCTGCGGCCGGCTCAACTGCCGTCTCGGCGGCGGGCGCTTCCTCCGCTTCGGATTTCGCGGGCGCCTTTTTGATAATTTTCGGTTTCGGTTCCGGCTCTGCCGGTGCGCCGTTCATGATGTAGTTCATGATCTTCTCGGCTTCTTCCATTGATACCGAGCTGGACGCGGTCTTGACCACCAGCCCCATGGCTGCCGCTTTGTCAACGACCTCTTTCGATGCGATACCAAGCTCTTTGGCAATTTCATGGACTCTTACTTTATCTGACATCCGCGATGATCTCCTTTAACTGATTCAAAAGCATTTGTGTGTCACCCGTTTTGCATTGACGGGCCAGCGCACGGTCAAGTTTCTTATGTTCCAAACACGATGCACACAGGTAGAAACTGCGCCCGATCCCCGTAAACCGGACCAGCGCTTTGTGGTGGCATTGCAGGCGTAGCAGCGTGTTCTGTGGTTGGCGGCTCCGACAGAGAATGCACATCCTGACCGGCGATGTTGTAATTTGCGGCATTATATCGAAAACTTCCTTGATTGGAGCTGGCCTTTGGGGTGGGGGTCCTAGCGTTCGATGACGAGTCCGTCGTTGTCGAAGTTGAGGACCTTGACCTCGAATTCCGGGAATTTCTGCTTCAGCTTCGCCGCGATTTTCGGAGCGTCTTCATCGTAAGCCATGTTGAAAAAGGTCGAACCGCTGCCCGAAAGGGTGCTCATCAGCGCCCCCTCTTCGTAGGCCGCCTTCTGCACCGCGAAGAGCTCGGGCAGCATCTTCATCCGCAGCTTCTGGTGAAAGCGGTCCTGGGTCGCCATGCGCAGCATCTCCCAATCCTCATTGAAGAAGGCGGAGACGGTCAGCGCCGTGTGAGAGAGGTTGAAGATCGCGTTCTCCTTGCTGTAGGAGCGCGGCAACGCCGTGCGGGACTTGTTCGTCGAGATCGGCTTGTCGGGAATCACCACGACCGCCTTAAGGTAGTCGGGCATATGCTTCTTCTGGGAGAAGACCTTCTTCTTCTCGACAATAGCAGCGTTGAACCCTCCCATCACCGCCGGGGTGATGTTGTCCGGGTGGGATTCGTAGACGAGGGCGTGGTTGAGGATGCGCCGTTTCGAGACCCGCACCCCCGCCGCCTCGTAGGCCGTCGCGATAGCGCTGACGATCACCGCCGAAGAACTCCCCAGACCGCGGGACATCGGTACCTCGTTGAGGAAGGTGAACTTGAAGTTCTGCCGCTTTTTCGTCAGGCGGTTGTAGTGCTCGTTGAAGATGCCGACGAAGAGGTTGTTCCCCTTCAGGCGCGGGTTGCCCTCGCCTTCGCCCTTGATGGCGATGCTGAAAAAACGCGACGGTTTGAAGTCGACCACGTTGCGCAGGTCGACTGCGAGTCCCAATGTATCAAACCCCGGGCCGAGGTTGGCGCTGGTCGCCGGTACACTTACTGTCAAATAGGTTCCTTATCCGACTGCGCCGATCCCGTAGTAGGGCGCAGTATCTGTGTCGAAATCTTCTATGTTCAGATGTTCGGGCAGCCTGAATCGATTTAACGGCACCTCGTTGAACATCCGGGTCTCAATTCCCTGTGTAGTTTTAACAAAACAGAGCTTTCCAACCGCTTTGATCGGACTGTTTTCGTTGAAGTAGAAGGCGTCCGTCGCCAGCAAGGGAATATTCCGCGCAATCGAGAGGGTTTTGAGGAATATGTAGCTGATCTTGATGGCCATGAAACTGCCCGGCCCCTTGGCGTAGACCATATGGCCGAAATCGTACCGTTTCAGCAGCCCTTCGCAGAGGGAGGGGAGCACTTCGGAAGTTTTCTCTTCGCTCTCGATCCGCTCGACGAGGCGCCCATCCTTGTAGACGCCGATCAGCAGCGGCGAACTGAGCGCCACGACGACCAGATCATGCATAGGCTTTGGCCATCTCCTGCTCTTCCACACCGCTGAGCTCGACGACTTCGTAGTTCTCCGGGTCCTTCAGCAGCGCCAGGGTCAATTTGTGGTTGAGATCGTGGCTCCCCGCGAAGGCCTCGTAGTTGCCGATGAAGTTCATGCCCAGCAGGGACATGTCCCCGATGGCGTCGAGAATCTTGTGGCGGACGAACTCGTCGTTGAAACGCAGCCCTTCGCTGTTGAGGACCTTCTTGTCGTCCAGGACGACGGCGTTCTCCAGGCTCCCGCCGAGCGCAAGCCCCTTGGAGCGGAGGTACTGCACTTCATGCAGGAAACCGAAGGTCCGCGCCCGGGCGATCTCCTTGCGGTAGACCTCCTTGGTCAGGTGGACGACGTAGGACTGTTCGTTGATCACCGGGTGCTTGAAACGGATGGTGAAGTCGTATTTCAGGTCGTTGGAGGGGATCAGCTTGACGTACTTGTCGCCCTCCTGCACCGTCACCTCCTTCTTGATCCGCATGATCCGCTTGGGCGTCTGAAGAGGGATGACCCCCGCTTCGTCGAGAATCATACAGTAGCTCGCCGCGGAGCCGTCCATGACCGGGACCTCGTCCGCATCGACGATGACGCGAAGGTTGTCGATGCCGTAGGCGTAGACCGCGGAGAGGAGGTGTTCGATCGTCGAAATGACGTGCCCCTCCCTGCCGATCACCGTCGCCATCTGCGTATCGACGACGTTCTCCGGTTTGAGCGGGATGGAGACACCGACGTCCTTGCGGTAGAAAACGATGCCGCTGTCCGCCTCGAGGGGCTCGAGCCGCAGGCGGACCGGCGTCCCCTTGTGCAGGCCGATACCGACCAGTTCGACGGCTTTACCAATCGTTGTTTGTGTCATTGACGATCCTTTGTCATCAAGGCATCGCGCGCGGCGGCCTCGGAGGTGCGCTGCACCCTGTTACTGCCGGGGAAAAGCAAACGCCATTCCCCTTACTGCCGTGCGATAAACTGCTTGGCGCTATCCATCACCTCGGTGATGTTGAGCCGGATCCACTGCTTGTCCATCCACTCCTGGGGACGCACGTCGACGCCCTGTACGAGCACGCCGAAGTGAAGGTGGTCCCCCAGAACCGAACCCGTCGTGCCCGTTTTGCCGATCACCGTGCCCGCCTCGACATGCTCACCCTCCTGGACATTGACGCTGCTGCAGTGACCGTAGAGCGTGTAGAGCCCCATACCGTGGTGGACGATCGGCATGTTGCCGTAGATGCCGTTGTAGCCAACGTAGACCACTTCCCCGCCGTTTTGCATCAGGATCGGGGCCTGGCGTATGCTGGCGAGGTCGACGCCGAGGTGGTAGGCGACGCTCACCTCTTTCCCGTTATGGTAATAGTGGCGGTAATCCCCGTAGCCCCCGAGATTCTCACCGTTCTTCAGCGGGTAGAAGGGTTTGATGTTGAAGCTTTCAACCATCGTTTCGGGCACCTTGGAGGTCGTATCGTGGATCAGTTTCTCGTTGGCCTGGCGAACATCCTCGTTGATCACCTTGAACTGCGGAATCCGCCCGTCGACTCCCTGGGTCTCCGGGTAATCCTCGGCCAGCTGCGCGATCTTGCCCTCGAGGTAGTCCTCGGTCAGTTTCAGCTGGCGTTCACGGTACTTCGCGTCTTTGAGGTAGAGCGGCACCGAGGTGCGGGTGATGTTACCTGCCTTGTCCTTGGCGACCAGGGTCGCCCGAAAGGACTCCTCGGTCACCGGCCAGGCGATCAGCGAGACGTAGTATCCCTCCTTCACAAAGGGCTGGGCCTGGAAGCGTTTGCCGAAGTTCGTCTCGACGTAGAACTCCTGCATGTTCTCGTCCTCGGCGCGGAAGACGACCAGCGCCGCCCCGCCCTTGCGGATGCCGTAGGAGTTGCTGATGCGGCTGAGCATCGGCCGTTTCGTGTCGACTCGGAGTACCTTCACCTCCGAAGCGGTATTCCCCGCGAGGAAGTTCCACTTGCTCGCGTCGGTCGCCTCGACGCGGATCGTCACCGTATCATCCTTGAGGCGTAAGAGGCGTTTGGGAGCGCTCACTTCCGTCTGGACCGTCTTCTGGGGTTCCATAAACTCTTCCGAGGCCAGTTCCACCGTCTCCGCCGACGTCTGCATCAGCACCTTGTAGCGCTTGATGCCGCTCTGGTCGTCGATCCGGACCTGCAGGGGCTCCTTCAGGTTCCAGTAGGCATCCCCGTGGATCGTGACCGTCGGGTCGTTACGCTCCAGAAAGGGGGCGTTGTAGAGATAGATACCGCCGCCGACCACAGCGATCAGCAGCAACCAGATAGGCCAGGATGAGTTGTTTTTTCTTCGTCTCAAAGAGTCTCCTTCTCAAGAAGTTCCAGAATCCGTTTCAGCACCGTCTCGGGCGTTTCGCCCGAGACTTCGAAACCCGCGGCATGGGCATGGCCGCCACCGCCGAAACAGGCGGCAATGGCAGCCATATTCCCCGCGCCTTTCGTACGCAGCGACCCCTTGAGCGAGCCGTCGCGTTTTTCCCGCAGCAGCAGAGCGCTCTCTACCGTGGGCAGGTAGAGGCTCTCGGCCAGCGGCACTTCGCAGTCGACGGGATGCGCCCCCGTCGCCTCGAACATCTCCCGGGTCACCCTCAGGTAGGCGACCGTCCCGTTTTGCAGCAGGCGCAGTTCCTGCAGCAGTATCCCCTTCAGACGTGTCGCGGCCAGAGAGACCCTCTGGACCAGGTGGCGGCTGCATGAGGCGATATCCGCCCCAGCCCCCGCCAGGTCGGCCGCCATCTCGAAAGCGCGGCGGTCGGTCCGGCCCAGCGTAAAGGCGGCGGAGTCGTCCAGCAGCCCGGCGTAGAGCGCCGTGGCCATTTTCGGGTTGACACGCACCCCCCGCTCCCTGAAGAGGTCGTAGAGCACCTGCGACGTACTGATGGCTGAGACGTCAACGGCCTGCCACGTGCCGTACCCCTCATTGCCGGAGTGGTGATCGATATTGATGAGATCACACTTCGGCTCCGCACCCAGCCGCGATTGCGAACCGCAGTCGAACGCGATCGCCAGGTCCGCCCCCTCCGGGAAGGTGTGCACGATCTTCTCAAACCACGGCAGAAACGCCAGCCGTGGGTCGATAGACTCCGTCGCACAGAAGAACGTGACTTTCTTCTCCAGCCGGAGCACGTGCGTATACATCGCCGAAGCGCTTCCGACACTGTCCGCGTCGGGGTTGCGGTGGGCGATCAGGACAACATGCCCGGCCTCTTCAATCCGTTCAAAGATGTGATTCATAATATGCGTGACATTATAGGGATTTAAACTAAAGACGGGGTTAGCCACAAGGGTTACACCCCCTTTTCTTTTGCCGCTGCCGATATCGGGCTTTTTACGCAGTTTTTACACTCCGGGGCTATAGTACAACCATCCAAAAACCGCCCGTCATGCCGGAAGCCTCCGTGTGCGGGCTAAGAACAAAGGAGAGCATCCATGAAACGTTTAACGGCGCTGCTTGGCGCCATGGTATTGACGCTGGGCAT
>QKCD01000056.1 GCA_003245815.1 Sulfuricurvum sp.
TGATACCGTCAGAGATCGAAACACTGCACAGCGATATCTCCCGGCTCATCATTCCTTCGAAAGCGAGGGCGCTGATGCTGAACAAGGCTTACAGGGTCATCGTGGAGGAGCAGGGCTATATCTACGGCCGTGATGCGCACGTTTCGCCCGCGGCAAATGTGCATCAGCAGGTGGCGGTCGATACCCCGACCGGTATCAAGGCCGTCACGATGGAACGTTACCCGCTGCAGTAAACCACGGACGTATAGGGGTTAACATCCCTTTTTGTGCAGGTATTCTGCAAACGCCGCGGCCGCTTTCGCTTCGCTGCAGAGGTACCCCTGGTAGGCGACGGCGGCGTCATTCTCACGCAGCATCTCGCGCTGCGCTTCCTCCTCGACCCCCTCCGCGATGACCTGGTAGCCGAACTGGCGGGCGATGTCGATAATGGCGCGCACCAGTGCCGCGTCCTTGGGATCCTGCAGGATATCGCGGATAAAGCTCTGGTCGATCTTGAGGGCGGAAAAGGCGAACTGCTTGAGGTAGGAGAGGGAGGAGTAGCCGGTGCCGAAGTCGTCGATAATGAACTTGACCCCTTCGGCGTTGAGCGCCTCGATGAGCTTTTTCGTCTTGTCGAAGTTCTCGATCAGTGCCGTCTCCGTGATTTCGAGCCGCAGCTGTTCGGGAGCGATGCCGTGGCGCCTGACGCTTTCGACGATGACGTCGGCGAAGTCGCTTTCAATGAGCTGCCGGGGACTGATATTGACGGAGATATACTCCAGGTTGAAGATCCCCTCCGCTTCCCAGGTGCTGATCTGCCGGCACGTTTCGTCAATGACCCATTCGCCGATGGCCCTGATCATCCCCGATTCCTCGGCGACCGGGATGAAGTGCGCGGGCGGGACTTCGTTGCCGATCTCGTCATGCCAGCGCAGCAGGGCTTCGGCGGCGATGACGCGGTCGGTCGCGATCTGAACGATGGGCTGGTAGCAGAGGGTGAAGCTGCCCGTATCGATCGCATGGCGGAGCCGCTGCTGCGTATGGAGGTAATCGCGGGCTTTCTGGTCCATTTCCGGATCATAGAACCGGGTGCGGTCGCGCCCCTCCTCCTTGGCCTGGTACATCGCGGTGTCGGCGCGGCGCAGGACTTCGTCGATATCGTCGGGGAAGCTCTCCAGGGTCGTGATCCCGATACTGCAGGAGGTGTAGAGCTGGTGGCCTTCGATGCGGTAGGGCTGCCGCAGGGTTTCGTGGATCTTTTCCGCGACCTGGAAGGCGTGGCGCACGGTCCCGTCCTCATCACTGGCGATCACGGGCAGCAGGATGACGAATTCATCCCCCCCAAGGCGGCTGAGGGTATCGCTTTCGCGCAGCAGCGTCTCCAGCCGCCGGGCCGTCTCGACGAGCAGCTGGTCCCCGACAAGGTGGCCGGCGCTGTCGTTGATGTGTTTGAAGCGGTCCAGGTCCAAAAAGAGCAGGGCCGAGTAGCGGGCGAGACGGCGGTCCTCCTTGAGCATCTGGCGGATGCGCTCTTTGAGCAGTTCCCGGTTGGGCAGCCGCGTCAGGGGGTCGTGCAGGGCGAGGAACTCCGCCTGCTTCATGGCGTTGTGTTCCTGGGTCTTGTCGGTGAACATGGCCATGCCGCCGATCATGCCGCCGCGGTCATCGACGATGGGGATGAACTCCACTTTGATCCAGAGGTCCAGGCCCCGCAGCTTGGTATGGTAGGGGCCTTCGTAGACGCCGTAACGGGTATAGTTGTCGTCATGGTAGGCGCTTTGCAGGGGGCGCTGATCGGGGAGGTCACGCAGATGGAGCCCCACGAGCTGGTCGCGTTCGGCATGGAGGAAAGCACACAATGCGTTGTTGGCATCGACGATGACCAGGTCGTTATCGTAGTAGAAGATCCCGATGGGGGCCTGTTCGAACATCATGTGCAGCCGCCGTTCACTTTTGCTGAGCCGCGCTTTCGCGTGGTGGTACAGCTCGAGGTTGCGGTAGCTCTCGACGAGGCTGAGGTGAAACTCGCGGGCGGTGCGGATGACGACGATAATAAAGGCGAGAACCAGGATGAACGAGGCGAAATAGATCGGTGAATCCGCTTCAAACAGACGGTAGGCCAGAGGGACGAGCAGGGCGAAGAGATAGATAAACGAGAGGCGCAGGTCCGCCGCCAGGGTACTGAGGGCGCCCGCACTCATGCCCACGGTCAGAAGGATGATGAACATCTGGTAGATGGGGGCGACCGCAGCGAAGAAGATCAGCGGGATGGCCCCCCAGGCGATTGCCGAAAAGAGGACGCCGAGGAACAGACGCCTGTACCACTGACTGTAGGTCGGCGACTTCTGCCGGAAAAAGAGGCTCGTATCGACGACACGGATCAGGGTAATGCCCGAGATAAAGGCGTACCAGAACAGTAGCTGTGTGTGGTCTGCGACGGGCCAGAGGATATAGACGAAAAGCGATGCATTGAACCAGATGACGATAGCGGCACCCGAGAAGTTGTCGTAGAGAAGCCGGAGGAGGCGCAGCCGGATGTCGTCGGCTTCCCGGAAATGCTTGGAGAGGTGGAGCAGTGACGATCCCTTCATCCGTGCCTTTCGTTTTTCGGG
>QKCD01000103.1 GCA_003245815.1 Sulfuricurvum sp.
ATCAACAAGCAGCGCAATGATATCCTCTCGGCGATCAGCCACGAGTTCAAGAACCCGATCGCCTCGATCGTCGGCTACGCGGAGACGCTGCATGACGATCCGGAGATCGACGGCCGGATCCGGCAGCGCTTCTTGCAGAAGATCACGGCCAATGCCCAGAAGATCTCGACGATGCTCGACCGCCTGTCGCTCTCCGTCAAGCTCGAGAACAATGACCTTGCCCCGTCGAAGAGCCGGTTCGATCTCTGCGAACTGGCCACCGAGTGCGCGAACAACATTACGAAAAAGTACACCGACCGGACGCTGGACGTCTCCTGTCCCCCCAGCAGCATCGAAGCGGACCGTACGATGATCGACCTGGTCGTCACCAACCTGCTCGATAACGCGATGAAGTACTCCGAAGGGGCCGTCGCACTGGAGATCGTGGACGGGATGCTCTGGGTCCATGACCGGGGGATCGGTATCGCCGCGAAGGAGCTCGACCGTATCAGCAGCAAGTTCTACCGCGTCGACAAGAACACCTGGGACAATTCGATGGGGCTGGGACTCTCCATCGTCAGCTACATCCTGGCGCTGCACAATACGAAGCTGCAGATCAGCAGCGTGGAAGGGGAGGGCTCCTCGTTCGGTTTCAGCCTCGCCCCTCTCCTGCCGGGCGCCGTCGCGGACACCGCACCGGCAGCCGACGCACCACGGGCCTGAAGTCCCTTTACTGCGGGCTTTTTGGCCTTTCTGTAATGCTTCTGTAACCTTTGTAGCATACCATTGCGCCCACCATATCAAGGGCATTTACGCCCGATGAAGAGAGAGAAGTTTGACACTACTGATTGACAAACTGTTTGCGAACGCGACCCGCTTTGTCGCGGTGGCAATATTGCTGCTCGTCGCCTGGATTTTTACGGTGCTTCTCCAGCACTCCACGGAGGCAATCGCCGCGTTCGGGTTCGATTTCATCCTCCAGGACAAATGGGCGCCGAACCTGGAAAAATTCGGCGGGTTCGCCGCGATTGCCGGTTCGGTGATCTCGACCTTCCTGGCGATGCTGTTTGCGGTCCCGGTCGCGATCGGGGTGGCGATCTTTCTGAGCGAGATCGCCCCGGCGAAGCTCAAATCCCCCGTCGGGGTCTCCATCGAGCTGCTGGCGGCGATCCCCTCGGTCATCTACGGGATGTGGGGGCTTTTCTATTTCGTGCCCATCATCCGTGACGTTTTCGGCGGTCTGGGGATCGGGATGCTTACTGCGGGGATTATCCTCGCGATCATGATCCTGCCTTTCATGGCGGCGGTCACCCGCGACGCGATGAACACGACGCCGGACATCCTCAAAGAGTCGGCATACGCGCTGGGGGCGACGAAGTGGGACGTCATCAAGGACGTCGTCATCCCCTACGCCAAGGCGGGGATCATCGGTTCGCTGATCCTGGCCCTGGGCCGTGCCGTCGGCGAGACGATGGCCGTCACCTTCGTCATGGGGAACGTGCACAAGATCTCGCTGGACATTACCGCGCCGGCGACATCGATTCCCGTCACCCTCGCCAATGAGTTCACCGAGGCCGATACGGATCTCTACTTCTCGAGCCTCTTCGAACTGGCGCTGATCCTGATGGTGATGAGCTTCGTCATCATCGCGCTGGCCAAGTTCTATTTTCTGCGCCGTACAAGGAAAGTGAAATGACCGCGATTGAAAAACGCCTGCTCGTCAACAAGATCGTCCTCGGGCTTTCGAGCCTCTCGGCCCTGATCGGGATCGGCTTTCTCTTCTGGATCCTCTATGTCCTCGTCGCCAACGGCATCGATGCCATCAACTGGAACATCTTCGTCTTCGAAGGGGCGCCTCCGGGCTACGAGGAGAGCGGTCTGCGGCAGGCGCTGATCGGCCAGCTCATCCTGGTCGGTGTGGCGACCGCCGTCGGCGTGCCGCTGGGTATCCTGGCCGGGACCTACCTCAGCGAGTACGGCCAGAAGTCGAAGCTTGCTGAGATCATCCGCGACATCTCCGACATCATGATGAGTGCGCCGAGTATCGTTATCGGCTCCTTCGTCTACGCCATTATCGTCCTGCCGATGGGCCATTTCAGCGGCTGGGCCGGGGTCGTGGCGCTGGCGATCATCATGATCCCGATCATTCTGCGCACGACGGACGACATGCTGCAGCTGGTCCCCTCGACCCTGCGCGAGGCGGCTTTTGCCCTGGGCGCACCGAAGTACAAGGTGATCATGCAGGTCGTCTACCGCGGTGCGAAAGCGGGGGTACTGACCGGCGTTCTGCTGGGGATCGCCCGCGTGGGCGGGGAGACGGCACCGCTGCTCTTTACGTCGTTCAACGACAACTTCCTCAACTACGATCTCAGCGAGCCGATGGCGTCGCTGACGGTCACGATGTTCAACTACGCGACCAGCCCCTATGAGGACTGGCAGAAGATGGGATGGGCCGCGGCGTTCATCCTCTCGATGTTTATTCTCGGCCTCAACATTCTGGGCCGTCTGATCCTACTCAAGAAAAAAGGGAGATAGCATATGGCGACCGTAATCGACATTCCGTCCGAAAAGGCGATCGAAGTTAACAATTTCAGTTTCACCTATGCCGG
>QKCD01000074.1 GCA_003245815.1 Sulfuricurvum sp.
AAAGCCCATCAGGCGGTTGACGATACGCTCTGGGAGGAAGACCTCCAGGTCCTCCATCTTCTCGCCGCTACCGATGAAGCGCAGCGGCACCTCGACCTGCGAAGCGATGCCGAGCGCGACCCCGCCCTTGGAGTCGCCGTCGTATTTGCTGAGGATGACGCCGTCGATGCCGATCTGCTCCTTGAAGCTCGTCGCCGTGCGCACGGCGTCCTGGCCCGTCAGGGAGTCGGCGACGTAGAAGATCTCGTCGGGGTCCGCCGCTTTTTTCACCTCGGCCAGCTCCGCCATCAGCGCCTCGTCGATCGCCAGACGTCCGGCGGTGTCGATCAGCACGACGTCGTAGAGGTTCGCCTTGGCTTTTTTCAGCGCCGCCGTGACGACCTCGACCGGGTTCTTCGTCGCGTCGTCGGCGTAGAGGTCCACTTCGACCTGTGCCGTCACCTGGCGCAGCTGCTCGACCGCCGCCATGCGCTGGAGGTCCGCCGCGACGACGAGGACCTTCTTCTTGCGGGTCTTGAGGTAGTGGGCCAGCTTGCCCGTCGTCGTCGTTTTGCCCGAGCCCTGGAGGCCCGTCATCAGGATGACCGTCGGAGGGTTCGGTGCGAAGACGAAGCCGCGGTTGCCCTTCACCTCAAGCAGGGCGTTGAGCGCTTTGCGCAGGGCGTCGAGGAACGGCTCCTTGCCGATGCCGGCCGCCTTTGTGTCGAGCTCGACCGACGCGATCAGGTCCTTGACGACCTTGTGGTGCACGTCTGCCTTGAGCAGGGCTTTTTTCAGCTCACCCAGTGCCTTCTGCAGGGCCTTTTCGTCGTCGTGGAACCGGATCTTCCTGATCGCCGATGTAAACGAATCCGTCAGAGTGTCAAACACAGCTGCTCCTCATCCTGTAGTCATACCCCTCCGTGGGGGCGAAAAGTAGCGCATTATAGCGAAGGGCTCTTTGGGTTTTCTTGAAACCCGGCAGCGCGCAAGGGCCCGGGTGCGGGGAATTAGAAACCGCTGAAACGCCGCGGCGGCCGCCGATCCTTCAAGCGCACCCATCGCATCGCTGCTACAATGGTGCCAAAGGAGCGGATATGCTACGTATGCTTTGGCTGATGACGGCGATAGCCGTACTGGCCTGCCTCCAGGCGAAGGAGCCCGACATGGATATTTACGGTTTCACGGCGACGCGGATCGACGGGAAGGAGATTGCCCTCTCCGACTACCGGGGCAAGGTGCTGCTTATTGTCAACACCGCCAGCAAATGCGGTTTCACCCCCCAGTACGAGGGTCTCGAAAAGCTCTTCGAAACCTACCGGGAGCAGGGCTTTATGATCCTGGGCTTCCCCTGCAACCAGTTCGGTGCCCAGGAGCCCGGCAGCGAGACGGAGATCGCCAACTTCTGCCGCGTCAACTACGGGGTCAGTTTCGATATGTTCGCCAAGGTCGACGTCAACGGGGAGCAGACCCATCCCCTCTACCGCTACCTGAAAAAGTCGGCGAAAGGGGTCATGGGGAGCGAGGCGATCAAGTGGAACTTCACCAAGTTCCTGATCGACCGCGAGGGAAAAGTCGTGGAGCGCTACGCCCCCGCGACGAAGCCCGAGAGTATCGCCGCAGAGATCGAAAAGCTGCTCTGACTACGGTTTCTTGCGGAAGAAGTGGAACTTCTCCGCTTCGAGTAACTCCTCGATATAGCTGTCGGGACAGCGTTTGACGTTCTCCCATTTGCCCGAAGGGAGACGCACCTCCAGCTTGCCATTCTCACGGTGCTTGATGATCTTCTTCACCGAGAGGACCTTCTCGATCGGCGAGAAGTCCGCGTCGCCGAGATCGACATCGTCCGCGTAGAAGAGGGTCTGGCGCTTGAAGTTCCCCCAGCCGGGGATCCCCTCCTCCGTGTAGGGCACCTCGTACCCGTTCTTGAACTTCGCAATCAGCGCGTAATGGCTGTCGGTGAAGACCTCGCTGATCTTGCCGCGGCCGAACACGAGGCCGTAGACTTTGTCCCCTTTTTTCGCATTTTCGAAATATGCCACACTTCACTCCTTCGTTGGCGTCTCATATCTTAGCGTGAAATCGCTTCAGCCGTAAAACGACGTAAAGTCTTCGACCGCTTCGCGGGGCGTCCGGTAACCGTTGACAGGGGCATCCTGATCTTCATATCCCATCGCCAGACCCGCGACGAGTACTTTGCCCGTTTCGATGCCAAGGAGCGTTTTCACGATGTCGGCATACTCCGCAAGCGCCGCCTGAGGGCAGGTCGCTACACCCTGTTCCGTCGCCGCGAGCATCACCGACTGCAAGAAGATACCGCAATCGATGAAAGCTCCCGTCCCAAGCGACGGGTCGATAAAGAGGAACAGGACCACGGGCGCATCGAATGCACGGAAATTGGCCGCCCACTGTTCTGCCTGGCGCCCTTTGTCATCACGGCTGATGCCCAGTGCCCCGTACATCTGCAGACCGCAGGCTTTCCGGCGGCTTTTAAAGGGTTCCTCCCAGATTTTCGGATAATAGTCGTAAGCCATCGAAGCCGCCACACCCTCGCGAAAAGCGCCTCCGAGTGCTTCATCAAGGCGCCGTTTCGTTTCACCTGTAACGACGGCGACTTCCCAGGGCTGCATGTTGACGCCCGAAGGGGCATGGCGCGCAGCATCGAGAATGGTGTGTATCACTTCCTCGTTCAAGGGTTTCTCGGTGTAAGAACGGACGGATTTACGGGTTTTCAGTGCGGTGACGACGTTCATCACTCCTCCTGCGGGAAAAAAGAAGTCGGAGTATTATAGACGATGACTCTGGCGTGGACGCAGTCGAGGGAAAGCGGCCCGAAGCCGCGGGGCTTCAGGAGCCGAAGTGGGCGAAGATCTTCGGTTCGGGGGCTTCGAAGGTCATCCCCAGCAGCTGCACCTTTTTCGCGTGCAGCATCACCCGCGGTGCGCGGCGGCCGCCGTAGAGTTCGTCGCCGACGATCGGGTGGTCGATGGAGCGCAGGTGGGCGCGGATCTGGTGGGTGCGCCCCTCGTGGATCAGCACCTTCACCTTGCTCTTCTTGGCGGAGACCTCCAGCGGGAAGACCTCGCTGCGGGCCGGCTTGCCCTTGGGAGAGATCTTTGAGTAGGCCTTGTTGTGGCGTTTCTCCGTCAGGATCGGGCGGTCGATCGTCACCTCTTCGGTCACGATCCCCTCGACCCACGCCACGTACTCCTTGTAAACCTCGTCCTTCCGGAAAGCTTCGATCGCCTCTTCGCGGAACGCCTCGTTCTTCACGAGCATCAGCACCCCGCTCGTCTCACGGTCGAGGCGGTGCAGGAGCTGCGCCCCCCTGAACTGCCGCTCCACCTCGTCGGCGTTCATAAACGCCGGCTTGTCGACGACGATCAGGTCGTCGTTTTCGAAGATCGGGCGCACTTTCGCGACCTCCTGGACGGTGAAGATCGTCTTGGGGTCGAGCTCGCCCCGGGCGATCATCACCTTCTTGTTCCCCACGTAGACGAGACCGCGGTCGATCATCTCCTTCGCCTTGGCGTTGGAGACGTCCATCTGCTGCGCCAGGAGCTTGTAGGCCTTTTCGCCGTTGTGGACGTGGCCGTGGGATGAGGCCTCGTAGCCCTGCTCCTCGGCCGCTTCCTGCCGTCCCTTGCCCTTGGCGGGAGGGCGGCCGCCCTTGGCGCCGCCCTTCTTGCTGTAGGCCTTCGCCTTCACCTGGTTACGGGCCTCTTTTTTCCGGTCGGTCGCCCGGCGGATGCTGTCGTCTCTTTTTTTCATGCTACTTCTCTCATAAAGGTGTCAAGGTCGATTGTCTCTTCGACCGCCGCAGGGGGAAGCCCCCCCGCCTGTTCCAGGGCCTCCGCCAGGCCCTCCGGTTCCGTGAACTGTACGTGGCGGACATACCGGAAAAGCTCCCGCTGGTGGAAGCAGTGTTTCCCGCTGATCAGGCGGCAGCCGAAATGCGCCGGTTCGAGGGGGTTGTGCCCCCCGACGTCGTCGCGGAACGCCCCCCCGAGGATGACGGTATCGGCGACGGCGTAGATGTTGTTGAGCTCGCCCATCGCGTCGACGAGCACGATATCCCCGGCGAACCCCTCCCCCTCGCTCCAGCGCGACAGGGAGCGTCCCCCGGCCTTTCGGCACAGCAGGGACCAGACACTCTCGAAGCGCTCCGGGTGGCGGGGCACGACGACGAGCCGGCTGGGGTGCTTTTGAGCATACGCCAGGTAGGCGTCGAGGATCGCCTCCTCCTCCCCTTCGTGGGTGCTCGCGGCGACGATCATCTCCCCCTCGGGTTTCGCGTAGTGACGCGTCGCGACGATCTCCTGGGCCAGCTTGATGTTGCCGATCACCCGCACGTCTGTCGCGCCGAGTGCCTCGAAGCGGGCCCGGTCCGCCTCGCTCTGGCAGAAGAGCGTGTCGACGTAGGCGAAGAGGCGCCGGTAGAACCAGCGCATCTTCAGATAGCGGGGGTAGCTGCGCTCCGAGATACGGGCGTTGAGCAGCAGCACTTTCATGCCCCGCGCCTTGGCCGCGGCGAAGAGGAGGTACCAAAACTCCGCCTCCAGCACGACCAGCGTCTCCTGGGGCTTTACCCAGAATGGGAGGAAGATCTCGAAGGGGAGGTAACGCACCTGCGCGTCGTATTTCAGCGCCTCCGCGTACCCCGTCTGCGTGGTGGTCGTGATGTTGACCCTTCGCCCTTTCAGCCCCTTCAGTACCGGCGCCAGCGCCTTCGTCTCCCCGAGGGAGCAGGTGTGAAACCAGATGCCGCGACGCTCGAAGGGCGGGTTCTTCCGCAGAAAGAAACGGGCGGGAATGGATTCACGGTATTTGCTTTTAAGGGAGAGCAGAAGGAGAAAGGGCAGCGCTGCGAGATAGAGCAGCACCGCCAGAAGCGCGTAAAGCAGGCTGAACGGCTTCAATCAAGGCGCCTTACGCCTCGTGCGCAGCTTCTTCTTTTTCAAGATACAAGATGCGTCCGCAGTGGGGGCAGGTGGTGATCTCTTCACCCTTGATGACGTCGGCATAGACCTTGTCGCTGATCACCATGAAACACCCCATACACGCCTGGTTCTTCACCGGTACGGCGGTCGTGTTCTTCGCCCAGCGGCGGATCTTCTGGTAGAAGGAGAGACCTTTCTGGTTCATGCCGGCGACGAGCTTCTCTTTCTTCGAGAAGACCTCCTGGCGCTCTTTGTCGATCTCGGCCAGTTTCGCGTCAACCTCTTCCTTGACGGAAGCAAGGCTGCCTTCGAGCTCGTCCATCTTGGTCTGAAGCGCCGCGCTCTTATCTTTCTTGTTGTCGATCACCTTCTCGAGGCGCTCGATCTCTTCGTTGGCGAAGGTGACCTGCTCCTTGGCGATCTCCTCTTCGAGCTGCAGGGACTTCATCTCGCGCTCGGTCTTGATCTCGGCGCTCTTCTTGCTGTTCTCTTCGAGCTTCGCGGAGAGTTCGGCCAGGTGGAGTTCGTTCTTCTGCTTCTTCAGCTCTTCGGCCTTGATCTCCTCTTCGAGGGTTGCGATCTCTTCCGCGAGACCCTCTTTGGTCGCCAGGATCGCTTCGTATTTGTGGTTGGCCTCTTCGATCTGCGGTTCGAAGGCGTCAATCTCTTTGTCGACGATGGAGAGATCGATCAGTTGCTCAAGGTGTTTGTTCATCGAATTCCTTTGTTAGCGTTAGTCCCTTCAGTACGTTCATCATGCGGTTCGTCTTCTGACGTTTTCCCGCTGCCACGGTCTATGGGGACGGGTTCTGCCCGGTCGGCGTAGATCATAAATAGGTGAAGGGGTTATTTGATGACGAAATTATAACCGCTAAACCTAAATTTTCCAAGTGGGGGGCCAAAATCTCCCCGAAATAGCGCTCGCTCTCGTAGTGCCCGATATCGATCATACTGAGCCCGATCGTCTTCGCCTCCATCGCGTCGTGGTACTTGATGTCCCCGGTGAGGAAACAGTCCGCGTCGACGGATTTCATCAGCGACGCGCCCGACCCCGTCGTCAGCGCGACGCGGCCGATCCGATCGTGGCAGCGGACCGCCCGCGGATGGGCGATGCCGAAGGCGGAGGCGACCTTCGCGGCAAAGGTCTCGAACGGTTCGTCCACCCGAAGATAGGCGATGAACCCCTCCTTCGCCTCGATCGGGTAACCCAGCACCTTCTCGGCGACGTAGGCGTTGAGATGGGTCTGGTCGAAATTGGTGTGCATCGCGATGTTGGCGATGTTCTTGCGGATCATCCCCCGCAGCAGCCGCGCGGGGTACTGGCTGAACTGCAGCTGCTTCAGCCCCCCGAAGATAATGGGGTGGTGGGTGATCACCAGGGTATTCTCCTCGAGGCTTTCGATGAGCCGTTCGTCGAGGTCGATGCTGAGCACGATCTGCTCCACCTCCTGGGAGAGGTCTCCCACGAGCAGCCCCGAGTTGTCCCAGGACTCCTGGAGTTCGAAGGGAGAGAGGGTATCGAGGTAACGGTAGATGTCGCCGATGGTCATTTCCGGTAGCTCCTGCTTCTGCGTTTGGGGCGGATGTAGACCGCGTAGTTGTTGGAGAGGGGATCGTACTCCTTGAACTCGAACTCCCCGGTGCTCTCGATCAGTTCGCCGAGCTTTCGGAAGCCGTAGTTGCGCGGGTCGAAGTCGGGGGACTTGTTGACGAGGTTCTGCCCGATCAGGCCGAGGTAGGACCATCCCGCCTCGTCCGCCGTATCCTCCACTGCCCGGCGCAGCAGGGCGGTCAGCTGCTTGTCCGGCTGCAGTATCTTGACGACGGGAGCAGCCGGGGCCTCGACCGCCTTTTCGCCGCGGAGGTTCTCCGTGTAGATGAACTTGTCGCAGGCGGCCATAAAAGCCTTGGGGGTCTTGCGTTCCCCGAAGCCGTAGACAAGCAGCCCAGACTCGCGGATGCGGCTCGCCAGCCGGGTGAAGTCGCTGTCGCTGGAGACGATGCAGAAGCCGTCGAAGCTCTTCGTGTAGAGGAGGTCCATGGCGTCAATGATCATCGCGCTGTCGGTGGCGTTCTTGCCCGTCGTGTAGGCGAACTGCTGCATCGGGTGGATGCCGTGTTCAAGCAGCGACGCCTTCCACCCCTTCAGTTTCGTATCGGTCCAGTCCCCGTAGATCCGCTTGACGCTGGCGATGCCGTAGTTGGCGATCTCGTCGAGCAGTCCCTCGATCATCGTGTGGCGGGAGTTGTCGGCGTCGATCAGCACCGCCAGCCGCTTCTGCCCCTCGTTCACGACAGTTTCTCCCGTTCGAACTTCGCCTGCATGAAGTCGGGCTTGAGCTCCAGTGCCCTGTCGTACATCGCTTTCGCCGCCTCCTTCTCGTCCATGTCAACGAGGAGATTGGCGTAGTTGAAGTAGGTCACCTCGTAGGCATCGTCGATGGCCAGCGCCGCTTCGTAGTGCTCGCGGGCCTTCTCGAACGCCCCCTGCTTACGGTATAGCGACGCCAGGGCGTTGTGGGCCAGGTCGTCGCCGCCGTCGATCTGCAGCGAGTGTTCGTAATGTTCGACGGCCCGCGCATCGTCACCCTCCTGGGCGAGAATGTAGGCAAGCTTGTTAAGGATCTCGGGCGTATCGGGCGAGAGGACGTCCGCCTCCGCCAGCAGCGCCTTCGCACGGCCGAGATCGCCCGCCTCGTAGGCGACGTCCGCCGCGTCGACCAGCGCATCAGGGTCGGGGGCGGGTTCCCTGCGGCGGTCGCCCTTGGCCTCGGGCCCCTCCATCTGCTGGACGTGCTCGTAGATCTTGAAGGCGAAGAAAGCCGTGGCGACGAACATAACGATCTGGAAGAGTGTCATCGGGCTCCTTTCGGGATGCCGGGCGCCGCTGCGTTTCGGCGCCCGGAGTGTTCAAGCCATAATTCTAGCACACTTCCCGCCGCGCCGTTCACGGATCGCCACCGGGGGTATTCCTAATCGTTTCTTTACCTCCCCTTCGCTATAATCCCCACGAATAATCCCCTACGAAATGGCAGATATCATGGTGAACCTCAAAGACCCCAAATACTATAACAACCGTGAACTTTCCTGGCTTCAGTTCAACACCCGCGTCCTCAAGCAGGCCCAGGACGAGACCCTGCCCCTGCTCGAACGGCTGAAATTCCTGGCGATCTACGGTACCAACCTCGACGAGTTCTACATGATCCGCGTCGCCGGCCTGAAGAAGCTCTTCACTGCCGGCGTTATCGTCTCCGGTGCCGACCGCCTCACCCCGCTGCAGCAACTGCGCGAGATCCGCGGCTACCTGCACCAGGAGCTGCAAGTCCTCGAGTACTGCATGAAGGAGATCCTTGACAAACTCGAAGGCGAGGGGCTTTTCATCAAGGCTTACAACGAGGTGAACCGCCACCAGAAACATGAGCTTAACCGCTACTTCTACGAGCAGATCTACCCGGTCATCGTCCCGATCGCCATCGACGCGACCCACCCCTTTCCCCACCTCAACAACCTCAGCTTCGGCCTGATCGTCAAGCTGGCCGACAACGACGATCCGACCGTCGAACGCTACGGCATCGTCCGCATCCCCCGGGTCCTGCCGCGCTTCATCGAACTCGACGGCGGTATCTTCGTGCCGATCGGCACTGTCGTCGCCCAACATATCCACGACCTCTTCCCGGGCTACTCCCTGCTGCAGTTCTGCGCCTTCCGGGTCACCCGCAACGCCGATATCGAGATCGAAGAGGAGGAAGCGGACGACTTTATGGAGATCCTCGAAGAGGGGCTGAAACTGCGCAAGAAGGGGGAGATGGTCCGCCTCGAGGTGAGCGTCAACGCCGACGACGACCTGCTCTCCTTCTTTAATCGCCACATCAACGTCTTCAAGCATGACATCTACCGCTTCAACACCTACCTCAATCTCGGCAGCCTCTGGCAGATCGTCGGCAACAAGAACTTCGCCCACCTGACGGCACCCTCCTTCAAGCCGAAGATGCTCCCCCCTTTCGACAGCAATGAGAACGTCTATTCGGTGCTCGACAAAGAGGATGTCCTGATGTACCACCCCTACGAGAGCTTCGAGCCCGTCGTCAAGCTGGTGCAGATGGCGGCCAAGGACTCCGACGTCGTCGCCATCCGGATGACCCTCTACCGCAGCGGTACCAACTCCCCGATCGTCAACGCCCTGATGCAGGCCGCCGAATCGGGCAAGCAGGTGACGGTGATGGTCGAACTCAAGGCGCGTTTCGACGAGGAGAACAACCTCATCTGGGCCAAGGCGCTGGAAAACGCCGGGGCCCACGTCATCTACGGTATCACCGGCTTCAAGGTCCACGCCAAGGCGCTGCTCGTCACCCGGCGCGTCGGCGGCAGACTGAAACAGTACGCCCATGTCGGGACGGGGAACTACAACCCCTCCACGGCGAAGATCTACACCGACGTCAGCTACATGACCTCCAACGATGCGATCACCGCCGACATGACCCGCTTCTTCCACTTCCTCAGCGGCTTCAGCAAGAAGGGCAAGCTCAACGAGCTCTACATGGCCCCGACGCAGATCAAGCCGAAGATCCTCTCCATGATCCAGAACGAGACGAAAAAAGGATCCGAGGGGCAGATCATCGCCAAGATGAACTCCCTCGTCGACGAGGACGTCATCCGCGCCCTCTACAAGGCGTCGCAGGCGGGAGTCACGATCGACCTGATCGTGCGGGGCATCTGCTGCCTCAAACCGGGGATCCCCGGCATCAGCGACAAGATCCGCGTCATCTCCATCCTCGGCCGCTACCTCGAGCATGCCCGTATCTTCTACTTCAAACACGCCGCGCCGCAGCTCTACATCTCCTCGGCGGACTGGATGCCGCGGAACCTGACGCGCCGCATCGAACTGCTCACCCCCGTCGCCGACGAGGCGGCCGCGGCGAAACTACTGCGCATCCTGCAGCTGCAGTGCTCGGACAACGTCCTCGCCCACGAACTCCAAAGCGACGGCAGCTATCTCCGGGTGAAGACCGACCCGGCCAAGGTAATCGACAACCACGATCTCTTCGAGAAGCATGCGAACAAGCTCCACAAGGCCCTCAAAAAAGAGACCCCCAACTACGTCCAGCAGCTCGCCAGCCGCCTTCTGAAAGAGAGTTGACCGGGAGCTCCCGTTTTGCTGTACAATTCCACCCATCGAGCGCGTGAAAAGGAGAGATGATGATCCATAGCTTCAAAGAGTGGAGCCCCGCGGCAGGGGCCAATACCTGGATTGCCGGATCGGCGGATGTCATCGGCAACGTCACCATGGGCGAAGAGTGCTCGATCTGGTTCGGCTGCGTCGTCCGCGGGGACGTCCACTACATCTCCATCGGCGACCGCACCAACATCCAGGACCTCTCCATGGTCCACGTTACCCACTACAAAAAAGCGGACATGAGCGACGGCAACCCGACGATCATCGGCAGCGACGTCACCGTCGGCCACCGCGTCATGCTGCACGGCTGCACCATCGAGGACGCCTGCCTCATCGGCATGAGCGCGACGATCCTCGACGGGGCCGTTATCGGCAGAGAGTCCATCGTCGGTGCCGGGGCCCTGGTGACGAAGAACAAAGTCTTTCCCCCCCGTTCGCTCATCATGGGCTCCCCCGCGAAAGTCGTCCGCGAACTCACCGACGAGGAGGTCGCGGAGCTCTACGCCTCGGCGCGGCGCTACGTCGCCTTCAAAGAGGATTACCGTTTAGGTTAGGCGGTCATGGCTTTCCCTCTTATGCGCCTCTTCCGGGGATGTGAACGATGACCCTCTTTCTCGCCGCCGATATCATCGGCATCACCGCCTTCGCCGTCAGCGGCTTTCTTGCGGGGGTCCGCCACCGCCTCGACCTGCTGGGCATCATCATCGTCGCCTCGCTCACGGCGCTCGGCGGCGGGATCATCCGCGACATGATGCTCAACCGCACCCCCTTCGCCTTCAGCGAGTACTACCCCGCCGTGACCGTCATCGTCACCGTCACCGCCGCCGTGGTGTTCCGGCTCTACCAGCGCAAGGAGCTCGAACGAAAATGGGCCTTCGTCGTAAGCGACACGGTGGGGCTCGTCGCCTTCAGCATCACCGGCGCCCTGCTGGGGATCAGGGCGGAGTTCAACTTCTTCGGCGTCATCATTGTCAGCTTCCTCACCGCCATCGGCGGCGGCGTCACCCGCGACATCCTGATCAACCAGGTCCCCTCGGTGCTCACCAGCGACTTCTACGGCACCATCGCCCTCATCGTCGCCCTGCTGCTGATCGTGATCAACGGCCTGGGATGGATGAACGAGGTGACCATCACCGCCGTCGCCCTTTTCGCCGTCGCGCTGCGGCTCGTCGCCTACGTACGCAAGTGGCAGCTGCCGAAGATTCCCGATTAGAGCTCATCGGCACCATCAGGGAGTTTTGAAATGAGTTCTAGAGCCTTTTAAAGAGGTTGAGCAGCAGTGTCAGGACAACGGAGATGACGACCATCGTCGCCAGAGGAAGGTAGAAGCGGACATTTTCGCCCTCGATGCGGATGTCCCCCGGCAGCTGCCCAAGCCACGAGAGCCACCCTGCCCGCATCAATACCCCCACGATGATCACCGCTATGCCGGCCAGGATCAACCATGTTCCCATTGCTTTCATCCTGCCTCCCGTTTTCCATATCTTACCCTGTTGCAAAAAAACCTGTATAATAATTTGCAATAAGGGAACGCATGAAAATTTCGCACCAGATCGAGATCCACAACGCCGTCCACGCCATGCGGCTTCACCCCGACCGTACCCTGAGTGTCGTCGACATCGAAAACGTCGTCCGCATCTACGATGCCGAAAACTTCAAACTGCAAAGCGGCTTCAAAAGCAATGTCGAAGCGGGCGTCTCCTACGTCCGCAACGCGGACATCTCCCCCGAGGGGAAGCATATCCTCTTCTACCGGGGTGCCAAACGGGAGCTGCTCCTCTTCGACGTGCCGGCCAAAAAGTTCCTCGGCGCGGTCAAGGCCCACGGGGCCGGCACCGAATGCGTCGTCTTCAGCCCCGACGGCAGCGCCTTCGTCAGCGGCGGGGTGGACGGGCGCATCTACATGTGGAGCACCGACAGCGGCCGGAAGATCGACACTTTTCCCCACCACGGCGACACCGTCTGCGCCCTCGCCTTCAGTCCCGATGCCCGCATGGTGGCGACGGCGGGCTACGATCGCATCATCAAGGTCTCCAACCGTTCCTTCCGGAACAACCGTTACCGCCTTATCTCCCACAAGGTGATCCCGACAACACTCACCTTTCTCTCCGGCCAGCGGCTGCTCTCCACCGACCGCGACGGCACCCTCCTCATCTGGGACATTACCGACGCCAAGGTGATCCAGCGGCTGGAGAAATTCCCCTCCCATATCACCGCCGTCGCCCTGAGCCGGGACGAGCGCTTTCTCTTCGTCTGTGGGATCCAGGGCGATATCGCCCTCTACGACCTGCAAGAAGGTGCACTGCTCAAGCAGAACTACCTCCACACCCTTTCAGGCATCACCGCCGCCTGTTTCGACGACCGCGCCAACCGGCTCATCTGCGGCGTGGTCAACGGTTCCGTCGTCGTCTACGACTTCGCCAAAGAGGCCGAAGCCTTCGAAGCGCATCTCGAAGCCAAGGCCTTCCTGGAGTGTTACGGGATGCTTGAAGCGGACCCGATGCTTGCCTACCACCCCCTCTCGGAGCAGCTCGAGGCGATTTTCGAAAGCTACTACCAGGGGGCACGGAAACTGCTGATGGCCGGCCAGACGGAGAAAGCCAAGGCGCTGATGGCCCCCTTCGCCAGCAGCAGCGCCAAACGGCTTCTCATCCAGAAGCTCTTCAACGACTTCAAGCTCTACCAGCGCTTCTCCGAATCGGCCAGGGCGGGGAAGTTCGCCCTCGCCTACGCCCTGGCCGAGGAGTACGACGGGCTCAAGACGACCCCCCTCTACGAAGCGATGGAGAAGAAGTGGCAGGGGATCCTGCGCGCGGTCCGGGAGACCCCGGTGAACAAGGAGTACGAGGCACGCCTGCGCCAGCTCTTCAAGCCCTACCTCGGGGTGCCCGGGAAAAACATCGTCATGAACACGATGTACAGCGACGGCGCCACCGTCCAGCACTTCCAGAAACTGATCGGAAACCGGGAGTATACGGAGGCCTTCAAGCTGATCGCCTCCAATCCTTTCCTCAAGAACCTCGACGAGTACCAGACCCTGCTGAAGATCGGGGAGCTGCTCGAATCGAAAATGTTCGAAGCCTTCAACAGCGGGAAATACCCCGAAGCGGTCCACCTCTGCGACGAAGTCGCTCTCTTCCCCGAGCGTTCCGAAGAGGCTGCCTACATCCGGGACCGCGCCAACATCTACGCGACGGCCATGAGCTACTACGCCGAAAAGCGGATCGGCGACGTCTACAACATCATCGAAAAGCACCCCTACCTTGCCGAGGCGGAGATCGGCAGCATTGTAGAGGAGCAATTCAAAAAAGCGTTGAACGAGGCGGAAGGGCACGCCTCCCGGGGGGATGTCGCGGCGGTCAAGACGGCGATGGAGGCCTTCGTCAAAGTCCGTTCCAAGGTCCCGAGCATCGTCCATATCATCAAGGTCGCCTACCTGGGCCAGCTCGAGCGCCTCGGTCTCAAAGCGGACCCGCGGTTCGACGCGTCGGCGGAACACTACATGCGCTATTTCGGGTATGACGAGATGCTCGATGATATGCTGTCGCAATGGGAGGGAAGATGCGCCGTTGCCACCGAACGGCGGGAGGAGGCGCGGGAGTATAGCGGCGGGGTCGGGAACCTGCCCGACCGGCTCTATCAGGTGCGGTAGTCGGCGTTGATCTTGACGTATTCGTGGCCGAGGTCGCAGCCGTAGGCGGTAAAGCTCCCCTCCTGCAGACCGAGGTCGCAGTGGATGGTGAACTCCGGCAGCTGCATCACCGCCGCTGCCAGTGCCTCCGCTTCGACGTCAAAGAGAATCTCCCCCTTGCGGTAGACGCAGACGTCGTCGAAGGAGATGGTGAGGTACTCTTCGCTGCAGAGCACCCCGCTCGCGCCGATCGTCGAAGCGACACGTCCCCAGTTGGGGTCCTCGCCGAAAAGGGCCGTCTTCATCAGCAGCGAATCGGCCAGTGCCTTGGCCGCGATCTCCGCTTCGCGGTTGTTCTCCGCGCCGGTGACGCGGTAGGTGACGAGCTTCGTCGCCCCCTCGCCGTCCTTGACCATCTGCTTCGCCAGGTGGAGCATAATCCCGTGCAGCGCTTCTTTGAAGGCCGCGTGGTCGAAGGCCCCGCTTTTGCCGTTGGCCAGCAGCAGCACCGTGTCGTTGGTGGAGGTGTCGCCGTCGACGCTGGCGGCGTTGAAGGTTGTCGCCACCGTCTCGTCGAGGATCAGCTGCATCGTCGGCGCGTCGACGGCGGCGTCGGTCGTGATGAAACAGAGCATCGTCGCCATTGCCGGGTTGATCATCCCCGCCCCCTTCGCCATCGCGCCGATGCGGAAGCTGCTGCCGTCGTTCAGCGTCACCTCATAGGCGATCGTCTTGGGAAAGGTGTCGGTCGTCATGATCGCCCGGGAGGCCGCGTCGCCGTCGCGCACGCCGAGATCAAGAAGCTCCAGCCCCGCGATCAGCTTCGCCTTGGGGAGGCGCACGCCGATGACGCCGGTGGAGCTCATGACCGGGTTGGCGATCTGCGGAAACTTCTGCGACGCCGCTTCGAGCACCTCGTCGATGTCGGCGATGCCGGCGCTGCCCGTCATCGCATTGGCGTTCTTGGCGTTGATCAGCACGAAGTTCGTCTGAAACTCTCCCTTGGCGCGGAAGTGGCGGATCGGGGCCGCCGTCATCTTGTTGGTCGTAAAGAGCGACGCGACGCTGCAGAGGGTATCGGAATGGACGAAGGCCATATCCTTCCCGTTATTCGGCTTCAGACCGATGCTTACACCGTTGGCGTAAAAGCCCTTAGCAGCGCAGACGCCCCCGTCCACACGTTCCATCTTATACATATTTCAACTCCTCAGGTTTTTCGCGTTTGCGAACGATCTCTTTCGTAATCTGGATCCCCTTCTGCGTGCCGATCACCAGCAGTTTCGATTCGCTGGTGACGAGGACGTCGCCCTTGGGCATCGGGACGAACTTGCCGTCCTTTTTCGTCATCCCCACCACCGAAACGTTGGCAATCTGGCGCAGGTGGGTCTCTTTGAGCTTCTTGAGCACCAGCCAGCTGTACTTGGGCACGTAGATCTCTTCCATGTCCAGGGGGGTGTCGCTCTTGTAGAGGAACTCCTCGAGCAGGTTCTCCATGTCCGGGCGCGCCGCCATCGCCGTGATGCGCTGGGCGGTCAGCTTGGTCGGCGAAACGACGGTGTTCGCCCCGAGCTTCTTGAGTTTCTCCACGTCGCTCATCTTCTCGGCGGAGCTGATGACGTTATAGGCCCGCGGCAGGTGGTGCTCCTTCTCGAAGAGGCGCACCGAGGCGATCAGGGCGATGTTGTCGGCGATGGAGTCCGAGAGGGTGATCAGCCCCTGCGCCGAACTCAGGTGCGCCTTGAGCATCGCCGTCTCGGTATGCGGCTCCGCCTGCAGATAGTAGGGGTAGCCGTGACGCTTGGCCACCTCCTCGAGGTCATCCCGCGGATCAATGACAATGAAGGGGATGTGGTTGCGCCGGAGCTGCTCCGTCACCTCAATGGTGTAGTGGTTGTGGTAGCAAACCACGAAATGTTTCTTCAGCCGCGCAATGCGATACAACATGCTGCGCTCCTTTAACGTCCTGGCGATATTGCCGCTGTTGAGTTCGTTCACCATGATACCGATGGCACTGGAGAAGACTGCGAATCCGCCGATGATCAGGGTGATGGTGAAGATACGCCCCGCTTCGGAGATCTCCCCGATCTCGCCGAAACCGACCGTCGTGAAGGTGATACCGGTCTGGTAGATGGCGTCGATCAGTGTAAAACCGTCGATGACGATGTAGCCGAGAGTACCGACCAGCATCATCATGACGGTCAGGATCAGGGGTAAACGGAAGGGGTGTAAAAGCCCGTAGATACTGGGCAATAGATGGGGTTCGGGTTTGGGAGCGGACTCCCATTTGAGAAAGTTTCGAATCTTCGTGCGCAGATTCAAACCATAACCCTGGTAAAACCGGTTATGAATCTTTCTTCAGGGTGCGAAGCTCTTTGGCGGAAATTTTGATTTTCTTTGTCGTACCGTCTTCCAGCGTAACGCGAACAGTTCTAAGGTTCGGCAGAAAGCGACGCTTAGTTCTGTTTTTTGCGTGGGAAACGTTATTTCCGCTCATCGGGCCTTTACCGCTAATAGCACATTTTCTTGCCATCCGAGGCTCCTTGCGTGATTTTGGTGGCGAATTATATCGAGGCGAAACCAAAGATGACCTTAAGCCAGGGGAGGAAATTTTTTTTCTCCGCCCATCCACCACAACCGATGAAATTCGGAAGCAGTATACACAAAAAGTCGCCTCCGAATCAATAGGGAGGTGCCGCCCCGCATTGCAGTTCCCGAGCAGGAGGCTCCGTGCCCCTGTTTAAAGGTGTGTTTACCGCCGCCGCGTTACAATGTGCGGGTACAGACCAATACCAAGCAGGACAGGCCAACGTGCTGACCCAAGACGATATCCAGCAATTCATCGACAAGATCCCCCCCGCCCCGGTTGTCCTGAAAACGACCCTGCAGTATGTCAACGGGGGCGACCTCGTCAAGGCCGCCAAGACGGCGGAAGCGGACCCCGCCCTCAAAAGCTACCTCAGGCAGCTGGTCAACCGCCCCATCTACGGCTTCCGCAACGAGGTGAGCGATCTCTCCCAGATTTTCGGGATCCTCGGGGTCTCCGGCGCCCAGCAGACCCTCTACAACTATATGCTCTCCCTGCTGAGCCCCGCCACCTGGTCGCTGTTTAGGCTCAACGCCGCCTCCTACGCCGACCTGCAGGCCCAGCTCAGCCGCCGCTGGCACGAGATCCTCGTCCACCTGAAAATCGACGACAAGGAAGTTGAAAGCGCAATCACCCTGCTGCCGGCAAGTATCATCGTCTGTGAAGCCCTCTTCCACACCCACCGCGACGAGGTGGTACTCCTGCGCGGCGCCAAGGCAATCGATTACAACACGATCCTGCAACGTCTCTGCGGCCAGGACCTCTTCGACCTCTGCGAGCGGATCGGCCGTACCTGGGAGATGCCCGAAGCGATCATCGCGATCGTCCGGGCCGCATCGGGTGTCAAACCCGCCGCCGACAGCGGCGTCGACACCCTGGGCAAGTGGATGCACCTGCTCCTCTTTTATGTCCTGAGCCAGCCGCTCTTCATCGATGCCGGGCTGAACGACTTCATCGACTTCCAGGTCGATTACGTCGCCGAGATCTACGACGGGTTCAGCACCCTGATGGGGATCGCATGAGAGCCACCGTCACCCGCCGCATCGGCGTCTTCGCTCCCCAGGGTTTCCTCGACGGCAACAACGCCCCGACCCTCCTGACGACGGAGGATATCAAAGCCGCCGAGTCCCTGAACGTCGATATGCTCCTCGTCTCGCTGAAAAAGGTGATCTTCTTCAACCACAACGGCCTCGACGCTTTCGTCAAGATCCTGCTGAAGCTCCGTTCCAAAAAACATATCACCGTCGGCTTCTGCGACTACGACCACAAGAAGTACGAGGCGATCACCCGCTTCTACAGGGAGAACCTGAACTTCTCCCTCTTCCGGAGCCAGAAGATCGCCGAGCTCTTCACCCCCAAGGAGCATGAGACGCCCCTGAACATCCTCGTCTACAACGACGACCCCTCCCAGCGTTCGACGATGGCGATCGAACTCTACGACTACGGCCATAACCCGATCATCGCCCAGTCGAAGGCGGAGTTCCTCGAGAAGCGTCAGCACCCCGAAGCCTACGACGCCATCGTCGATGACACCTACCTCGGCCTCTTCGGGCAAAAGGTCGCCACCCGGGTCAGAGGCAACGCCATCATCTACACTATCGGCAACTACCTCGACGCGGAGATTACCGAAAGCTTCAACATCGCCTACCACAACAACTCTCTCAACGTGGGGTTCCGGCTCTTCATCTTCGACGCGCAGAAGGTCGTCTCGATGAACATCCACGCCATGAACTTCTTTGCCCGCCTCGCCTCCGCCGCCGCCGAGTACAACGCGACGATCTGCTTTGTCGGTCTCACCTTCGAAAAGACACCGGAGCGCTTCAAAAACGATCTCGAGGATACCGGCGTCCTCTTTTTCAACACGCTCGAAGAGATCCTCGGCAACAAGGAACTCCTCGCCGAGCTCGGCGGCGGCAGCGCCACGACCATCAAAGAGAGCCGTTCGCTGACGAAATCCCTCGTGAGCGAACTGCCCGACTTCATTGACGCCACCGTCGGCGTCGTCGGCATGATGACCAATGCCAAACCCGAGAAGCGGGGAGTAGAGGTGAAGAGCCTGGCGGTGGAGGAGGCGGAGGGGAAGATCGCCGCGTCGATCGGCTTCTACGGCGACATCGACGGCATGATCATCCTCGTCTTCCCCCGTGCGGTCGCCAAGAAGGCGTGTGAACTGCTGATCGGGGAAGCGGCGGAAGACGAAGAGGCCGTCCTCGACGCGATCGCCGAATTCGTCAATATCATCGGCGGCAAGGCCAAGTCCATCCTGGCCGAAAAGAGTATCCGCATCGATATCACCCTGCCGCGGACCTACGGGACGATGGAAAGCCTCTTTGGCGTCGTCGCCGACAAGCGGGGCGTCCAGGTCGACCTCGCCTTCCAGCACGACCAGTTCAGTTTCTTCCTGACCCGCTAGCGTGGGAGCGCCTGCTCCATGGAGCGTTCCCAGACGCTGAGCATGTTCCGTCCGTTGCCTTTCGAGACGTAGAGCGCACGGTCGGCACGGTCGATTGCCTCTTCCACCGTGATCTCCGAAACCAGCATCGTCAGGCCGAACGACGCCGTGATCTGCAGCGGTTCCAGCCCGTGATGTACCGCCGCCAGCGTACCGAGGCCGTCGCGCAGGCGCTCGACGATCTGCGTTCCCACCTCCGTATCGGTATTGGGCATGACAATGAGAAACTCCTCGCCCCCGTAGCGGTAGATCTTGTCGTAGGGGCGGATATGGTCCATAATGTAGCGCGTCACCGCGACGAGTACCCTGTCCCCGGTCTGATGGCCGTAGCGGTCGTTGATCTCCTTGAAGTGATCCAGGTCCATCAGGCAGATCGCACTCTTCTGGACGTCGCGCTGCACCAGTTCCTGCAGCTTGCGCAGATCACTCAGCATGCTGACGCGGTTATGGACCCCCGTCAACGGGTCACGGTTGTAGAGCGTCTCCTCGATCTCGTGCTTCAGCGCTTCGAGGTTGATCTGCAGACGGTCGAGGACATTGGCAAAATTGTCATAATCCGTCGGCGCTATCGCCTCCTCACGCATCACGCTGCCCAGCAGTTTCGCCGCCATGTCGTGCATTTTCCGATGTTCCGTCTCGATCGAGACAAAGGTTTTGTTCTTGGCGAATTCCTCGTCATAGATGGCGTAGTACCACTGGCCGAAACGGCACTGCCGGTAAGAGTCCTCGGCGAGGTCGCGCCGGTCGATGGGCAGGCCGCAGGCGATCGTGCGGATCAGGTCCTTGTACCAGCGTTCGTGATTGTAGCGGGCCTGGTCCAGCTCGCGCAGGGCCCCCTGCAGTTTATCCCGGCTCATCTTGAACACACACCACCCCCTTGTCGCGTCGTTCGCTAACATTTTCCGATAGCTTTAATGGTATCATATTCGCCTGGATTCCCAAAGCGCTTCCCGCCGCATACGGAACTGCTTCCTATAAGCTGCATCTAGTAATTGGTGCGGTAAAATTCGGGGAAAAAGAAAGGTACATATGCTTGTAGCACCCAGCGTACTTTCGGCCGATTTCGGCAACCTCGAACGTGACGTCAAGGCGATCTGCGATGCCGGGTGTGACCTGGTCCACGTCGATGTCATGGACGGCCACTTCGTCCCCAACCTCACCATCGGGCCGGTCGTCGTCTCCGCCATCGCCAAAGCAGCAACCAAGCCGTTGGACATCCACCTGATGGTGGAGAACAACACCTTCTTCGTCGAACTCTTCGCCCCGCTGAACCCGGAGTACATCTCCTTCCATATCGAAGAGGAGAAGCACCCCCACCGCCTGATCCAGAAGATCCGTTCCTACGGTATCAAGCCGGCGATTGTCCTCAACCCCCACACCCCGCCCGAAGCGATCGAGTTCCTTCTCGGCGACCTCGACATGGTGCTGGTGATGAGCGTCAACCCCGGCTTCGGCGGCCAAAGCTTCATCCCCGTCTACGAGAAACTCGAACGCCTCAAGGCGCTGCGCGACCGGATCAACCCCGGCTGCCTTATCGAAGTCGACGGCGGCGTCAGTGACGCGAACATCGAAGCCCTGCAGGCTGCCGGCGTCGACGTCTGCGTCGCCGGCAGCTACGTCTTCAAGCACGAGAGCTACCAGGCGGCGATCGCGAGCCTCAAGGTCTGACGTGCGCACGAAGATCTGCGGCATCACCTCCTACGACGACGCAATGACGGCCATCGGCGCCGGGGCCGACGCCCTCGGTTTCGTCTTCTACCCTCCGTCGCCGCGCTACATCGCCCCCGAGGCTGCCGCGGCGATCATCCGCAGACTTCCCCCTTTCGTCGAAAAGGTCGCCCTCTTCGTCAACGAGGAGGCCGCCACGATCAACGCGCAGTGCCGCGTTGCGGGGGCCACCCTCGCCCAGATCCATTTCGACGCTCCCCCGGAGCTCTTCGACGCCCTAGAGGTGCCCTACCTGCGCGTCATCCGGGCCCGAAGACCCGAAGACGTGCTCCTTTATGCCGATGAATACCGGCTCGTTGACGCCTACTGCGAAGCCTACGGCGGCGCGGGCAAACGCCTTAACATCGAGTGGTTCGCCGGCGTCGACTGTTCCAAGATCATCCTCGCCGGCGGGCTGGACCCCGACAACGTCGCCGAACTGCTCCCCTACGGCTTCTACGCCGCGGACGTCAGCAGCGGCGTGGAGGCCTCAAAAGGGATCAAGGACCCGGGAAAAGTCCGCCGTTTCGTCATGCGGGCGCGCCCGTGAAGCGCTTCAGCGACAAAACCCACAAGCAACTCTCCGGCGAGGGGGTAACCCCTTACCAGCTCGAGCAGGAGTTCAACGAACCCCTCGACCTTACCCTCGAACTGCTCCATGCCCAGGGACTGATCCTCACCGAATCGGAGGGGCGTTACCGCTACGAGACGACCGGGACCGACGCCGACGACGCGCTTTTCTGCATCGTCGATATCGAGACTAACGGCTCCAAGCCCGGCAAGCACCAGATCATCGAGATCGGCGCCGTCAAAGTCCAGAACCATACCATCATCGACCAGTACGAAAGCCTCGTGCAGTGCGACGAGATCTCCCCCCATATCTCCGAGATCACCGGGATCTCCGTCGCGGATACCCGCGAGGCCCCGTCCATGAAGGAGGTCCTGCAGCAGTTCCGCGCCTTCCTCGGTACGGCGATCTTCGTCGCCCATGACGTCAAGTTCGACTACTCCTTCATCTCGGCGATGTTCGAGCGGATCGGGGAAGCGCCGCTGATGAACCGCCGGCTCTGCACGATCGACCTCGCCGAGCGTACCATCTCCTCCTACCGCTACGGCCTTGCCTACCTGAACGAGCAGCTCGAGCTCTACAAGGACGCGACACACCACCGCGCCCTCTCCGACGCCATCACGACGGCCAAACTCTTCAAACGGACCCTCCGTTTCGTCCCGGAGAACATCCGTACCGCCGAAGCGCTGATCCAGTTTTCCAAAGAGGCCAAACGGCTGAAACGGCCGAAATTCGATCCGGCTTTGACTGTGGATCAAAACTCCGATCCGGAGTGAATGTAATCTTCTGAACTACGAACTGTTGAAAGGAAGAGAGAGGGGGTCTCGGGCGCGGGGCCCGAAGTCGGGTTAGCGCAGCGGCGCTTCGGTAAAGGCGCCGACGCCGGTGAGGCGGCGGTAGCGTTTGTCCATCCGCTCTTCGGATGACATCGCCCGCAGCGCTTCGAGGCTCTCGAGGAAGTAGCTGCCGATCGCCTTGGCTGCCCCCTCTTTGTCGCGATGCGCACCGATCAGCGGTTCGTCGACGATATCGTCGATCAGGTCGAGCTGCTTGAGGTCCTCGCTGGTGATCTTGAGCGCCTTGGTCGCCGACTCCACCTTGGTCGGATCGTTCCAGAGGATCGCGGAACACCCTTCCGGGGAGATGACACTGAAGACCGAGTAGCGCATCATTGCCAGCTTGTCGGCTACGCCGATGGCCAGAGCGCCGCCGGAGCCCCCCTCGCCGATGACGATCGAAATCGTCGGGACGTTCAGTTTTGAGAGTTCCAGGAGGTTGCGGGCGATCGCCTCGCTCTGGTTGCGCTCCTCAGCACCGATGCCGGGGTAGGCGCCCGGGGTGTCGATCAGCATCAGTACGGGGATGCCGAATTTTTCGGCAAGCTGGGCGGCGCGCAGCGCCTTGCGGTACCCTTCCGGGTGCGGCATCCCGAAGTTGCGCTTGATCTTGTTCTTCGTACCGCGCCCTTTCTGCTCACCGATCACCATGACCCGCTCTTCGCCGATGTAACCGAGGTAGCAGAGGATCGCCGCATCGTCGCGGAAGTGGCGGTCTCCGTGGATCTCGTATTTGTCGCGCATCAGCAGGTTGATGTAATCCAGGGCGTAGGGGCGGTCCATGTGGCGGGCCAGCTGGAGTTCCTGGTAGGGCGTCAGGTTCTTGTAGGTCTTCTCGACCTCTTTCTCCAGATCGCGCTGCAGAATCTCTGCAGCGTGTTCGTCATGACGCACTTCGGCAGCGATGATGTCTTCTTGGATCTGCTTGATCTTTTTTTCGAAATCGAGATACGTTGCCACTCGTGCTCCTTAGAGATAACGCTTAGAGTTTTTTGAAGATGACGGCACCGTTCGTGCCGCCAAATCCGAAGGAGTTGCTCATAATGATGTTGAGTTCCGCCTTGCGTGCGCTATTGGGAACGATGTCAAGATCACAGTCGGGGTCCGGTGTGACATGGTTGATCGTCGGCGGGATGATGCCGTCGCGCATCGCCATGATACCGATGACCGCTTCGATGCCGCCGGCCGCGCCGAGGCAGTGGCCCGTCTGACCCTTGGTGGAGCTGACGACCGGACAGTTCTCTTTGCCGCCGAAGGCTTCTTTGATTGCCGCCGTTTCGTTCTTGTCGTTGGCCGGCGTACTCGTACCGTGGGCATTGATGTAGTCCACTTTCGGGTGGCCTGCCATGGCGAGTGCCGCTTTCATTGCACGCAGCGGTCCGCTCATGTTCGGGGAGGTGATGTGGCTTGCGTCGCCGCTTTCGCCGAAGCCGATCAGTTCGGCGTAGATCCGTGCGCCGCGGGCGACGGCACTCTCGTACTCCTCGAGGACAAGCGCCGCGGCGCCTTCGCCCATGACGAAACCGTCGCGCTCCGCGTCGAAGGGACGAGAGGAGTGTTTCGGGTCGTCGTTACGGGTGGAGAGGGCTTTCATCGAGGCGAAACCGCCGATGCCGACGCCTGTGACCGCCGATTCCGCCGCGACGACGAGCATACGGTCCGCACCGTTGCAGATGATCGTTTTGGCCGCTTCGGAAATAGAGTGCGTACCCGCCGCACAGGCCGTGACCGCAGAGAGGTTCGGCCCCTGGAGCCCGTGTTCGATGGAGACGAATCCACCGAGCATGTTAACCAGCGCCGAAGGGATGAAGAAGGGAGAAATCCGGCGCGGTCCGCGTTCGGCGAGCACGATGGAGTTTCTTTCGATAGCCGGGAGACCGCCGATGCCGGAGGCGGCGCTGATGCCGAAGCGCTCTTTGTCGATCCCTTCACCGAAGTTGGCATCCGCCATCGCTTCCTGGGCTGCTTTCAGGCCAAGCTGGATAAAGCGGTCCGCTTTTTTTACCTCTTTGGCGTCCATCACGGTTGTCGGGTCGAAATCCTTGACCTCCCCAGCAATCGTAACGCTGAAACCTTCCGTGTCGAAAAGGGTGATCTGGTCGATCCCGCATTCACCGTTACAGATAGCTTTGAAAGAGCTCTCTTTGTCATGGCCCAATGCGTTGATCATTCCCATACCGGTTACAACAATTCGTCTCACACATTCTCCTGCTTAGCAATGTTCTGAATGATGCACTTTATACGCGATAAAGCAAATCATTCAAAGCACTCCGCTGCATGCTGCGAGGCCGAAGCCTCACACTGCAACAAGATGGCTGGTTACTTGTTCGCTTCGATGTAATCGACAACGTCTTTGACAGTCTGGATTTTTTCAGCTTCGTCGTCGGGAATTTCGATATCGAATTTCTCTTCAAGAGCCATGACAAGCTCTACAACGTCAAGGCTATCAGCGCCAAGATCTTCTACGAATTTCGCATCCTCTTTGACCTCATCAGCGCTAACGCTCAACTGCTCTACTACAACCTCTTTAATGTCATCCAAAAGTGCCATTACAGCTCCTGTTACAAGAATAAAATCGGCAAATTATATCACACTTAGCTTAAAAAAATTGTTGCCGGGATTCTTTCAGAAGGGGGATGAAGCCCTAAAAACCCGCATTTCAGTGGGTTCCAGGGCCTTTTGGGAACAGCTCCGGAACCCCCTCCGGCGTCCCCTGCCGAAGCGGCGTAAACCGGTGCAAAAGGAGATGGCCCGGCGGTGTTACGCCATATTCATGCCGCCGTTGACTTTCAGCGTCTCGCCGGTGATGTAGCTGGATTGGTCGCTCAGCAGGAAGGCGACCGCCTCTGCGACCTCTTTCGCTTCGCCGAAACGGCCCATCGGGATCTTCGACGTAAAAGCGCTCTTGATCTCGTCGCTCAGCTCGTCCGTCATGTCCGTCGCGATGAAGCCCGGCGTGATGCTGTTGTAACGGATCCCGCTGGAAGCCGCTTCGATGGCAAAGCTCTTCGTCATCGCGATGAGTCCGCCCTTGGAGGCGGAGTAGTTCGTCTGGCCGGCGTTGCCCGTTTCCCCGACGATGGAAGCGATATTGACGACGGAACCGAACTTCTTCTTGCGCATCACCTTCATCGCCTCGCGGCAGCCGACGAAGGCCGATGTGAGGTTTGCGTTGATGACGGAGAGGAACTCCTCCGTCTTCATCCGGAGCGCCAGCTTGTCGTTCGTGATGCCGGCATTGTTCACCAGGTAGTCCAGCTGCCCGTCGGCCGTCACGATGTTTTTCATCGCGTCGGTGAAGGCTGCTTCGTCGCTGACGTCAAAACCGATCACTTCGGCCTCGCCGCCCGCGGCAACGATCGCCGCCTTGACCGCTTCCGCCGCTTCCGCGCCGCTGCGGTAGTTGACCCACACCTTCAGACCGTAACCCGCCAGCACCTTCGCCACTTCGGCGCCGATGCCGCGGCTTGAACCTGTCACCAGAACATTTTTTCCGCTGAATCTCATATGCGTTCCTAAAAATAAAATCGTTGCGGAATGATAGCACGTCTGCTATTAGAGCATCCTGCACTACCGGGGATGCGAAGAGGAGTCGGGAGGGGTAATAGGGCCGAAGCCCCCGGCATGCCCGGGGGTCAGATCAGGGCGTGATCCATCTCGGAAGGGATCGGCAGATCCATCAGTTTGAGCACCGTCGGCGCGATGTTGTTCAGGCCGCCCGACTGCACCTTCGCGACCCCATCGGCCATGACGAAGCACCACACCTTGCCGACGGTGTGGTTCGTGAGGATGTTCCCGCTGGCATCGCGCATCTCTTCGCAGTTGCCGTGGTCGGAGGTCAGGACAAGCGAATAGCCGTTTTCCCGGGCCGATTCGACGATACGGCCGAGCTCATGGTCGACGGCCTCGACCGCCTTGATGCCCGCCTCGTAAACCCCCGTATGACCGACCATGTCGCCGTTGGCGAAGTTGACGACGATAAAGTCGTACGCCTCTTCCATCGCCTTGAGCACGGCGTCGCCCACTGCGGGGGCGCTCATCTCCGGCTTCATGTCGTAAGTCTTGACGTCGGGGCTCGGAATCAAGACCCGCGTCTCGTTCTCGTAGGGCTCGTCGATTCCTCCGTTGAGGAAGAAGGTGACGTGGGCGTACTTCTCCGTCTCGGCCGTATGGAGTTGGCGCAGTCCCGCCCTGCTGATCACTTCGGAGAGGGTGTTCGTCGGGCTCTCCTTGGGGAAGAGCACCGGGTAGGTGAAGCTCTTGTCATACTCGGTGATCGTCGCCATGTGCACCGGTACCTGTTCGCGTTCAAAACCGTCGAAATCGGGGCTTCCGATCGCCGCGACGATCTCCCGCATCCGGTCGCTGCGGAAGTTGAAAGTCAGCACCGCGTCGCCGCGCTGGAGCCCGTCATACCCCTCGAAGGCGGCGGGCACGATGAACTCGTCCGTCTCATCCTTGGCGTAGGAGTTTTCGATGTAGTCGCTGGGGGTGTTGTCGGTCTTCGGAAGGGCATTGACGATCGCGTCGTACCCCTTTTTCACCCGGTCCCAGCGGTTGTCGCGGTCCATTGTGTAAAAACGTCCCCCCACCGTCGCGATCCGAATGCGGAGCGAAAGATGCGCCTGCACCTGCTGGAGGTAGAGTTTCGCCGACGTCGGCGAGACGTCCCGGCCGTCGGTGATCAGGTGCAGCATCACCTCTTTGCCCGCTTCCGCCGCGATTTCGGCGAGGCCGATCATATGGTCGATGTGCGAATGGACGCCGCCGTCGCTCATCAGGCCGATCAGGTGCAGCCGCTTGCTCGTGCTGAGCAGGTCCTTGAAAACCCGGTTCTCCCGAAGCGTGTTCTCCTGAAGCGCCAGGGAGATCTTGACCAGGTCCTGGTAGAGGATACGTCCGCTTCCGATCGTCATGTGGCCGACTTCGGAGTTCCCCATCTGGCCTTCGGGAAGTCCCACGCTCAGGCCGAAGGTGTCGATCAGCGCATGGGGCACTTCACGGAAAAGCCGATCGTAGGCCGGCTTCTTCGCATGATAGAAGGCGTTGTACTCGGTCTTTTCCGAGTATCCGATACCGTCAGTGATCACCAGAATCGTTTTTTTTGACAAACGCAATCCTTTCTTTCAGCTGTTTTCGGAGCCTCCACCGACCCTTGAAAATCGGATGGTGCCTTAAACAAAATATGATAGCGATTATATTAGAATGTCGCTTTTATATGAATAAACAAAATCACTTAGGCCAAGGGTGCCCCTCCGATGCTCCATCTTTTTTTTGAATATTTTCACATCAATCTTTTCCAGTACATCACGGTTCGCGCCGGTTTCGCCTTTTTCATCGCCCTGCTGCTGACGCTGTGGCTGATGCCGAAATTCATCCGCTGGGCGCAGCGTTCCAGCAGCGTCCAGCCCATCAACGCGTGGGCACCAGAAGCCCACCAGGTGAAGGCAAAGACCCCAACCATGGGCGGGATCGTCTTCATCGGCGCGACCCTCCTTGCCACCGTTCTCACCGTCAAACTCGACAACTATTACGTGATCGGCGCCCTGATGACCCTGATCCTCTTCGCCCTGATCGGCTTCAAGGACGACTGGGCGAAGATTCGCCGCCAGGAGAACCTCGCCGGCCTGAGCCCCCGTGCCAAGTTCCTGATGCAGAGCTCCAGTGCCCTGCTTGTCTCCGTCTGCCTCTACCTCTGCGGCGACTTCAACACCCAGCTCTACGTCCCCTTCCTGAAGAACCCGCTCTTCGACATGGGACCCTTCGCCATCCTCTTCTGGAGCTTCATCCTCGTGGGCGTTTCCAACGCCGTCAACCTCACCGACGGCCTTGACGGCCTGGCGACCGTTCCCTCCATCGCCGCGCTGACCTCCCTGGGGATCATCGTCTACGTTACCGGCCACGCGGTGCTGAGCAGCTACCTCCTGCTTCCGAACATCCCCATCGGCGAGGTGACTATCATTGCCAGCGCCCTGATCGGCTCCCTGGCCGGCTTTCTCTGGTTCAACTGCCATCCCGCCGAAGTCTTCATGGGCGACAGCGGTTCTCTGACACTCGGCGCCTTCATCGGCTACATGGGGATCATCTGCAAAAGCGAGATCCTGCTGATCCTCATCGGTGCCATCTTTGTCATCGAGACCGTCTCGGTGATTCTGCAGGTCGGCAGCTACAAGCTGCGCAACAAACGGGTCTTCCTGATGGCCCCCATCCATCACCACTTCGAGATGAAACAGTGGGCGGAGAACAAGATCATCGTCCGTTTCTGGATCATCGCCATGCTCTCGAACCTGCTCGCACTGATTACGCTGAAGATCCGCTGATGCTGCTGCCCGAAAACCGCTACCGCGTCTCCCTCTTCGGCTACGGCATCACAACCAAAGCCCTCGCCACCGCCATCGGCCCCTGCACCATCTACGACGACAAGGTGACCAAGCCCTTCACCGACGATGCCGGGAACCGCCTCAAGCCCCCTTCAGAGTTCGACCCCCGTCACTCCGTGCTGGAGATCCCGTCGCCGGGGATGCCGCCCAAACACCCGTTGGTGAAAGCGGCACAGCACCTGCTGAGCGAATACGACTTCTTCGCCGAAACCATGCCCTATACGGTCTGGATCAGCGGCACCAACGGCAAGACGACGACGACCCAGATGGTCACCCATCTACTTGCCGACAAAGGGGCCCGCTCCGGCGGCAACATCGGCACCCCCCTGGCGGCGCTGGACCCCGAAGCTCCGGTCTGGGTGCTGGAGACGAGCTCCTTCACCCTCCACTACACCCGCCGCGCCGCCCCGAACCTCTACGCGCTGCTGCCGATCTCGCCCGATCACCTCAGCTGGCACGGCAGCATGGAGGCCTACACCGACGCGAAGCTCGACCCGATCCGCCGAATGCGCGAAGGCGAGATTGCCATCGTGCCCCGCGCATTGCTGCCGAAAATCGAGACGGCAGCCCACCTGATCGGCTACGACACCGCCAAGGACCTGGCGGAGAGCCTCGGCATCGACACCGCCCAAATCCGCTTCAAAGGCGGGTTTCTGCTCGACGCCGTCATCGCAATGGCGGTGGACGCGATCCTCTACGACCGGCGCGACTACGACCGTATCAACGCCTTTGTCCTCGATCCGCACCGCCAGGAGGAGTGCCGCGATGCCCGCGGACGCCTCTGGGTCAACGACACCAAGGCGACCAACATTGATGCCACTTTTGCGGCACTTGAAGCCTACAAGGGTCACCGTATCCACCTGATCCTCGGCGGCGATGACAAAGGGGTCGCCCTCGAGCCCCTCTTCGAGGCACTGCAGCGCTACGACGTCGACATCTTCACGATCGGCAGCAACGAAGCGCGCCTGATCGCCTGCGCCGAGCGCTACGGCATCGCCCATACCCCCTGCAGCCAGCTCGATACCGCCGTTGCGGCGATCGCCGCCGTGCATGCCGAGGGGGAGGTCGCCCTCCTCTCCCCGGCGGCCGCCAGCCTCGACCAGTTCACCTCCTACGCGGAGCGCGGCAATCGGTTCAAATCTCTCGTGGCAGAATTAAGCTGAAATTAAAGTGGCTCCCGTTATAATTTCGGCCTCTTAAGAGAATGGCCAATTAGCTCAGTCGGTAGAGCAAGGGATTGAAAATCCCTGTGTCCGTGGTTCGATTCCGCGATTGGCCACCACGAACCCCTTTCACCACCTTTTCCCAAAACATTTCCGGCAAACAGAATAACGCTCCAAGCAAAATATTTCATTCCTTCGTTTATTGAGACTCTGCCCTAGCAACGCGCAGTGCCAATCCATAAAAAAGCAATCCCTATAATATGAACCCGATGCTTCTACTGACCCTTCTCCCCGCCGTGCTGCTCTGGGGTGCCGATACCTCCTTCACCGCTTCCAAACGGCTGCTCAAAACCGTCTATGAAGAGCACCAGCGTACCTTCTACTGCGACTGCAGCTACTCCTACGAAAACAAGGGGAACATGATCGATCGCGACAGTTGCGGCTACCTGCCCCGCAACCCGAAAACGAAAAAGGGGAAGGATAACCAGCGTGCCAGACGCGTTGAGTGGGAGCACGTCATGCCCGCCGAGAACTTCGGGCGCCACCTTCCCTGCTGGAAGGAGGGGGGACGCAAACACTGCCGCGAGGTCTCCGCAACCTTCCGGGAGATGGAGGCGGACATGATGAACCTCGTCCCCGCGATCGGAGAACTCAACGGCGACCGTTCCAACTACCGCTACAGCCCCTTTGACCCCATGCCGGAACAGTACGGCGAATGCCGCTTCCAGGTGGATTTCAAGGCACGCCGGGCGATGGTCCGGCCGGAGATCCGCGGCGACATCGCCCGTATCTGGTTCTATATGAGCGAAAAATACGGCATCCCCCTCTCGAAGCAGGAGCGCCGGACGATGGAGGCGTGGGCGAGAGAGGATCCGGAAGATATGTGGGAGCAGCGGAAAAAAGCGTTGTTGCGGTCGCACCGGCGGTAAGGATGCTCGGCCCCTCGGAGATAATAACGGGGCCCGCAGCAGAGAAATGAATGAAACTGTGGGAAATAGGCCTTAACGCCGGCGACCGGCCTTATAATCGATCTTCCATCCCCGGTCGGTCCGGGAAAAATAGAGTTTTTTCGTTTTGCCGTCCTCCTTGTAGTGGACGGTCCGACGGTCACTGCCCGTCACTTCCGTTTCCAGCCAGACAATCCGGGGATGGCGCTTTTTTTGGCGCAACGCTTCCGCGAGGATCCGTTCGACCTCCTCTAGGGCGGAAGCATCCGCTTCGCTGCGTTCAAGCAGCGCCCGGAACCCCGGCTGCCTGAACGCCACTTGCAGTCCGTAGGCCTCCAGCGTCATATGGTAAGAAGAGGGCAGCATATGCCTCTTAACGCGCTGTAGGTCCCCTGCAGCCATCGCCTCGTAGTAGCGCATGACGATTGATTCGGGGAGCAGCTCGTGCTCCGCGATCTCTTCCGGCAGGGGCGATTGTGGCTGCATCGCGTTACCCTTCCGTTCTGGCGATGGCACGGCGGAAGGCGTCGAGGTGGTTGATGCTGCCGTCCTTCAGGTTCTCGAAGACGCTGACAACGTCAGCCGGCATCCCCTTCATAATACGCGTCAGGTCATCGATGTCGGTCAGCTCGATCAACTCCCCAACCTTCAGGGCGTCGAGCTTCGAGAGCATCCCCTGCTCTACACAGGCGTCATAGAGTTCCTGCATGGTCGGCAGTTCGAAATGGCCCACAAGATCGAGGTTGACATAGGAGGTGTCGACACCGTAACTCTCGCAAAGTGCGCCCGCCGCCTCGATATGGCGCTGTTCGGACTGTTGAATCATCGCGAAGGTACTCTCCTGCGGGTACTGTTCACCCAGCGTGATATAGACGTCCCGGGCGACCTTCTCCTCCTGGAAGACAAAGAAGAGATCGTCCTTCTGTTCTTCCGTCAAGGCTGCCGATGCTGTCGTCGTACCTTTCGCATGCAGTGCCGTTCCACCTGCTGCACCTGCGGCTAAAAGTGCCCCGGCCGCCTTCGTCATATTTGCCAAAAAATTGCGTCTGCTTTCTTTCATTTGTGATAAATTCCTTGTGTTTTGTGATGACAGGAGTTTAAATAATTTCTGTTACAGTAGTGTTAAATTAGTATTTTTTGTTTTACAGAAGGATAATACGGGGAAAAATGTGAGTATTGGTATCAAACTTGCTTGCCCTTCCCATAATCAATTCCAACAATACCAGAGCGTCCATCATGTTACGAAAAAGCCTTATCCTCACTCTTTGCAGCCTATCCGCCTTTGCCATGCACAACGCCGAACTCAATATCAACGACAAGGATGTCGAAGCGGCACTCCTTTTTGACGTGGGACAGTACAACTATGCCGTCGAGCCCTCCGCCTACTTTGTCGGTCTGCGTATCCTCTCCGGCGACAAAAAGCACAGCGACCTGCCCGACCCTGATATCCTGGCCGAACTGAGTTTCCTGCTGCAGCACGCCAGTCAGAGCTTTGGCGGTTTCAGTTTCGGGATGGGAGTGAAACTCGACTATACGGAAATCGCGTCCGAAACCTACCTTGCCCTCCCCCTCGGTCTTGAAGCCTCCTACCGTTTTCATCCCGTCGAAGCCCTCCCCGTCACTGTCGGCGCGGCCTTCTACTACGCCCCGGAACCTCTCGCGTTCAACAGCGCGAAACAGTACCGCGAGTACCGTGTCCACCTCGACCTGCAACTGATCGAAAACGGTGCCCTCACCTTCGGCTACCGCAATATCGAGACCGATCACAAGGATACCGACCTGAACTACAACGATTCGGCTTACGTCGGTTTCAAATTTTCGTTCTAAGCCCGTACGTCCCGATGCGGTTCCTTCCGGTACTCCTGTTCCTCGTCGGGTTCCTACCCGCCCAGGAACTGCGGCTGGCCCCTCCCTATAACGATACCGGCCTCGAATACTCCGGTCTCGCCTGGCACCGTGGTCAGCTCGTCCTGCTGCCCCAGTATCCCAAGGATTCGCTTCCCGTTCTCGAACGCGCTGATCTGCATCAGGCCCTTCGTGCTCCCCGCCTCCTGCACCCCCGCACGCTCCCCTTCGACGACGCGAAGATCCGCCATCAACTCGCCGGTTACGAGGGGTATGAAGCGATCGCCTTTGAGGGGGACCGGTTCTACGCCCTGGTCGAGGGACGCCTCCTTTTCGGCGGCATGCGCGGCTACCTGGTGACTGGCAGGGCCGACAGCTCCGGGATCGTTGCCGAAACATGCCTCCCGCTCCCCCTGCCCGAAGATGTTTCCAACTACGCCTTCGAAGCGTTGACCCTCGGCCCGGAGGCGGTTTACGTTCTCTACGAGGCCAACGGTATCGCCAAGACCCCCTTTGCCTATGCCGTCAGCCGTGACCTTGCGACGGTCACAAAAATTCCGATCGCAGCCATCCCCTTCCGCGTCACCGACCTGACCGCACTCGAAGGCGGCAGGGCTTGGGCACTCAATACTTTCTGGACCGGCGACCGGAAAAAGCTGCAGGTGCAGCAACGGGAGAATTTTGCGCAGTTGCTGGAACTCGAAGTGGGACGACGGGGGATCCACCCTACCGGGCGGACCCTGGAAATCAACCGCAGAGGGCCCTCCTACAACTGGGAAGGTATCACGGCCTTCGAAAAGGGGGTCATTATCATCACCGATACCTACCCGGCAACGATAATGCGCTATCTCGAGCTGACGCCCGGCACCGAAAAGAGTTCCGAACGCCCCTGAACTACGGGGCCTGCTTCCCGATGGCCTCGATATCGATGATCAGTTTGACGCTGTCACCCACAACGACTCCCCCGGTCTCCAGAAGTTTGTTCCAGGCGAGCCCGAAATCCTGTCGGTTGACCTTGCCGCCGAGGGAGAACCCAAGCCGCCGGTTTCCCCAGGGGTCGGTAACGAGCCCCCCGATCTCGACATCCAGCATGACCGGTTTCGTCACCCCGCGGATCGTCAGCCTGCCCTCCATCGTGCCCCCTTCGGCATCTCCCCGATAGCCGGTCATCTCGAAGGTGATGTTCGGATGGTTGGCAACATCGAAGAAATCGGCGCTTCGCAGGTGGTTGTCGCGCCGCTCGTTATCGGTGTTGATGGAAGCAGCATCGATCGTGGCTGCCAGATTCGTAAACCGCATCGCTTTTTCGTCGAACTCCACCGTCCCTTCATAACGATCGAACTTACCCGGTACCTTGCTGACCATCATATGCTTGACGGAAAAACCGACCTGCGAATGGGCGAGGTCCGGCGTATAGCTCCCCGCGAAGAGCGAAAGAAGGCCGCACGTCACAATCAGTGCTATAACACGTTGCATCGGAACTCC
>QKCD01000094.1 GCA_003245815.1 Sulfuricurvum sp.
ATAAAAATTACCCATGTATGTACGACGATCTATATAATAAGTTAAGTGATAAAGAGAAAAGGAATCTGAATTTGTTTTTGAACGCTTCGCTTCATGATATCGGAGCCGGAACATGTCACTATTAACAAATCAGGGGAGTCCACTCAAAAACCCACTAGCGGCTTTTTGATTGCTCATTTTAAACGTTAGACACTAAAGGAATTAATATTGTTTAAGGGAAATGGCAAATACGATAATTTTGTCCCTACAAACATCTTTAAAAAAGACAGAGACAAAAATGACGTCTATTTTCAGTGGGGCAAATTTGGAAATGGATATATTATAGATGACCAAGAAACAAAAGAAAAACTCATCGACCTTGAAGGTTATAAACACTTTTTTGTATCATATAAGCCTCCAGTTCTTTTACCAATTATAATCGCTGCTCTTATTGTGGGAATAGGAATATCATTTTCAACTGATGACCAAGATGAAGTAAAAGGTTTGATGGCAACCATTACCGTAGTTCTTTACTTTATTACCATATCAATTTACTTTTTGAAAATCACCAGGACATTAAAAGGTTGTAAAAAAATCTCTAAAGATGAAAAGAAATGGATATTCGAAAATGTCTAACAAATCAAAGGAGACCAATCAATAAGTGCCCGCGGGTTTTTGATTGATCAATTTAAACGTTATATATGTATGGAGTAAAGAAATAGCGATGAGTTTGATTATGAGCATAATATTTTTACTCATTCCTTTTGGAGTGTTAAGCGCAAACCGTTTATTCCTATCAAACAAGTTAGGCAAGACTTCGGTTTCGGCAATATCTGCTGCGTTAGTTTATATCACTATTATAGGCATTATCGTATACACAAACCACAAGCTTGATGCTGAGTTAGCTGCATTCGATTTGAATGGAGATGGTTCCTTTTCTGGTGACGAAATTACTCCTGAACAAGAAATCGCAATGGATCGCGTCACCAACGATACGGGAAGAAATTTTGCTCCAATCACAGGTGCCATCTTCTCATTTATCTATTTTTTGTGTATCTGGTCAATATGGTCTATCTCATCCTGGATAAGGAGAATATATGCCAATAGAAACACTAAACAAATCAGTGGAGACCAATCAAAAACCCGCTGGCGGCTTTTTGATTGCTCTTTTTAAACGTTAAGGCAGATAATGAACAACACCATCATGATTTTCAGTATTCTTTTTTCACTAAGTGCCGAGGCTGAGATTTATCGAGAAGCAAAAGTTTGCAACGAGTCTGGAAAGATATGCTTTTACTGGTGGCCAAAGCTCAAAGCAGTACCGGGATGGGAGCAGGACATTCCGCACAGTTACCACTATCGGATGAATACGCAGGCACCGGCCGGCTTCTCTTTCGCCAATGCCGAAGCGGTCATTTATGCTAGAGCGGTCTATAAGCCTGAGCAGCCGGATGCGAAAACCCTTGATGCGTTTATCGCAAACGACAAAGCCGATTTTCTCAGCCATGACCCGTCACTATCCATCACTCGGTCGGAAACTCTGAAAGACAAAAAGGGGAGAAGCTTTATCTCGTATCAATTCAAGCCGAGCGGTAAAGGCAATTGGGAGCAGATAGCTTATTCTGAAGAAGTGGACGGTGACAACAACGAATACTATCTCGTATTTGTTCTGAGCTCCAGAACCGAATCCGGGTACAAGGCGTCACTTGATGCATTTAATCAATTTGTAACCAGCTATGAGTAAAACGCTGACAGGGCAAAAGCGCCTATTGCGGTTATTCTGAGACATTTTAACGCCAGGAAGAAACAGGAGAAGAACCATAATGCGAACCTGGGATGACCTGCTATGGCTTTATAGCCAACCTGAATTTATAGCTTTACTCTTATTCAGCATGGCTCTGTATCCGTTGCTCAAATTTCTGCGACGCTTTTATCCGGAGTCGCTGCAAAAAGCAGCAAACGAATCCGAAAACTTCGCTAAAGAGTTGCAGAAAAACAGTGAGAATAGAAAAATATACCGCAAAGCAAATATGAAAATCGGATTCTTTATTTTCGGTCCGACTTTTATATTGTTATTTATTTACATTGCCTACAGTCTAATCATTGGATCGGAGCTGAAAGCGGCATGTGTGAAAGAGGTATTTGGGAAAATTTCCACGATCGCCATTATCACGCTTGGCATATATGCCATCAAAGCCGACCGGATCGACAGGCTCTTGCTCCAGGACGATTATGAAAAAGCGATGGAACTGACGAAGAAACAGATAGGCAGCGATCCATTCTACAGGTATTATGAAAAGTATTTGCCGTTTTTCGGTTATTTTTTCATACTGCTTGGGATTGTCGGATTTGTAGCACAGGTTTTCTTCTGAAAAGTATAGGAAATGAACATGAACACCACCATGCAATCTTACCTCGCCGAAACCCCCATCATCGACTTTACCGACCCCGCCGTCAGCGCATTGGCGGCGGAACTGGCGCAGGGGTGTGCGACCGATGTGGAGATCGCCCGCAACTGCTTTGAGTATGTCCGCGACGAGATCCGCCACAGCGGCGACCACAAAGACCCCGTCACGACCTGCAGGGCCAGCGACGTGCTGAAACAGGGCACGGGGTGGTGCTACGCCAAGAGCCACCTGCTTGCCGCCCTGCTCCGGGCCAACGGCATCCCGGCGGGCTTCTGCTACCAGCGGCTGAGCTGTTCGGAGTATGAGACGGAGCGATTCTGCCTCCACGGGCTCAACGCCGTCTATCTCAAAGAGTACGGCTGGTATCGGGTCGACGCCCGCGGCAACAAAGAGGGTGTCGATGCGCAGTTCGACCCGCCCGTCGAGAGACTCGCCTTCGCGCTGCAACCGGGCGAAACGGAAGTGCCGGGGATACTGACCGAACCCCTTGACGTCGTCGTCGAAGCGCTGAAGAACCAGACGACCTACGAGGCCATGGTCGGGCACTTCCCCGATATCAAACCCGTTCTATAAACGTAAAGAGGAGAAAAAAACTCCCCCAAGGGGAAGCCTTTGTAAGGATTATGAAGTTGTAACGAATCTGTGATTGCCCTTTCGGGCGGTTGAGAGAGAACGGATGGCGGCCCGAGGGCCACCGGGTAGAGATTAGCGGATAAGGTCGAAGAAGTAGTCTGTCGACGCGATACCCTTGGTCTCTTCGTCCAGCTGGTCGAGGACCTTGTTGGTGATCCAGGTCAGCAGGTTCAGCGCACCGTCGTAACCGCTGATGGAGTAGCGGTGCAGGTGGTGGCGGTCGAAGATCGGGAAGCCGATGTAGATCAGCGGCGTGCCCGTGTCGCGCATCAGCTCTTTACCGTAAGAGTTACCGATCATGAAGTCGACCGGCTCGGTGAAGAGCAGTGAACGCATATGCCAGAGGTCTTTGCCTGCCCATACGTGGCAGCTTTCAGCAGCCGGAGACGTATCGAGCATCGCTCTCATCTCATCTTCCCAGCCTTTCGGCGCGTTGTGACAGAGGACGTGAGTCGGCTCAGCACCCATTTCGAGCAGGAATGAAACGACACCTACGAGGAAGTCAGGGTCACCCCAGATTGCGAACTTCTTGCCGTGCATGTACGGGTAGGAGTCCTGCATTGCGTCAACCAGTCTGCCGCGCTCTACTTTCAGTTTAGCCGGAACCTCTTTGCCAGTCAGTTCTGCAAGTTTCATAACGAACTCGTCAGTACCTTTCAGACCGATCGGGTTGCTAAAGCCGCCCGCGTGTTTCCAGCGCTTCTGAACCATTTTCATGGTTTTGACAGTCGCGTACTTCTGCAGAGAGATCGTCGCGCTGGAGTTGATACAATCTTTCGCGTCAGCGATCGGCGTACCGCCGGCAAACATGCTGTACTCGCCAGCCGGCATGTCCCACTGGTCAGAGTGGTCGCCCAGCATCAGGTAGTTGCAGTCGAAAGACTCGACGATGCTCTTGACGGAACGGAGTGAACCGATGTACGTCTCGAAGCCCGGGATGATGTTGATGCGCTCTTTTTTCTCGCCTTTCTGACCTTCTGTCAGCTGGCTCATGATACCGTGCATCATGTTGTCGTAGCCTGTAATGTGGCTGCCGACGAATGACGGTGTGTGTGCGTACGTGATCGGGAACTCTTCGGGCAGGTGCTCGCCGCCGTCTTCCTCTTTCGCTGCAACTGCGAACGCGTAGAGGTCGTCACCGATAACTTCGGCCATACATGTCGTGGAAACCGCGATCATTTCAGGCTTGTAGAGGGCCGCACAGTTTTTGAGGCCGTCTTTCATGTTGACCAGGCCGCCGAATACCGCCGCGTCTTCTGTCATAGAGTCGGAAACACACGGTGTCGGCTCTTTGAAGTGACGTGTAAAGTAAGAACGGAAGTAAGCGACACAACCGTGGGAACCGTGAACGTACGGCATCGTGTTTTCGAAACCGAGGGCAACCATAACGGCGCCGAGGGGCTGACACGCTTTTGCCGGGTTAACGGTGATCGCTTCGCGGGCAAGGTTTTTCTCGCGGTATTCCCACGTTTTTGTCCACTCTGCGACTTCTTTGACTTTCTCAGGGTTGATCGCACCCATGCCGCCTTCGAACTGCTTCTTGTTTCTCAGTACTTCTTGGTATTCCGGTCTCTGGAAGAGATCTTTACCGTTGACAATTTTTTCTACTTCTTGCATGTTATCTCCTTCTTTTTCTCAGAGAAGCGGGGCTTACGCCTCGCTCTCCCACGGCGCTTTAGAGTGGCCCCAGACCGGAGAGTTGATCGCAAGATCCATGTCTTTGGCAAAAATCGCGAAACCGTCATACCCGTGGTACGGACCGCTGTAGTCCCAAGAGTGCATCTGGCGGTACGGCAGACCCATTTTCTGGAACACGTATTTCTCTTTGATACCTGAAGCAACGAGGTCCGGCTGAAGTTTCTTGACGAATGCTTCAAGCTCGTATTCGTTGACGTCGTCGTAGATCACCGTGGAACGGAAGATCTCGTCTTTGGTACGTTTGTAGTCGTCGTCGTGTGCGAATTCGTAACCCGTACCGATAACTTCCATACCGAGGTCTTCGTAGGCACCGATAACGTGGCGCGGGCGGAGACCACCGACGAACAGCATGACCTGCTTGCCTTCGAGGCGCGGGCGGTATTTGTTGACGACTGCGTCGATCATCGGCTGGTACTTCGCGATGACCTCTTCACATTTCGCCTGGATGCTCTCGTCGAAGAACGCGGCGATTTTGCGCAGAGACTTGATCGTCTGTGTCGGGCCGAAGAAGTTGTACTCTACCCAGGGAATCCCGAACTCTTTCTCCATGTGGCGGGAGATGTAGTTCATGGAACGGTAGCAGTGCAGCAGGTTCAGCTTCACTTTCGGTGTGGCTGCCATCTCTTTCAGAGTCGCGTCACCGGACCACTGAGCAACAACACGCAGACCCATCTCTTCGAGAAGGATACGGCTTGACCATGCGTCACCGCCGATGTTGTAGTCGCCGATGATGGCAACGTCGTATTCTGTCGGCTCGATCGCTTCACCCAGGGTGTCGACTTTACCGTCGAAGACGTAGTCACGAACCGTGTCGTTCGCGATGTGGTGACCCAGGGACTGAGAAACACCGCGGAAACCTTCACAGTTGACCGGAACAATTGTTTTACCCGTTTTCTTCGCGTAGACTTTGGAAGTCGCGTTGATGTCGTCACCGATCAGACCGATCGGACATTCAGACTGGACGGTAATCCCGTTGTTCAGCGGGAAGAGTTCGTCGATCTCTTCGAAACAGACCGCCAGTTTCTTGTCACCGCCGAAGACGATGTCTTTTTCCTGGAAGTCGGAAGAGAAGTTCATCGTTACGAAGGTGTCGACACCTGTCGTACCGATGTAGTAGTTACGGCGACCTGCACGGGAGTACTGGCCACAACCGATAGGACCGTGGGAGATATGGACCATATCTTTGACCGGACCCCATACAACGCCTTTTGAACCCGCGTAGGCACAGCCGCGCTGGCTCATGACACCGGGAACAGTTTTCTTATTCGAACGAACGTTACCGCAAGTTTTTTGCGTTTCGTCTTCAGGACCGCCGACACCGAGGTGCTTGGCACGGTTTTTGGCGGCTTTCGCCGGGTAGGCCTTGAGGACCTCCTCGATCGCCGCTTTCTGTTTTGCTTCCAATGATTCCGGACCCATATTATCCTCCTCTATGATTCTTTTGGATTACGTGTGTGCTTACGCCGCAGTGATGCGGAACATTGCCATAGAGTCGAATTTCTTACAGAGTGCCATCGTCTCGTCGTCTTCTTTGTCAAGACGTTTGGAAAGCTCTGCAATCTGGTAACGGTTGGTGTAGATCATGTAGTCAGACTCAGACGTTTTTACGTAGTGAGCCAGGGCTTTGAACATGAACGTGTCCTTGTTCGTATAAGAAAGCTCTTCTTTTTGACCTTCACGGCTCTCCATAGTCATTTTGATTTCGCTGAAAGCGACGTCACCGAGTTCAGATTCCAGTTTTTCAACGACTTTTTCGTCCGGGATTGAGTTGCCCATATCAGCGGGGAAGTGGAAACCAAGAATAAACATGTTAATTCTCCTTCTTTTTCTGTTGTTTTCTTTTCATTATGAGAATTGTCGTTTCCCCCGAAGGGGAAAAACTCTGGGTGTGCGTTCCGAAAAAACGGGATTAGGCTTCTGCCGCTTTACCGACGTTTTCTTCGTCTGCTTCTTCTTCAAGACCGAACTTCATCAGAAGGTCTTCGAGGTCGTCCATCTCGAGCGGAGTCGGGATGATTTTCATGTCGTTGTTGATGATCTTGCGAGCAAGTTCTTTGTACTCAAGCGCCTGGTCAGAAGCCGGGCTGTACTCAACAACTGTCATACGGCGAAGTTCAGCGTGCTGAACGATGTTGTTACGCGGTACGAAGTGGATCATCTGAGTGCCGAGGTCTTTAGCCAGCGCGATCGCCAGGTCGTACTCACGGTCAGTCATACGAGCGTTACAGATCAGACCTGCAAGGCGGACACCACCAGTGTTGGCGTATTTAAGAATACCTTTGGAGATGTTGTTGGCAGCGTACATCGCCATCATCTCACCGGACATAACGATGTAGATTTCCTGAGCTTTACCTTCACGGATCGGCATCGCGAAACCGCCACAGACAACGTCACCGAGAACGTCGTAAGAAACGAAGTCGAGACCTTCTTCTTCGTAAGCACCCTCTTCTTCGAGGAAGTTGATCGCAGTAATAACACCGCGGCCCGCACAACCAACACCCGGCTCCGGTCCACCAGACTCAGTACAGTTGATCCAGCCGCCCGGTGCGTCAGGAGCAAAGATGCCCGCACCCGGTTTACATGCGTCTTCGAGTTCGAGGTCTTCAACAGTACCCATTTCAGCAGCAAGCTGAAGGATTGTAGACTGTGCTTTCTCATGCAGGATCAGACGTGTGGAGTCCGCTTTCGGGTCACAACCGACGATCAGAATGTTCTTATCGAAGTAGTGTGCCATAGAAGCGAGCGTGTTCTGGGACGTAGTAGATTTACCGATCCCACCTTTTCCGTAGAATGCAATTTGACGAAGTTCAGACATTTTTTCTCCCTTTTTCGAATACCTCTTTCAAATCTTCAAGAAGACTTTCGGAGGCGTCCGTGATGTACTTCGCCGTAGTTGTTGCATGGTCCGTTCCCGCTTTTTTTACGCCGCAAAAGCGACAAAACGGCTTTTGTCGCGTCAAATGTCGTAAAAGGGTACAAATTTGTAAGAATAAATTATGCAGCCGCCGCGCCCTGACGCTACAAGGCGCTCCAAAGCCCTGAAACAGGGCATTTGCCCGAATGCGTAAAATCAGCGACAAAAAGGGACAAACGGGGTGTCGGGAAATGTCTGTGGTTAAAAAGCGGGCAATATGCGGTTGCAGAAAAGGGGCGCCGCGCCCCGTTCGGGCGCCCTGCCAAGGCCCTGCCGCGGGGAGTTTGGGGTCAGTAGCGGACGTACCCCTCCCCCGCTTTGGCGATCGTCCCCTCGTCGACGAGCTTCTTCAGCATGCGCGACAGGGTCTCGGGAGTCATGTTGAGCATCGCGGCGATCTCGTAGCGGCGCATCGACGCAAAAAGCTCGGGGGTCGTTTCGACGCAATGGAGCACCCGGGCCCGGGAGTCCATTACGAGGTTTCTTGCGATGACCGCCTCCAGGGTGCGGATCTTGGTCGAGAGCGAGAGAATCAGCAGGCGCGAGAGTTCGGGGTTGCCGAGGAAGCGCGCTTCGAAGCGGCCGTAATCGATGAAGATCACCTCGCCGTCGCTTTCGAAAACCGCCGTAGCCGGAAAGGGGATACGGTTGTAGACCGCCATCTCGGCGATCATGGAGACGGGCGTGAAGCGGTGCAGCACCACTTCCCTGCCGTCGTCGGCGCTCTTGTAGAGTTTGAGTACGCCCCGTGTCAGAATCATCAGGTGCGTGGGATCGTCCCCTTCGTAAAAGAGGAGCTCCCCCCTCCGGTAGCGTTTCGTGCGGGAAATTTCGGCCAGCATCGCAAGCTGGGTCGCGTCCAGGGAGGCAAAAAGGGGAATCTCTTGGAACGGGTTCATCGGCGCCTCGCGGTATCAAAGCGGAGAAACCGCTTTCGGTTCTGGATGAACCCATTATAGCGCAAAGCGCGGGGGCATGAACGGGGCTAGCAGGCGCCTCCGCCGCAGGGTGCGGCGCCGTGGACGAGGTAGTTGGCCGTCACGGTGTCCATGGTCCGGATATGGGAGACGATCCACTCGGGCAGTGTCTCGTCGATATAGTGCGCCAGCACGTCGAAGTCGTGCTTGTCGTTCCAGATCAGCAGCTGTATCCGCAGCTCCTGCAGGGCCCGCTCGTGTTCGGCCCGGTGCATCGGATAGGGCGGAAAGCCTCCCTCGCGCATCATCGCCTCTTCGGCGGTGAAATGTTCGACGGTATGCATGGCCAGCCGGTCCAGCAGCTGCGTCACCTGCCCCTGGTTTCCCTCGGCGATCGCTGCCGAAATCTTATTGATAAGGATCAGCTCCTCGAGATGCGTGTCGTTCATGGCGGCCAGGGCCACCAGCGGCAATTGTGTTTCGGTCATCATGGTCGTCTCCTCCTGCCGAAACTCTACACCCCCGGCGGGGAATACGCATTGATATAGGTCAAGAGGGAAGCGAAAAAAAAGCGGGAGTGCCGGTAAGCAGCGGGGGCTCACTGCCCCAAGGGCAGGTTGCGGTAGTAGAGGTTCATCCGTGTCGGACGGAAGCCGCGGGCTTCATAGAAGGCCAGTGCGGGCGTGTTCGCCGTGTCCGCGGCGAGCTGGAGCCGGAGGTAGCCGCGTTCCGAGGCGAGGGCGGCGACGGCCTCGATCAGCAGGCTGCCCACGCCCATGCCACGGTACTCCGCGCTGACCACGACATCCTCGACCAGGCCGGCATAGCCCCCTTCTGCCGTGGAGACGACGCGCTGCAGCGTCGCCATGCCGATGATGCCGTTGCGGTGCTTGGCCACGAAGAGGTCCGAATGACGCTCCTGGAAGAGGAGTTTCAGCGCGCCGTACTGGCTTTCGAAATCGGCGGCATACTCCGTTTCGACGGCGAAGAGCTCCCCGACGAGCCGGGCCATGACACGCAGATCGTCGAAATGCGCCTTGCGGATGACGCAGGAGAAGGCCGGGGATGCCGGGGCGAGGTCGGGCTGCAGGGTTTTATGAGTCACTTTTGAGTCCTTCGAGGAGGCGCGCCGTCCGGTCGTGGCGCAGCTGGATCTGGCGTTCGATCTCTTCATAGTCGAAGTTGCCGAAGTGGGCCATGTCGAAGAGCTTCGACAAAACGGCCCGGCAGCAGTTCTTGTCGCATTCGGTCACCAGTTTTTTTGCTTTTTTGAAAGGCAGCGAAGTGTTCTGGAAGATCTCGATGGCGTCGGCGACGCACTTGTCGCCGCACTCGCAGATCTGCTGGGCGAGGATCTCTTCTTTGGATTTCATGACGTGCTCCCTGAACCCCGGTGAACCCGGACGGCGCCGGAAACGGCGCGTTGCGGGTTAGAGACCGTTCTCGGTCTTGTAGGTGTTGGCCTCTTCGACCGCCTGAACGAGCTGGGCGCTCAGATCGGGCATCTTCACATAATCCACCCAGAGGGTGTCTTCCACGATGTCATGGATCTGCGAGGCGATCTCGACCGCCTGGCGCTTCAGTTTGGCCAGCTCTTTTTTCTTCTCTTTGGTCTCTTCGGACATAACAGGTTCTCCTTGGTTGTGGTTTGAAGCGATGCGCTTGTGCGGATGATGCCGCCTGCTCAGATCCGGTGTACCTCGATCTGCTGCGCTTCGTCTTTGCGCAGGGCGACCAGGGTACGGTTGATCATGATCTGGACGGTGCTGCGGAACCAGCCGTAATGCTTGATCCGGATCTGGGAGCCGGCGGTAAGGCCCAGGATGCCGAGACGGCGTTTGAGCTCGCCCTCGACATTGACCGCGTCCACCGACAGCAGCTCGCCGACGTTCATCTGCAAAAGACACATTGACAGCTCCTTAAGGTTCCCTGTGGGACACCTTTGGAACCCCTGCCCAAGGAGTGAAGAGAAAACGACAGGGGTTCCAAAGATGTCACAGCGAGAATGCGTAGATATTCTCGAAGCGGACATCCCCGTTGCCGCCGCGCGACATGTGGACGAAGCGCTGGCGGTTCTGGAAATGGTAACGTTCATACAGGTCGACGACGTGGGCCATGCCCAGCGGTACGTCGGCGACCACCTTTTTAAGACCGCGGAAATAGAGGACGCCGCGCATCATCTTCTCCGCCTCCTCCTCGTGCCCTTCGCGCACCTGCCACGGTCCGAGGTAGACGTGGCGGGCGTTCACGACGCTGGAGTGCTGAAAGCCGTTGGGCAGCGCGAACTTGAGCGAACTGTTGCGCTCCATCTCGTCGAAGAGGAAATCCATGCGGTCCTCGTTGAAGGTCTCCCGGTCGATGGCCGTGATGATCGCGTCGAAATTGCCGCTGTCGAGCTCCTTCGCGTGGGCGTTGGTAAAGTTGAACGGCGGGACTTTGCCGACGTTGACAAAGCGACCTACCTCCATCTTCGACTCGAACCCTTGCTCCTCGAAGAAGGGGACGAGCTGCGGGTTGGCGTGGAGGTAGATCCGCTCATACTCGCTGTGAAGCGCACCCATCAGGGTTTCGAAGAGGCGGCGGCCGATCCCCTGGCGCTGGAACCGCTCCCGCACCATGAAATACTTGATCATCGCCGAACGTTCGAATTCGATGGCCATGACGGCCCCGATGAGTTTCCCCTCCTCGTAAGCACCGTAACAGAGGTGGGGGGAGTGCATCATCATCAGTTTGACGTGGTACCCGTCGACCAGCCAGCCCACCTCTTCGGCGATGGCCACCAGTTCACTCACATCGGCGAATTTCAGCCATCCTATAAACACAGGCTCTCCCTGTAGAGCGTCACCAGTTCCGCATCGTCAAGGACGCGCTTGCGGGAGGTGACGATCTCGCGGATGCGCGGCAGCAGGTGCTGCAGCGCATGTTTCTCCGCGGAGATGCCCAGCTGTTTGAGATGGTAGAGGATCGTTCCCGTACCCGAGTGTTTGCCGATCGGGAAGGCGCGTTCGCACCCCACCTCTTCGGCATCGAAGGGTTCGTAGGCCCGGCCGTTCTTCATCATGCCGTCGGCGTGGACCCCGCTCTCGTGGGCGAAGATCCGTTCCCCGATGATCGGGGCGTTGGGCGCAAGTGCCATGCCCGCGGCGTTGGCGACGGTCGTCACCAGGTTGCGCATCCCAAGCGCGTCGGTCGGACGCGCCTGGCCATAAAGATGCTTCAGGGCCATGGAAATCTGTTCGAAGGAGGCGTTCCCGGCCCGTTCACCCAGCCCGATGACCGTCGTGTTGACGCTGACCGCCCCCGCGTCGATACCGCTGAGGGCGTTGGCGTTGGCAAGACCGAAATCGTTATGCGTATGCATTTCGATGGGAAGGAGTGCCATCGCTGCCAGACCGCTGATCGTCTCATAGGTCTGCGTCGGCGTCATGATGCCGACGGTGTCGCAGTAACGGAATCGGTCGGCACCCAGTTCCCGGCCGAGGCGCATCACCTCGGCGATAAAAGCGTCCGATCCGCGGGAGCTGTCCTCGCCGCCGATGCAGACGAAGCACCCCTCGCGTTTGGCGGCGAGAATCACCGCCTCGAGGTCGCGGAGCATCCGCTCCCGGTCGCCGCCGAACTTGACGTCGATCAGGATGTCGGAGACGGGAATAGAGAGGTCGACGGCTTTGACACCACACGCCAGAGAGGCTTCGAGATCGCGCATCTTCGCGCGGTTCCAGGTCATCATGCGCACATCCAGGCCGAGGCCCAGCAGCTCCTTGATGTCTTCCTGTTCACGCGTCCCCATGGCGGGGATGCCGATCTCGAGCTCGTCGGCGCCGCAGGCCGCAAGGCCGCAGGCGATGGCGAGCTTCTCCTCGGTGTTGAAGGCGACGTAGGGAGCCTGCTCCCCGTCACGCAGCGTGGTATCGTTGATCAGCGCCATTGAAAACCTCTCTTTCCATCCTGCCGACCGCTACACAGCGGCCAGCGAAAGCTGCCTGGGTCTCGCTCAGGCAGCGACAACTAAACTAGTTCGCCTCTTTCTCCGCGGCTTCCATCTCCTCGGGGAGATTGAAGTACTTGCGCGTCGCCTTGAGGACGGATGCCTCGATCGGCTGGAAGGCGTAGCTCTGGTCGGCGATGAGGCCGGCCGCGGCGAGGTCGTTCTGCGGACAACCGCCGATCTTCGCCGTCAGGATGAGCTTACAATCCTTGAGCTTCTCAAGGATCGGCTGCAGCGGGTTGGTCCCGTCGGGGCCGGCACAGTACTCGTAATCCACCTTGCGGTGGTGGATAAAGCGGATACCGCGGTCACCGGCCTCGTAGACCAGGAACTCCTTGACGGAACCGAAGTGCTGGTTGATCATCCCTTCGCCCATCGTCGTGACGGCGACGAGGATCGTCTGTCCGTCGGAGCTGAGCTCCGCCTTCTCCTTGCGGACCCGTTCGTTCGCCTGGTCGAGGAAGAAGCGGAACTCCTCGATCTTCGCCTGGGCATCCTGGCGGCCGGCGAGATCGTAATGCTCTTCGAGCGCCTCGAAAGACATGGCGGCAAAGCGGTCCTTGGTGAATTCCGCACCGCGGTCCTCACCGATGAGGCCGACGGCGTCGGCGCGGCACTGGCGGCAGTGCTGCATCAGTTTCATATCCATGCCGCACGCTTCCTGGGCCTCCATCTGCTGCTGGTCGGTCGCGCTCGGGATGCCGTCGAGACCGAACTTCGTGCCGAACTCCGGCTCGGAGATGATCGGCATGATGTTGTGGAGGAAGACGCCGATCTCTTTGAGCTTCTTGGAAACTTCCGGCAGGTGCTTGTCGTTGATACCCGGGATCAAAACGGAGTTCGCCTTGATCAGGATCCCGTTCTCGACACACTTCTTCATCCCCTCAAGCTGACGCTCGAGCAGGATCTGCGCCGCTTCCTTGCCGTAGTAGCGCTTGTTGTTGTAGAAGATCCACGGGTAGATCTGGGAACCGATCTCTCCCGTCGTGTCGACCGTATTGATCGTGACGGTCACGTGGTCGATGTCGTACTTGACCATCTCGTCGACGAACTTCGGCAGCTCGAGGCCGTTGGTCGAGAGACAGAGTTTCAGGTCGGGCGCCTTTTCGCGGACGAGGCGGAAGGTCTCGAAGGTACGCTCCGGGTTGGCCAGGGCATCGCCCGGTCCGGCGATCCCCAGAACGCTCATGCGCTGGACTTCGCCGCCGACGAACATGACCTTCTTCGCAGACTCTTCCGGAGTGAGGCGTTCGCTGGTGACACCGGGACGGCTCTCGTTCGAGCAGTCGTATTTCCGGTTACAGTAGTTGCACTGAATGTTACAAGCCGGTGCGACGGCGACATGGATACGGGCGTAGTGGTGGTGCGCCCCTTCGCTGTAACAGGGGTGGTTGTGGATCTTCTCCTGGATATCGTCCGGGAGGAAGGCTTCCGCAGGATTACTTGAACTGCAGCTCATTTTAGCTCCTTATTATGAAGATAGTATGGAATTCAAATGACCTTGCATCATGTAGCTACAATCATTTCTTGCGACAGGGATTGCAACTGGTATTCCAAGGGTGCGGCGCCCTTATAACGGGCGTAATGGACAAAAGGGGACGTTTTTGTCGCACGTCGGCGACAGGATGGGAGTGCTCCGGGTCAGATCCCGGCGCGGGGGATGGAGAAGAGGTAGCCCTGGGAGTAGGCAACGCCGAGCCCGACCAGTATCTCGAAGACGGCCTCATCCTCGACGAACTCCGCGACGACTTCGATCCCCTTCTTCCGGGCGAAGTGGAGGATGCTCTCGACGATATAGCGCTGGTCGTCGCTGACGGTGATGTTCTTGATCAGCGAGCCGTCGATCTTCAGGTAGTCGACGTCAAGCCGGCTCAGGTAGCTGAAATTCGAATACCCCGTGCCGAAATCGTCGATGGCGATCTTGCAGCCGCAGCCGCGCACCCGTTTGATAAAGGCGGCGACCTCGTCGAAACTCTCGATCCCCTCCGACTCGACGATCTCAAAAACGAGCCGGTTCGCGGCCGGCGAGCGCTCGATCGACGCGTAGATGAAGTCACGGGTCGTCTCCGAGAGGATGTCCTGCAGCGCCAGGTTGAGCGAGAACTCGCACGACTGCGCCTCGAAAAAGGCGAGCGTCTTGGCGACCATGACGCGCGTCAGCTGCTCGTAGAGCTTCGATTTCTTCGCATGTTCAATAAAGTGGAAAGGGGTCAGCACGCTGCCATCGCGGTCGATGAGCCGGATCAGCGCCTCGTACTTGACAATGCGCCGGGTGGCGTTGTCGATGATCCCCTGGAAATAGGGAACGATGCGGTCCTCCTCGATCGCCGCGCGGATCGTCTCGGCCATGACGATGTTGTTGCGGCTCTTCAGCGCCAGGTCCCGGTTATCGTCAAAGAAGACGACCTTCGCCTGCTGCGCCTTCGCCTCCTTGAGGGCGACATGGGCCATGTTGTAGACGCCCCCGGCTTCGGCGAAGGCAACGCCCGCGGAGAGGTGGACGGTGACGCCGAATCCCCCGATATCGAAGCTCTCGTGTTCCATCATGCCGATATAGTCGAAGAGGTCCATCCGGCAGCGGTTCTCGAACTCCGACTCCGTACAGAGGTAGGCGAATTCGTCGCCGGTGATGCGGTAGAGCTTCCCGCTCTGCAGCAGCCCCTTGAAGCGTTTCGCAAAGGCACGCAGCAGCTTATCCCCCGTCTCGAAACCGAAAAAGTCGTTGATGTCCGAGAAACGGTCGATATTGAAGAGGACCAGTCCGCAGCGCTCCGCCATCTCCTGCAGATCCTCGAAGAGCGCCGTGCGGTTTTTCAGCCCGGTCAGCGTGTCCCGGCGCTGGCGCTGGATGATCTGCTCTTTCTCCACCAGGTCCGTAACGTCCGTACTCGCCGCAATATACTCGACGATGGCGCCGTTGTCGTCAAAAATCGGGACGACGACCGACTTGATATAGTAATCCCGCCCCCCCTTGGTCCGGTTGCGGAAGGTCTCCTTCCAGACCCTGCCCGCGGTGATCGTCTGCCAGAGCCCCTTGAAAAGTTCCTGGGGCGTGTCGGGGTGGCGGACAATATTGTGCGAATTACCCAGCAGTTCGCTGCGGCTGTAGCCCGAAATCGTACAAAATGCGTCGTTGACGTAGGTGATGCGCCCCTCCGCATCGCTCTTGGAAACGATGGCGCTCTCGTCGAGCACCATCTTGTACTGGTCGAGGAAGGTGATGGTCTCATCGAGCTCTCCCTGGGTGACGTTGACCAGGTGGGTGAGGGATTTGAGCATCGTGTGGTGGTAGTCGCGCGCCGAGCGTCCTGCGCCCTCGGGCAGCCCCGCCGACTCGCTCAGAGAAAGGGTCGTCGTCGTCACGTTGAGCAGCTGGGTCTCGGCGCTGGTGTGGAAAAACTCCCCGTAGGTGAAGAAACCCGCCGTCGGCGCGATCTCGTTGAAGAGGCCGAACTCGTAGTTGAGCTGCTCCTGGAAGAAGAGCTTCCGGACCGAACAGGAGTAGATGTAGGTCGCTTCCACCGGCTGCGCGGCGATAAGATCGCGGACATCCGCCGCGTGGTTAAGCACCTCCTCGACGTTGCCGATGGCGAAGCGGACCCGGTCCCCCGCCCTGAAGTGGCCCGCGTAGACGAAGGCGCCCTCCTCCGTCTTAGCGACGGGGGCCCGTGCGACCCGGATACCATCGACGATCTTCACCAGCGGGAACTCGATCGCCCCCGCCGGTACCCGTTCGACAGTCTCCGGCCCCAGGTAGTGGCTGTAGAGCTCCTCGATCGGCCGGCCGTCGATCTCGTAGATGACGTTTTTGTCGGCACGGGTGACGACCATCTCTTTGCCGATCGGGGTCCAGTAAAGCGAATAGGCGTTGTGCACCTGCAGCACGTCGCTCTCCAGCGCCGCGACGACCACCCCGTCGTCGTGGATGGTCGTCCCCTCGATGACGTAGGTACGGGTAAAGGTGAGGTCGTCCCCGGCGTTGCCCCCGGCCACCATCACGTCACCGCGCACCGAGTCGAACCCCTCCAGGAAGGATTCGGTATCGCCACGCAACCCCTCCCCGAAGACAATGCACGCCTTCGTCCGGTCCGTCAGGACCGCCTGCGCGGCCTCCACGCCTCTTTCGAAGCCCGCCTCCGGGAAGTAGAAACTGCGGACTTCCGTCCCCTCGAAGAGGGAGAAGGCGATCACGATGGAGCCCGAGCTCATCACGCCGTCCATGATCTCGCCGGCCGTCGTCGCCCCGATCACCACCGCGTCGGGCAGCAATTCGGCAAGTTGCCGCAGTACCGGGATCATGGCCGTTTTATCCATCACCCCGCTGAAGAGCTGGACCAGGACCGTCGCATCGGCGGGTACCGATTCGCGGACTACGGTTTCCAGGGCTTCGGGGGATTCGTACCTATGGTTGATCAGGCGCATACATCGCTTTCAGAGTGGTATTCGGCCGTTTAGGCATCTTCCTATTCTATTGCATTTCAACTGAAAATAGCACCGGTTTTCGTCCTATGCGTCGCAGCAGGAAACAACCCCGTATCAAAGGAGACGCATAGAAGCAGGAATAAAATATGCATTTTTGTGATCATCCAAGTCAAACGCCTGCACACCGTTTGGCCGAATCGAACCGAAAGGTCAGGAATGAAGATAGCCATCCCGGTCCGTCACGAGATGACGTTCTACCACGACAACCCCTGTACCGCCCCCAAGTTCGCCCTCTACGCCGTCGAGGGAAAAGCCCCCGATATCCGATACCGTCTGCTCAGCGTCATCGAGAATCCCTGGTCGCGCCCCAAGTGCGACCATTTCAGCGAAGAGCAGATCCAGTGCGCCTGCGACGAAGACCGTCGCAACAACGTCCGCCATATCTGCGAACACTACGCCCTGCTCGACGCCGTCACCGGCTGCAGCTACCTGCTGGCGGACCGCTACTGCGAAAATACCGCCCGCGCCCTGCGCAACGGCGGCATCACCCTCTTCAAGGTCCCCCCCATCATCGACCGCATCGACGGCGTCATTAAGAACTTCCTGATCGGCAGCGCCCTGGCGAGCAAGGTGCAGCATATCAACCGCGCTTCCTGAGACGCTGCATCCTTCCGGCCTGAGGGCTGCGCCCCTCGGCGCCGATGCCATGTCTCTCTCCGCTCACGCACTTCCGGCCACTTCCCCTTTTAGCGCGTTTTGTGGTCGTTTCAACGGCTTTCGCGCCCGTTTTTGCGCTTCATCGACATTTTTTCGCCGTTTTTTCCGAAAAAGTGTCTCTCAAGAACACATTATGCAATTTCAGCGGCAAATCACCCAAGGAGCCCCCTTTGCAGATCATATGCAACACATCCACCATGCGGCTCGAAGACCTGCCCCTCGACATCGGCTACGCCTCGGAGCCGGTCACCCTCACGGGCAGCGACGGTGCCACGGCCGTCCTCGGCGGCCAGAAGGGCACGACGCAGCTGATCGTCACCGCCCCCTTCATCGATGACGCCTTCGTCGAGGAGATGCAGATCATCGACCGCGGTCTCACCGACATCGGCAACGAAACGCTGAGCGCGGCCATCGTCGTCGCCAACGAGACCCACAGCGACCCGCAGCTGCAGCATTTCAAGTTCTTCGTCGACAGCGACGGGGAGTTCGGAGACTGGTACGGGGTGCGCCTCGTCGGCGAGCCCTGCGACGGCGAGCTGACCAAGGCGATCTTCGTCATCTCAAAAGACGGCGCCCTCTTCTACGACGAGTTCGCCGACAACCTCCACCGCCGCTTTAATGCCGACACGCTGCTGCGCAAGGTCGCGGCGGCACAGGAATGCTACACCGGAAAAGGATGCCACTAAGATGTGTGAAACAATCGATATCAACGACACGATCGCAACGATCAAAAAAGAGATCCGCAACCAGACGACCGTCCCCTACTTCGGGCTCGGCGTCTTCGCGGGAACCACGACCAAAGAGGGCGAGCAGATGCCCTACGACTCCGACTCCATGATCCTCATGATGAACAACGGCCGCCCGATGAGCCAGCGGCTGATGTTCGAATACTCCCGCGCCGCCATGCACCTCGAGCAGCGCCGCGGCGTCGACTACATCAACCAGCTGATAAACTGGATCTACACCAAGGAGTTCGAACCGACCCCGCTGCACAAGGCGATCGTCAACATGATGCCGCGTTACATCATCGACACCAACCGCGACACGAAACTGCAGGAGCTCTTCGCCTACGAGCCCCACTGCCTCATCGTCGGGAAGTCGCGCATCCTTGACAACGACTACCGCTACGAGATCTTCGAGTACGACGTCGAAAACAGGAAGTACTTCCAGGTCGAAGAGGAGGTCCTCGACGACGCCAAGAAGATCCTCTTCAAGCCGATGGGCTCCCCGCTGCCGGAGCCGAGCTTCATCATCTCCGACGCCGACTACGTCGACTGGCTGACCGAGGCGATGGGCGGTTTCGCCGTCCCCCCGGTGCTCAAGACCTACCGCAAGACCAAGAAATACCTCTTCCTGGGGACCTTCTTCGACCGCGACACCGACCGCATGGTGGCCAATGAGCTGACCCTCGACCTGGAGGGGGGCTATGTCATCACCGACAAGGAGCTCGGGAAGAAGGAGAAAAAGTTCGTCGAGAAACACAACCTCGAGGTCCTGCCGCTCTCCCTGGATGAGTTCAGCAAGGCGTTTGTCTGAATTGAAACGCTTCCGGAACAGAACAAGGGGAGCGTTCGCTGAGCGGTGTTTCCCCGATAAGCCGACCCCTGCCGGGGCGAAAACCTGTTGTTTCCGGAGTGCCGACTCCGGGTAAAACCACGCAAAAAGGATTGATATGCCGTACATACCTACCGTCAAAGACCGCACCCCGAGGGGCGAGCGCTATTTCGACCTCTTCTCCAAACTTCTCGGGGACCGTGTCGTTATGATCACCGAGCCCATCGACGACCATATGATGGGTGTTATCGTCTCCCAGCTGCTCTACCTCGAAGCCGAAGATTCCGAAGAGCCGATCCACATGTATATCAGTTCTCCGGGCGGTTCGGTCATGGCCGGTCTCGCCATCCTCGACACGATGCAGCTGATCGAGGCGCCGGTCTACACCTACGCGATGGGGATGGTCGCCTCCATGGCCGCCGTCCTCTTCACCTGCGGCGAGCCGGGCCACCGCTACGTCCTTCCCAACGCGGAGGTGATGATCCACCAGCCCCTCGGCGGCGCTTCCGGTCAGGCGAGCGACATCGAGATCCAGGCCAACCATATCATCAAGCTCAAGCAGCGCCTCTACAAGATCCTCTCCAAGGCGACGGGCAAGAGCGTCCGCACGATCGAAAAAGAGAGCGACCGGGACAACTACTTCGAAGCGGCCGACGCGGTCAAATTCGGGCTCGCCGATACGATTCTCGACAGCCTCACGAAAAAGGATGTGTAATGAAAGAGGAAAAAACCTGTTCCTTCTGCGGACGCAAGCAGAGCGAAGTGAAGAAGATGTTCTCCTCGGAGAAGACCCATATCTGTAACGAGTGCGTCGCCACCTGTTCGAACATTCTCCAGAAGGAGGTTCGGTTCGAGCAGCGGGCCGAAATGCGCCAACAGCTCCCCAAGCCGGAGCGGATCGTCACATTCCTGGACAAGTACATCATCGGCCAGGAGGATGCGAAGAAGGTGCTCGCCGTCGCCCTCTACAACCACTACAAGCGGATCGAGAACCCCGTCTACAACAACGTCGAGCTCGAGAAGTCCAACATCCTGCTCCTGGGCCCCACCGGCAGCGGCAAGACCCTGCTGGCGAAGTCCCTGGCGCGCATCATGAACGTCCCCTTCGCCGTCGCCGACGCGACGGCGCTGACCGAGGCGGGCTACGTCGGCGAGGACGTCGAGAGCATTCTCTCGCGGCTGCTCGCGGCGGCGAACTACGACATCGAACTGGCCCAGCGCGGTATCGTCTATATCGACGAGATCGACAAGATCGCCCGCAAGAGCGAATCCTCGACAATGGGGCGCGACGTCTCCGGCGAGGGAGTGCAGCAGGGGCTGCTGAAGATCCTCGAAGGGAGCGAGGTCTACGTCCCCGTCAAGGGGAGCCGCAAGAACTCCACCACCGAGACGGTCCTCTTCGACACGACCCACGTCCTCTTCGTCTGCGGCGGTGCCTTCGTCGGCCTCGTCCCCGACACCCACACGAAAAAGAGCAACAAGGTCGGTTTCGGCTCCGTCCAGAAGAAAGAGGCCAAAGCCTTCAAGGTCGACCAGAAGGCGCTGGTGCACTACGGCATCATCCCCGAGTTCATCGGCCGTATCCCCGTCATCGCCCAGCTGCGCGAACTGACGAAAGAGCAGATGGTCCAGATCCTCAAAGAGCCCGACAACGCCCTGATCAAACAGTTCCAGGCGCTCTTCGACATGGACGGCATCACCCTCGATTTCGAGGACGCCGCCCTGGAGGCGATCGCCCAGAAAGCGATCGATAAGGGCGTCGGTGCCCGCGGCCTGCGCGGCATCATCGAAGAGGTGATGCTGCCGCTGCAGTACAGCTGTCCCTCCCGGGAGAACCTCGACACCTGTACCATCACCGAGGCGGTCGTCGAAGACCCGGAGAAAGAGCCGATTTTCACGTTCAAGAAAGAGGAAGAGGCCTAGGCGGAGACGACTCTGTCGCGGCCCGACTCCTTGGCACGGTACATCGCCGCATCGGCCGCCTCGATCAGCTTGGCGGGTGCGTCTGCATCTTCGGGGAATACGGCGACCCCGATACTCACCGTCAAGTAGTAGCCCGCTTCCCCCTGCGACATATAGGGTTCGCCGGCGACCGCCCTGCAGAGCCGTTCCGCCAGTTCCATCCCCTCTTCACGTCGCGTTTCGGGCAGCATGATGACAAACTCTTCGCCGCCGTAACGCGCGATGATGTCGCTGCGCCGCATCGTTTGCTTTAACACATCCGCAACCCTGCACAGTGCCGCGTCCCCGACCTGATGCCCATGGGTATCGTTGATCCTCTTGAAATGATCGATGTCGAGCATAAACAGGGTAATCGGGTGGTGATAGCGCCCTGCCCTGTCTACCTCTGCGCCAAGACGCTCTTCCAGTACGCCGCGGTTGTAAAGCCCCGTCAGACCGTCATGCCGCGCCGAATAGATAAGGGCTTGCTCCTTGCGCGTCCGTTCGGTGATGTCGCGGATGATGCCGAGGACCTGAAGCCCTTGCCCCGTCAAAACCGGGGAACCGGAAATTTCGGCCATGAAGAGTGTGCCGTCTTTGCGCCGCAGTTGCGCCTCCCGCCGACCCGGCTGCTCCGTACGTTTGATCCGGGAGAGGAGTTCCGGTTGCACGCCGGGCGCTAAAAGATCGGGGATCGACATCCGAAGCAGTTCCTCCTTCGAATAGCCCAGAAGCTCGCTGCAGGCGGTGTTGACCATGATGAAACGGCCCTCCATGTCCGACAGGGCGATCCCCTCTATGCTCTGTTCCACCAGCGCACTCAGCAGTGCTTCGCGCTCCGCCAGTCTCTGTTCATAGAGTTTCTGGTCGGTGATGTCCGACATCGTTCCGATGGAACGCACCGGCGTCCCCTGCTCGTCGTAAAAGGTTTCGCCGCGCACCAGAACGTGTTTCACGCTGCCGTTTTGCAGCAGCAGCCTGTGTTCGAGTTTGCAGGGGGTATGATGGGCGACCGAATCGTTATAGGTCGTCTCGACCGCTCCCCTGTCATCGGGGTGGATGAAGTTGACCAACGCCTTGAAAGAGGCGTCGAACGCTTCCGGTGTGACTTCAAAGATCCGGTAAGCCTCCTTCGAATAGGTCATGCGATGGGTCGTCAGGTCAAGTTCCCAACTGCCGATATGCGCCAGCCGTTGTGCTTCCTGCAGCTTCTCCTCGGACTCCGCCAGTTTTTCCGTGCGTTGTTCGACAAGCTGTTCCAGCTCTTTGAGAGTCATGATATTGCGTTGATCCAGATAGCGGTAGATTAGGAGATTGACAAAGATGAATCCGAGAATAACGCTGAAAAGCAGGCGCTCGTTGTATTCGATCTTTCGGTGCAACTGCGCGAATGTCGCATCGATCCTGTGATTGAGCATGGAGAGGAAATCATCGATGGGATCCATGATCTGGCGCTTGGCATCGTAATAGGCTTTGGAGTGCAGCAGCGCGACCGCGTGCTGCGGATCGGGTTCTCCCTCTACCGTGTAGTGCCCCTCCGCATCCCTGAAGCGCCCCTCCAAAGCGTTGAACGCCTCCACTTCCAGGTCGACCAGATCGTTGGAGTTCTTCTCCGCTTCCTGCAGTTTGGCCAGCTCTCCGGGCGTAAACGGTAGCGCCCCGATCAGCGCGTCCAGGGACTTGTTCGCTCCCGCGGGGTGTTTCCGTTCTCTTACCTCCTTCGGCAGGTCCCAGTAAATTTCTGAGTAGCCGGCCGGCCGGGGTGCTTTGCCGTTGCGGATGTCGAGCGTTGCAAAGTAGCGCTCTTTGAATTCAGGGTTTTGCGTCACGGCGTACGTGCGTGCGAAATGGGTGAGATCATCCGAGGTATGCCGCAATTCATCCGCTGCAATGAGCATTTTTTTCGCATCGAGCGCTTCTGTGACCATCGACTCATGCAGCATGGATGCTCTGTAAAAAATTGTGGCGACCATCCCGAGCATCGCGATCTCGCTCAGAATGATAAACAGATTGACTTTTGATTTCATCGTACCCCGATTATAGCAATGCAATGGACAACAGTAATCCAAAGTGATCCAAACGCCCATCGATTCGTTCCGCCGGAGCAGCGATAACGCCCGTTTCCGATGACGGGTTGATCCAACACCCTCTTCTCGAACAGATCTTGCATTCCGACACCAAACGTCCCGCCTCCCAACCGGGACATCACCACGACACAAGAGGAACCAAAATGCGCGTATACCTGGATAACAATGCCACCACCAAGATCGACCCCCTCGTCCACGTCAAGATGGAGCCCTTTTTCGAGGAGCTCTTCGGGAACCCGAACTCCCTGCACCAGTACGGGATCGAAGTCCGTCCCTACCTGAACCAGGCGATGGGCGAGATGTACGACGCCCTGAACGTCCCCGACGAGGATGACATTCTCATCACCTCCTGTGCCACCGAGAGCAACAACACCGTGCTCAAGGGGATCTTCTTCAAGCACATCCTCAAGAACCCGGAGAAGAACCACATCGTCACGACATCCGTCGAGCACCCGTGTGTCCTCGATACCCTCCATTACCTGAGCGATTACGGGGTTGACGTCACGTACGTCGACGTTGACGAGAACGGCGGGATCGACGCCGAAGCGATGAAGGCGGCCGTGACCGACAAGACCGTCCTCATCTCCATGATGTGGGCCAACAACGAGACGGGGATGATCTTCCCGGTCGAAGAGGTCAGCGCGTTTGCGAAGGAGAAGGGGATCCTCTTCCATACCGACGCCGTACAGGCCATCGGCAAGCTCCCGGTAGACCTCAAGAAAGTCAACGTCGACTACCTTACCTTCTCCGCCCACAAGTTCCACGGTCCCAAGGGTATCGGCGGCCTCTACGTCAAGAAGGGGCGCCAGCTTCCCAACCTGCTTCACGGCGGCGAACAGATGGGGGGCAAGCGCGCCGGAACCCTCAACGTCGCCTACATCGTCGGCATGGGTCTGGCGATGAAACAGTCCGTCGGCCACGTCGAGAAGATGAACAGCGACGTCCGCCGCCTGCGGGACAAGCTCGAAGACGCCCTGGCCAAAATTCCCGACACCATCATCGTCGGCCCGCGCGAAAAGCGTACGCCGAACACCGTCCTCATCTCCCTTCGCGGCATCGAGGGCGAGGCGATGCTGTGGGACCTTAACCGCGCCGGCATCGCCGCCTCAACCGGCAGCGCCTGTGCCTCCGAATCCCTGGAAGCCAACCCGATCATGAGCGCCATCGGCGAAGACCCCGAGCTAGCCCACACGGCGATCCGCCTCAGCCTCTCGCGCTTTACGACGGAGGAGGAGATCGACTACACGATCGCGGCCTTCGCCAAAGCGGCGGAGCGCCTGCGCTCTATCTCCTCTACCTACGGCTACAAGGGCGAAGTAGGCTGATGCGTCGCTACCGCAATATCACCGACGAGGAGCTCTCGGACCTCGGGGCGACCCGGGAGTGGGACGCCCTGAGGGCGCGGTCCCTCCTTGCCCCGGAGGGCGAGCTCCTCTGGGTCCACAACCGCCGCCAGAAATTCTCTTCCATCGAACCGGCCGACGCACGCCTGCTGCGCCGCGTCAAAATCCTCAAAATCGACGCCTACGACATCACCACCGATTTCGGGCGCTACTCTCTCGACACCGGGCGCAACGTCCACGACGCCTGCGGCTGTATGCGTTTCTGCGACTGCTACGGCCGGCTCTACCTCCCGGCGGAGTAATCCCGCCCGGCGCATCCGCGCCACTTTTGTCCCCACTCCCCGACAAATTTGTCACCGCCGCGTCACCCTCTTCATAGGTTTTTTATATTCAAGGCGCTATATTTTCAATAATACAACACTTATTCAGCCATTTTACGCCTATATATAGTGCTTTTATGAATTCTGGAGCGTTATTTGCATAGTGTTATATATTCTAGTATATAAGGACAAGAAAGATGATTGAGAGACAACTGATTGGCAGATCGCTGCTCCTGGCGGGCCTTCTCGGCGCCGCGTCCGAAGCCGCACAGATCAACGACGACTGGAGCGTCGACGCCGAGGTGCGCCTGCGCTTCGAGCACATGGACGGCTTCAACGACAAGCAGTACGGTGAAAACGTCACCGTCGGCAGCAGCTGGGACAACTACCTCCTCAGCCGCATCCGCCTCGGTACCACCTATCGCATCAATCCCGACCTCCTCGTCAAGGTCTCCATGCAGGATGCCCGCGCCATCCGCTGGGGCTTCGAATACGAAGACTGGTACAACAAGGAGTTCGACCTGATCCACAACCCGCAGGAGGATAAGCTCGAGCTCTACCACACCTACCTGCAGGCCTCCCACCTCGGCGGGCTGCCCCTGACGCTGACCCTCGGCCGCCAGCGCATCGCCTACGGCGACCGCCGCGTATTCGGGCCGGGCGAGTGGAAAAACTCCGGCAAGTGGATCTGGGACGCCGCCAAACTCTCCTACAAGAAGGGCGACCACTTCGTCGACCTCTTCGTCGGCAACACGGTCCTGCACGATCCCGACACCTTCAGCCTCGACCACCGCTGGGGCTACACGGGTGCCGGCCTCTACGGTCACTACGCCTGGAAAGAGGGCGCGGTCGAGCCGATCCTTGTCTACAAACACAACGGCAACGGCGAACTGAAGTACGAGGAGCTGACACATTACTACGCCGGTTTCCGCGTCTACGACGACAACATCGAGAACTTCTTCTACAACGCGACCCTGATCAAGCAGTGGGGCGAACAGACGAAGCTCGGCGGTACCGAAGTGGACGTCGACGCGCTGGGCTGGCACGTCGACGCCGGCTACGGCTTCGGCAAGGAGTACGGGAGCCTCAAACTCGGCGCGGGTTACACCTACGCCTCCGGCGACGACGCCTCGACGCCCGAAGTCGAAAAGTTCGACGCGGTCTTCGGCGCTTCGGACAAATACTACGGACGGATGAACCTGATGAGCTGGTCGAACCTGCTCGACGCCGAGCTCTTCGCCACCTTCAAGCCGATGAAAAAGGTAAACGTCAAGGCCGAATACCACAACTTCGCCCTCGCCGACGACAGCGACAAGTGGCGCACCTACGGCAATACCGCGGGCAACAGCGAGGACGCCCTCGGCGACGAGATCGACATCGTCGCGAAGTACGGCTACTCCGAAACGCTCGGCATCCAGGTCGGCTACGGCCACTTCTGGCCCGGCGCATTCATGAAGGCGAACGTCCCCTCCGACAAAGACGCGGACTGGTTCTTCGTCCAGACGACCTTCGCGTTCTAAGGGGGGACCGGTATGAAACGCCTCCTATTCCTGCTGATCGGCTCCGCCCTCCTTCTGGGGGCGGAGACCCTGACCGTCGCCTCCGCCAAGGGGTATAAAAAGCCGATGACGAAGCTCTTCGAACAGTTTGAAGCCCAGAGCGGCATCACGGTGACGCCGATCTTCGGCAACATGCGCCAGGTCATCTCCCAGACCGAGCTCAGCGGCAAGGTCGCCGTCGTCGTCGGGGACCGCGCCTTCCTGGAACGCTCTTCGCTGAGCCTCGCCTCCATGACGCCCCTGGGCAACGGCCGCCTCGTGCTCGCCTACCCCAGGGGCTCCGAACTGACGGCCATCGCGCAGATCGCCGACGCCAAGGTCCGCCGCATCGCCGCGCCCGATCCGAAAAAAGCGATCTACGGCAAGGCGGCCTCCCAGTACCTCGGCAACAGCGGCCTCGCCGCGCAGGTGAGCGACAAGCTGATGACCGTCGGCACCGTTCCCCAGGTCTCCGCCTACCTTATCACCGGCGAGATCGATGCCGGCTTCATCAACCTGACCGATGCCCTGGGCATCAAGGATCAGATCGGCGGTTACATCGTGGCCGATCCGAAGCTCTACGCGCCGATCGACATCGTCTGCGGCGTCGTCTCCGGCCGCGAAGGCGACAAGGGGGCCCAGGCCTTCACCGCATTCCTCGGAACGCCCGAAGCGCGTGCCCTGCTCGAATCCTACGGTCTATGACCCCGTACTTCTCCCTCTTCACCGACCCGGCCGTCGTGGCCCCCCTCTGGCTCAGCGCGAAGATCGCGCTGGCCGCGACGGGGCTGCACCTGGTTTTCGGGGTCGGCATCGGGTACCTGCTCAGCCGGGAGCGCCTGCCGCTACGGGGGCTGCTGGATGCGCTGGTCACCCTTCCGCTGGTCTTTCCGCCGATCGCCACGGGCTTTTTCCTCCTGCTGCTTTTCGGGCGCGACGGCTGGTTCGGCGCCCCGCTCGGGGACCTCGGCGTGGAAGTGATCTTCTCTTTCTGGGGGGTGCTGCTCGCCGCCTTCATCGCGGGGCTGCCCCTGATCGCCAAGCCGGTGCAGTCCGCCGTCGAGACGAGCGCCGCCGGTTACCGCGAAGCCGCCTACGTCCTGGGCAAGAGCGAGCTGCAGACCCTTCTGCGGGTGATCCTGCCCAACATCCGCCCCACCATCGTCGCGGGGCTGACCCTCGCCTTCGGACGTTCCATGGGCGAGGTGGGGATCACACTGATGCTCGGCGGCAACATCATCGGCCGAACCGAGACTGTCTCCCTGGCCATCTACAACGCTGTTTTCGACGGGGAGTTCGAGCGGGCCGCCGCCCTCTCCGTCCTCCTGGGAACCATCTCCCTGGGACTCTTTTTCTTCCTGCGCCGCCTCTCGGGCGTGCGCTCCGGGATGTTCTGATGCGCCCCGTGTGCACTCCCCGGCTGGGCCCGCCCTGACGCGCGGCCGCTTCTCTGCCGACAATAAGGGCACCTTCGGAGAAGCGGCCGCAACCGTCATACGGGTCCAGAGGGTGCCCGAAAGGATCGATCATGAAAGTCAGCGCGCGTAACCAGCTTCACGGTACCGTGACAAAGCTGGTCAAAGGCATGGTCAACACGGAAGTGGACCTCACCCTCGATGGCGGTGACACCATCGTCGCCATCGTCACCAACAAGGCGGCCGACAGCCTGGCGCTTGCCGAAGGCAGCAAAGCCTACGCGATCATCAAGGCGTCCTGGGTCGTACTGACCAACACGCCGGTCTCCGGTATCAGCGCCCGCAACAACCTCTGCGGCACCATCAGCGATATCGTCGACGGGCTGGTCAGCACGGAAGTGGACATCAAACTGCCCGGCGGCAGTGTCATTACGGCGATCGTCACTCATGAATCCGCACACAACCTCAAGCTCGAAAAGGGCGCCGAGGTTTGCGCTTTTTTCAAAGCCTCGACCGTTATTCTCGGCGTCTGACGCCGTGGACCGGCCTCCTTCGGGAGGCACGGGCGTTCGGGGATCCCCCGCGACCTGCGGGGCTTCCCCGAACGCCCTACCATCAAGGAGTACCATGCCTACTACCCTGCCATACGCCCCCGCCGCGATCTTACCCGGAGCATACCGATGAACCGTCTCGAAGGAAGCATTGCCGCCGTCCAGAGTTCCGACGCCCTCTCCCTCGTCGACATCGACGTCGGGGGCGACCGCTTCTCGGCCCTCGTCGTCGAGACCCCGCAGAGCAATCCCCATCTCCGCAGCGGCAGGCGTGTCCGCATCCTCTTCAAGGAGACAGAGGTCTCCATCGCCAAGGGGCTCACCGGCGGCCTGAGCTGCCGCAACCGGCTCGGGTGCACGATCCGAGCCATCGAGACCTCGCCCGTCCTGGCCAAGCTCACCCTCGACTACCGCGGTACGACCGTCGTCTCCATCATCACGACCCGTTCCGCCGAGGCACTCGGCCTGCAGGTCGGTGACAGCGTCGAGGGGATCGTCAAGTCCAACGAAATCACCATCCGCGAGGGGGACGCATGATCCATTTCAACATCAAGAAGCGGCTCTTCTCCGCCGAGGGGGAGATGGAGCTCGCCGTCGATTTCAGCGTCAACGAGGGGGAGTTCATCACCCTCTTCGGCAAATCGGGGGCGGGCAAGACGACCCTGCTGCGCATCCTTTCGGGGCTCGACACGCCCGATGAGGGGACGATCACCGTCGGCGGCGAGACCTGGTTCGACAGCGCGAAGCGGATCAACCTGCCGCCCCAGAAGCGCCGGGCGGGTTTCGTCTTCCAGGACTACGCCCTCTTCCCCAACATGACCGTCCGCCAGAACCTGGAGTTCGCCCTTGAGCGCGGCGGCGACCGCGCCGTCGTCGAAGAGCTGCTCGAAACCGTCGGGCTGAGTGCCCTGGCCGGCCGCTACCCCGACACCCTCTCCGGGGGTCAGAAACAGCGCGTCGCCCTCGCCCGCGCCCTCGTGCGCCGGCCGAAGATCCTGCTGCTGGACGAACCCCTCTCCGCCCTCGACCTGGAGATGCGCCTCAAGCTCCAGGACGAGCTGATCGCCGTTCACCGCCGCTTCGGTGTCACGACCCTCCTGGTGAGCCACGACCTCTCGGAGATCTTCAAACTCTCCGACCGCGTCGTCATGATCGAGCGTGGGGCCGTGTCGCGTACGGGGAGCCCTTCGGAGCTCTTTATCAAAGACGAGCTCGGGGGCAAATTCAAGTTTACCGGGGAGGTGCTGCGCATCGACCGCGACGGGGTGCTGGAGATCCTTACCCTGCTTATCGGCAACAGCGTCGTCAAGATCGTCGCCACCGACGAGGAGGTCGCGCAGCTCAAGGTCGGCGACCGCATCGCCGTCGCCTCCAAGGCCTTCAACCCGATTATCGAAAAGCTTTGAGTATTGAATGCCAACTGCGGTTGGTATCAGTATTGCACGTCGAAATGAAAGGAGAGCCCATGCGCTATATTATCGAAACCCGTACCCCGGAACAGAAGAAGAGCACCTACCGCATCGAAGCCTCGAGCGAAAGCGAAGCCCTGGAGCGCCTGAAACTCCGGTTCCCCCCGGAGCTGCGCGAGGCCATTACCGTCGACAGCATGAAGATCGACCTCACCACCGTCGGCAACGACGACCCCTACGGACTCTTCGGCGGGGAGTGATCCCCGTTTTTATCTGCGGATCGTTTTCAGGCGTGCGACAAAATCGCCGAAGAGGGCGACGTCTTTGAGCACCGCCCGCGTCGCGACCCCCTCATTCGAGAGATGCAGGAAGAGCTCGCCGCTTTTGCTCGTAAAAATCGGCTGGTGGATCGTCGCGATGAGGAAGACGCCCGAATCGCCGGCGTCGAGGGTATCTTTGAGGGCTTCGAGTTTTTTACCCCCGGGAAAATCCATGTCGATGAAGCCGTCCTTGTGGCCCGAACCGATGGCGCGGAAACGGAAATGCTCCCCCGCCTTCGCCTGCATGATTTCCGGGAGATGGTTGAAAAAGAGGCTCAATACGTCGTCGGGGGCGTAAAAGGGCGTTGCCTTCTCGCTGCGGCTTTTGACCCGTTCCCCGGCGTAGCGCGTCTTCTCCTTCACCACCCTCTGGGCGGCGTGGTCGAAGCGGTAGACGAGAATATCCTTCTCATCCTTGGAGGCTTTGTAGCGGATGTTCGTATAGGTCTCCGGCACGAAGAGGCCGTCGACGACGGTGCCGACGCTCTCGAGGGTGTCGACGCGCCCGTGGCTCATGCTGCCCGCCATCCCCGTCGCTTTGGCGGTCACGGCGATGCGGTAGCGGTTCTGTTCATCGACGCTGAAACTCCCCTGCGCTTCCCCCACTTTCCCGATAAAACCGAAATTGACTTCATAGGCGATCTCGGTCGACCTGCCCGCTCCGAAGAGGAACGTGCCGAGTAAAAGGGCAACAACGATCAGACGCATCAAGACTCCTTGGCGGCAACCGGCAGCCGTCTGCCGTACCGATGCAATAGCATATATGATATTGTAGCGGCGTGATCTTAACACATTCACCCGCCGTTCAGGCATCGCGTCTTACGAGATCACGCGGTAGAGTGCATCGCGCAGCGCCACTTCCCGCGGATCGCCGGTCAGCGCCGTGCCCATGCGGTTGGTGACGTACCCGTAACCGATGCCCGCCTCGGGATCGGCGAAACCGAGTGAACCGCCCGAGCCCGGCGCACCGTACGACGCCGTGCCGCCGAAGGGCCACAGGGGACTGTGTTTCATAAAGCCCAGGGAAAAATGAACGCCGTCGGTCATCATGCACTCGTCGTAGAAACCGCGGGTCGGGGGGACGGCCGGTGCGGCGAGGGCCTGCAGCGTCTGCGGCCGCAGCTGAAGCTCCCGCCCGCCGTCGGCAAAAACGCCGTAGGCCCGGGCGATGGCACGTGCGGTTCCGACGCCTCCACCGGAGGGAACCTCGAAACCCCGGGCATAGATCCGCCCTTCGTCGTGGGAAAACTGCGATCCCGCGAGCGCGCGGGAGATGTTCGAACGGGGATTGAATACGGTCAGCATGAACCGTATCGGAAAGCCCAGAAGCATGGCAAAAAGACCGGGATTCTCCAGGGTCGCCAACCTAGCGTCCGGGAGCGATGCCGGCAGGCGTATATAGAACTCGAGACCGAGGGGCGTTGCGATCTCTTCCTGGAAGAACTGCCCCAGCGTGCGATGCTTCGGGTCGACCCGGCGCAACAGCTCGCTTTCATAGTAGCCGAGGGTGATCGCATGGTAGGCCTGCCGCGTACCCGGTTCCCAGGCGGGACGCTGGCGCGCGAGGAGGTCGGCCAGTCGGTCGGGATCGGCGATGAGGCTCCGCTCCGCCTGCCCGTCGAAGGCGAACAGCCCCGCCTGGTGCGCCAGAAGCTGGCGGACGGTGACATTCTCCTTACCTTCCCGGGCGAACTCCGGCCAGTAGCTGCAGACCCGTTCCCCGTAGTCGATCCACCCCCTCGAATGGGCCAGCGCCAGCGTCATCGCCGCCAACCCCTTGGTCGTCGAGTGGACCAGGACCATGGTGTCCGCTTCCCACGGTTCCCCCGTCGCGCCGTTGCGCACCCCGCCCCAGAGATCGACGACCTTTTCGCCCCGGTAGTAGACGCAGCAGGCGCCGCCGAGTTCGTCGCGCCGGGTAAAGTTCTCTACGAATGCATCGCGTACGGCTTCAAATCCGGCGCTGACATGCCCTCCGATTCGCGGTTTCTGCATTTTTATTCCTTGATGTCCGCCCTGCCGGTACGCCGAAACGGCCAGGGACTTCAGAACGTCACTCCGTATCCAAAGCTGCGGCACGGGCCCCGCAGCTGACCGTCATCGAGCCCAGGGTGAGGATAAAATCCTCTTTCGGCGGTTTGGCGACCCGGCGCAGTACCGTCGACAGGGGGCCGACGGAGCGCGGCGCCTCGCGGGAACCGGCCGCCACCTGGATATAGTCGCCCACCTTCAGTGCCAGCCCTGCGGGGATACGGACCTTCCATCGCACCCACGAATCGACGCCCGGGGAGCACTCCCCCATCGCGATCCGCCCCGCCTGCAGCTCCGCATCCGTGATCTGGCGGTTGCGGGCCGCTTCGGCCGCGCTCAGATCGTAGTCCCAGAATGCCGCGGTGCCGTACACCTCCACGCGCATCGCGCCGTCCGGGGCGACGGCTCCGCAACGGAACTCCCGGCCGTCGGTCGCGTATTTGTAGGGGAAGTAATCCGTCTCGGCGGCGGCGCTGCCGCCGAGGTAGCGGCCGAAATAGCGGCTGAACGCCCCCTCGGCGCCATCCGCCTCTTCGGCGGCGATTTCGACGATATCCCCCTCTTTGACCGCCGTTCCTTCGGGAATCAGGACGTAACCGTGGCGCCGCCGGACAAGCCCGCCCGGCGTTTCGGGTTCGACGTAGCACCCCGTGATCAGCAGGCGCCCCGACGTGACATCTTCGCGCGTGACGCCGCGTTCGATGGCCAGGGAGAAGCCCGGATGCCACTGCAGATCCTGGCGCCGGGTCGGCATCCGGGTGACGACCATGACGAAGCGGTCGCCGG
>QKCD01000013.1 GCA_003245815.1 Sulfuricurvum sp.
CCGTATGGAGATCCAGGAAGCCGAGGCGGGCGACATCGTCGCGATCGCCGGTATGGAAACGGTAGACGTCGGGGACACGATCTGTGACCCGGTCAACCCGATGCCGCTCGACCCGATGCACATCGAAGAGCCGACGCTGACCGTCGTTTACTCGGTCAACGACTCGCCGTTTGCCGGCATGGAAGGCAAGCACGTCACCTCCAACAAGATCCGCGAACGCCTCGAGTCCGAGATGCAGACGAACGTCGCGATGAAATTCGAGACGATCGGCGAAGGAAAGTTCAAGGTCTCCGGCCGCGGCGAGCTCCAGATCACCATTCTGGCGGAGAACATGCGCCGCGAAGGCTTCGAGTTCGGTATCGGCCGTCCGGAAGTCATCGTCAAAGAGATCGAAGGGGTCAAGTGTGAACCGTTCGAGCACCTCGTTATCGACGTTCCGGAAGAGTTCGGCGGCACGGTCATCGAGCGCCTCGGCAAGCGCAAGGCGGAGATGAAGTCGATGGTCCCGATGGGCGAAGGCTACCAACGTATCGAGTTCGAGATCCCGGCCCGCGGCCTGATCGGCTTCCGCGGCCAGTTCCTCACCGATACGAAGGGCGAAGGGGTCATGAACCACTCCTTCATCGAGTTCCGCCCCTACTCCGGCAAGGTCGAGTCCCGCCCCTACGGCGCGCTGATCTCCACCGAGCAGGGCGAGGCGATGGGCTATTCGCTCTTCAACCTCCAGGAGCGCGGTTCCCTCTTCATCGGACCGCAGACGAAGGTCTACGAAGGGATGATCATCGGCGAGCACTCCCGCGACAACGACCTCGTCGTCAACCCGATCAAGGGCAAGGCGCAGTCCAACGTCCGCTCTTCCGGTGCGGACGAGGCGATCAAGCTCGTTCCGCCGCGTGACATGAGCCTCGAGAAGGCGCTGGAGTGGATCGAGGACGACGAACTGCTGGAGGTGACTCCGGTGCATATCCGTATCCGCAAAAAGCTCCTCAAAGAGAGCGACCGCAAGCGCGCCGGCCGCAAGTAACAACCCCGCGCTTCCCCCGGTTTACGGGGGCTGCGGGACCCCCCGGAATTTCGCCGGAAATTTCTCTCCCTGTTTCATCGATACCTAAACTCTTTTCTGCGATAATCAAAAACTTTTTACCCCTAGAAGGCGTGGCTACAATGGATAGAAAAAAGATCTACAACCCCGAATCCAACGAACATGTCAACGACCGCCGGATCTTCGGCGGCAACCCCACGGGCATCTTCGAACTCAACGATATCAAGTACCAGTGGGCCTACAATCTGTGGGAGATGATGCTTAACAACACCTGGTTCCCCAAAGAGGTCGACATGACCCAGGACGCCAAGGACTACAAGGTCCTGACGGACATGGAGAAGACCGCCTACGACAAGGCGCTCTCCCAGCTCATCTTCATGGATTCGCTGCAGACGAATAACCTGATCGACAACGTCAATCCCTACGTCACCGCCCCGGAGATCAACCTGATCCTCGTGCGCCAGTCATTTGAGGAGGCGCTCCACTCCCAGAGCTACGCGGTCATGGTCGACTCCATCTCCCAGAACAGCGAAGAGATCTACGAGCTGTGGCGCCGGGACATGATGCTCAAGTCGAAGAACGACTCCATCGCCGCCGTCTACCAGGAGCTGGCGAAGAACCCGACGGAACACAACTTCGTCAAGGCGTGCTTCGCCAACCAGATCCTCGAGGGGATCTACTTCTACAGCGGCTTCACCTACATCTACACCCTGGCGCGTTCGGGCAAGATGCTCGGTTCGGCCCAGATGATCCGCTTTATCCAGCGTGACGAGGTGACCCACCTCGTGCTCTTCCAGAACATGATCAACAGCCTCAAGCGCGAGCGCCCCGACCTCTTTACGGAGAAGCTCAAGGAGGAGGTCTACGAGATGTTCAAGAAGGCGGTGGAGCTTGAAGCCGCCTGGGGCAAATACATCACCCAGGGGCAGATCCTCGGTCTGACCAACGAGATCGTCGAACAGTACATCAAGTACCTCGCCGACAGCCGTCTGGCGGCGGTCGGCTACGAAAAGCTCTACAACGTCACGCACCCGATCAAGTGGGTCGACGACTTCGCCAAGTTCAACGACCAGAAGACCAACTTCTTCGAGGGTACGGTGACCAACTACTCCAAGGGCAGCCTCAGCTTTGACGACTTCTAGAAAGCGTCCGCTCTGCAGCCTGCGGTTCGCTTCCGCGGGTTCCTACGATCAAAACCTCTCCCTGCTTCTGGATCTGATCGCACAGACGCCGGACAACGCCGTTGTCGTGGCCCCGGAAGTCTGCCTGACGAACTTCGACTACGAACGTTTCGACGCCGCCGCGGCGTTCGCCCCGACGGCCATCGAACGGCTGCTGCCCCTCTCCGCGTCGCGCATCATCGTGCTCACCATGATCGAACGGCGGGGTGACGCCGTCTACAACGTCGCCAAGGTGCTCCACGGCGGCGCGGTCGTCCACGAACAGGCGAAGGCGCGCCTCTTCCGCTTCGGCGGGGAGCATGAATACTTCAGCGAGGGGAGCGACGAGGGGATTGCCTGTTTCGAGGTGGACGGCCTGAAGATGGGGCTCCTCATCTGTTTCGAACTCCGTTTCAAATCGCTCTGGCAGAAGCTGGAGGGGGCCGACGTCATCGTCGTGCCGGCCCAGTGGGGCAAACTCCGCGCGGCGCACTTCGTGACGCTGACGGAGGCCCTGGCGGTGATGAACCAGTGCTACGTCGTCACCAGCGACAGCGCCAACCCCGGCATGACGGGCCTCAGCGGGGTGATCACCCCTTTCGGCGAGGCACGGCGCAACGGGAACAGGGCTTGCTTAGAGGCCCAGTACGATGAAAGAGAGGTGCAGAAGATGCGCCGCTACCTGGATGTAGGAATCAATGCTCGATAAGTTAACCGCCATCAAAACCTACCGTCTTGCCGACGAGATCGACAAGAAGTTCCCCCTGAGTCCGAAGGTGAAAGCCGCGATCGCCAACACCGACCGCGAGGCGTTCGTCCCCTCGGGCTTCAAACACAACGCCTACAAGCTCGACGCGCTGCCCATCGGGGCGCAGCAGTGGATCAGTTCGCCGCTGACGGTGGCGAAGATGACCGAATACCTCTGCCCCGAGGGGGCCGACCGTGTCCTGGAGGTGGGGTGCGGCAGCGGCTACCAGGCAGCGGTGCTCTCGCACCTCTTCCGCGGCGTCTTCACGATCGAACGGATCGAACCGCTGATGCTCGAGGCGAAGGCCCGCTTCCGCAGGCTTGGGTTGGGCAATATCCATACCCGTACCGACGACGGCCAGAGGGGGTGGGCGCAGTACGCCCCCTACGACCGCATTCTCTTCTCCGCGTCGGCGAAGCGGATTCCCCAGGTGCTCTTCGACCAGCTCGCGCCGGGGGGCATCCTCGTCGCCCCGATCGAGAAGGACGGCACACAGGTGATCACCCGTTTCACCAAGCAGGGGAGGAGCCTCAAGGAGGTCCCCCTGGAGGTGTGCGCCTTCGTACCCGTCCTCGACGGCGTCCAGAAGTAACCTGCAGGGGGCTTTGGGCCTCCGTTATCAAACCTAGAAAGGAATCCATGCCTATCCGCGCCATCTGGAACGACAAATTCTCCCGTGAGGGGTACCTTTACGGCAAGCGCCCCAACGCCTTTCTCGCCCCCCGCATCGACGCCCTGCCCGCCGGCGCCAGGCTGCTGCTTCTGGGCGAGGGTGAAGGGCGCAACGCCTGCTACGCCGCCGCGCGGGGCATCGACGTGACGGCGCTCGATGCCTCCGACGTGGGGCTGGCCAAGGCGGAGGCCCTCGCCCGCGAAGCGGGGGTGACGATCACGACACTGCACCAGGATCTGGCGATATGGAATGCAACACCCCGCTACGACGCCGTAATGGCCTCGTTTCTGCATCTTAAGGAGCCCCTGAGGACTCAGGCCTTCCGTGAGGCTTTGAAGGCTCTGAAGCCCTCCGGCGTCTTCGTGGCGGAGTTCTTCTCCACGAAACAGCTCCCCCTCTCCAGCGGCGGCCCGAAAGATGTCGATCTGCTCTACACGGTCGACTCCCTGCGGGAGATCTTTGCACTGCCGGGATTCGAGATCCTGCGGCTGGAGGAGGCGGTCGATCACCTCGACGAGGGCCACGGCCACCGGGGCGAGGCCGAACTGATCCGGGTCGAGGTACGCAAGCTGTGACATCGGTCATCTTCGTCTGTCTGGGGAATATCTGCCGTTCGCCGCTGGCGGAGGGGGTCGCCCGCCGTCTGGCCGACGAGCGGGGGGTGCGGCTGCGGATCGATTCGGCGGGAACGGGGGATTGGCACGTCGGCGAGCCCCCCTGCGAGCACTCGGTGCGGGTGGCCCGCGCCCACGGCATCGACATCTCCGGCCTGCGCGCCCGCAGGGTGACGCCGCAGGACCTTGAGCGGTTCGACCTCGTCATCGCCCTGGACGCGAAAAACTATAACGACCTCAAACGGATGGGGGCACGGACGCTTGAGAAGCTCGGGGCGTACGGCCACGGCGGCGAGGATGTTCCCGACCCCTACTTCTTTCCGGGTTACGAAGGGTTTGAGAAGGTGTTCGCCATGGTCGAAGCGTGCGTCACGGAACTTTTCGACACCGACTTCGGCCCCGCCTAGCGTGGCTTTGCGCAGCACACTGCCCGCCGGGCGCCAAACAATACGGCAGCTTTAATAACAGATTAAAACTTATCGTCCTATACTTAGAACTTCCCCCTTTTCATATCAACATAAGGTGATGCCCTATGATTCACGTCAGTGAAGAATCTATCAAACAGGCACTCAAAGAAAAGGTGATCACCAAACGTGAAGCGCAGGAGCTGCTGGCCACCCTCGAATGGCTCAAGCGGCAGCCGATAACGCGCAAAAAACAAACGTTGGACTCGATTCGGAACTAACGCCCGCGGGCGTCATCCACGTATGCTAACCCGAAAATGCGGCTTCGGCGTATTTGACGCCGTTGCCGACGATGAACAGGACGCTGTCGCCGAGCGCGGCAATACTCCGGTAACTCCCGATCCCCATGCCGACCTTATCCCCTTCGAAAAGCAGTGATATCCCCTCTCCCGTACCGACATGACGGAGCTTGGCGTCGTCGAGCAGGCGTGCGTCGCTGATGCCGTCGATTTCGAAGATGATGTCGATCCAGTCGTAGCCGCGGTTGCGGTCCTGCACGCTCAGGCGCAGCTGCATGGCCGTGGCATCGAGGATTGTGAGTGAGCGGATCTCGCCGTTTGCCGCGTTATCGATACGTTCGAGGAGCTGTGAGGCACTCTGTTTGTTGAGGGGTTTCATGGGGAACCTTGTTAGCGGTGTGAGCGGGTAGGCGGGAGGCGCGGCCTCCCGTGGCGGTTATTGACAGCCGACGCACTCCATGGAGCGGTCTTCGACGTCGTTGGACATCTCCGGCGACTGGCTGCGGAGGTAGTAGGTGGACTTGATCCCCAGTTTCCAGGCGAGCATGTAGATCTCGTTCAGGTATTTGCCGCTCGCCTTGTCGAGGGTGATGAAGATGTTGAGACTCTGTCCCTGGTCGATCCACTTCTGGCGGATCGCCGCGGCCTTGACGAGGATCGTCTGGTTCAGGTCGTAGGCGGGGGTGTAGTAGGCCCAGGTGTCGGGGCTCAGTTTCGGCACGACGACCGGGATAAGGCCCGAGAGGTTCTCCTCGTACCATTTGCGCTTGTAGACCGGTTCGATCGCCTGGGTCGTTCCCGTCAGGATGGAGATGGAGCTCGTCGGCGCGATCGCCATCAGGTAGCCGTTACGCATCCCCTGCGCCTTGACGCTTTTGCGCAGGCTGTCCCAGTCGTAGTTGGAGCGGAAGAGGCCGCCGCGGTCGACGAGGTTGAGGACCTCGGCGTTGGCGTGGTCCATCGGCATGATGCCGCGGCTCCATTTCGAGCCTGCGAATTCCGGGTAGGCGCCCTTCTCTACCGCGAGGTCGGAGGAGGCCTTGATGGCGTTGTAGCTGACCGCTTCCATCACCTCGTCGACCTTGTCGAAGTGCTCCTGGCTGCCCCAGTGGATGCCCAGCTCGGCGAGCATCTGCGCCTCGCCCATGACCCCCAGGCCGATGGAGCGGCTGCGCATGTTGGTACGCTTCACCTTCTCCAGCGGGTAGAAGTTCAGGTCGATGACGTTGTCGAGGGCCCGGATGGCCGTCGGGACGATGCGGTCGATATCCTCTTTCGTATGGATGCGCGAGAGGTTCACCGAGGCGAGGTTACAGACGGCGGTCGCGCCGTCGACCTTCTCCTTCTCGACGATGTAGATCTGGCGCCCGCCTATGGAGTCCAGCGCCGTTACCTTCTTCGCCGGCTTCTCGATGCCGCTGTCGACCTTGATCAGCTCCTCCTCGTCGAAGTAGAGGCACTCCCCGTCTTCGAACTTCAGCTTGATCTTGTAGTAGTTGGCTTCCGTGTTCTGGAAGATCTCGGTACAGAGATTGGAGCTGCGGATAATGCCGTAGTGGTCGTTCGGGTTCGCTTTGTTCGCGTTGTCCTTGAAGCAGAGGAAGGGGCTGCCCGTCTCGAAGTAGCTGGTGAGGATTTTGCGCCAGAGGTCTTTGGCTTTGGTGTGCTCTTTGACGATGCCGGGGTCTTTTTCGAGCTCCAGGTAGCGTTTCTCGAACGCTTCGCCGTGCAGCCGGGTGAGATCTTTGCAGTCGAAGGGGTCGAACATCGTCCAGATGCCGTCCTCCTGAACCCGTTTCATGAAGACGTCGTTGATCCAGAGTGCCGGGAAGAGGTCGTGGGCGCGGCGGCGCTCCTCGCCGGAGTTCTTTTTGACGTCGATGAAATCGTGGATATCCATGTGCCACGGCTCGAGGTAGACGGCGATCGCCCCTTTGCGGGTGCCGAGCTGGTCAACGGCGATGGCGATGTCATTGGTGATCTTCAGGAAGGGGACCGTACCGCCGGCGGCGTTCTTGTGGCCGTCGATAAAGGAGCCCATCGCGCGGACCTGCGTCCAGTCCCAGCCGATGCCGCCGCCGAATTTGGAGAGCAGCGCCATCTCTTTGTAGCCGTCGAAGATTCCCTCGATATTGTCCGGAGAGGAACCGATGTAGCAGGAGCTGAGCTGGTGGCGCGGCGTACGGGCGTTGGAGAGCGTCGGTGTCGCCATCATCACCTCGAACTTGGAGATCATGTCGTAGAACTTGACGGCCCACGCCTCTTTCTCCTCCTCGTTCTGGGCGAGGAACATGGCGATTGCCATGAACATGTGCTGCGGCAGTTCGATCGGGTCGCCGTTGCGGTCTTTGATCAGGTAGCGGTCGTAGAGGGTCTTGACACCCAGGTAGTTGAACTGCAGGTCCCGCTCCTGGTCGATCTGTTTGTCCAGGTAGTCGAGGTCGAACTTCTCTTTGAGGCCGAGGAGAATACGACCCTCCTTCTCACCCCGTTCGAAGTACTCTTTCAGGCTGCAGTAGCCGGTAAACCCGTTGACGCGGTGGTAGAGGTCGTAGAGGAAAAGGCGTGATGCGACAAAGGTCCAGTTCGGGGCATCGATATCGATCTTGTCGACGGCGGTCTTGATCAGGGTCTCCTGGATCTCGCGGGAGTTGATCCCGTCGCGGAACTGGATCTGCGCGTCGACTTCAAGTTCGCTCTGGGAGACGTTGTCGAGCCCTTTGACAGCGGCTGATGTATATTTTTGAATTTTCGCGATGTCCAGAGGCTCGCGGCGGCCGTTGCGTTTAATAATTGTAATCATTAGTGTGCCCCTACTCCTAGTGTGTGTTTTCGGCTTCAAGAAGATTTGCGTTCTTGAAATATATCAGAAAAAGTTCAATGCACGCTGTGGCGATTTGTATAATAATTTTTCATACCTGCGCTGAAGTTGAAAGCGCAGATAGAGTGGTAAAGATTATAGGATTTTCGTCTTACTTCTGGGTAAAGACGCGTGCAAAAATCCGGTCGACGTTCTTGGTGTAGTAGTCGTAGTTGAAACACTCACGGATCTGTGCTTCGCTCAGCTTGCTGCAGAGCTCCTCGTCGTCGAGCAGGTACTGCAGGTAGAGGCTCTCCCCCTCTTCGTTGAGGGCCGGTCTGCCCTGCTGGAGCCCTTCCCATACCTTCATCGCGTTGCGCTGGACGATCCGGTAGGCGTCTTCGCGGCTGACGCCGGCTTTGGGCAGTTCGAGGAGGACGCGCTGGCTGAAGACGAGGCCTCCGGTGAGGTTCAGGTTCTTCATCATGTTCTCCGGGTAGACGACCAGGTTTGCGATGACGTTGTTCATACGGTGAAGCATGAAGTCGCTGGTGACGAAGGAGTCCGGCAGCCAGAAGCGCTCGGTAGAGGAGTGGGAGATGTCGCGCTCGTGCCACAGCGATACGTTTTCCATGGCCGGGATGGCGTAGGCGCGGATCATGCGCGCGAGGCCGGTGATGTTTTCCGTCAGGACCGGGTTGCGTTTGTGGGGCATCGCGGAAGAGCCCTTCTGGCCCTTGGAGAAGAACTCCTCGCACTCGTAGACCTCCGTACGCTGCCAGTGGCGCACCTGGACGGCGAACTTCTCGACGGAGCTGGCCAGCAGGGCGAGCGCCGTTGCCAAACGGGCATAACGGTCGCGCTGGATCACCTGGTTGGAAGCCGGCGCCGGTTTGAGGCCGAGCTCTTCACAGGCGTACTCTTCGAGCTCTAACGGGGCGTGAGCGAAGTTGCCCATCGCGCCGGAGACCTGGCCGACGGCGATAACGTCCATCGTCTGCTCGAGGTTCTCCAGGTGGCGGGCCATCTCGTCGTACCAAACGGCCAAAACCAAACCAAACGTGATCGGTTCGCCATGGATGCCGTGGGAGCGTCCGACCATCAGGGTCATCTTGTGCTCTTCGGCACGCTTCTTGATGGACTCCATGACCATCTTGACGTCTTCGATGATCAGCTCGAGGGAGTCTTTCATCTGGACGGCGACGGCGGTGTCGATCGTGTCGGAAGAGGTCATGCCGTAATGGAACCAGCGGCTTTCGTCACCCAGGGTGTTGGCGACGGAGGTGGTGAAGGCGATCAGGTCGTGCTTGGTGACCTTCTCAATCTCGTCGATCTCGTTGACGTCGAAACCTGCGTTGTCGACGATCTTCTGCGCATCGTCGTCGGGAATCAGGCCGAGGCGGTTCCATGCCTTGACTACCGCTTTTTCAACATCGAGCCATGCCTGGTACTTGGCCTGCATGCTCCATTTCGATTTCATCTCTTCACGGGCGTAACGTTCTACCATCTGGGGGAGTCCTTATGTTAAAATTCGCTTTCAGTATTGATGCGGAGGATCGCGCTCCGCTTTCCCTCCCGGGAGGGTTCGCATCTTGGTTCGGGAACGGCGTATTGAGGATCGGCACGGTGCTTTTTAAAAGCGTGCTGCGTGTTCCTGCCGCCATGATTCCGTTTCAAAATGTACGGGTCGCAATGCCGTCCGTAATGAAAACAGGATCGGGTAAATTGAAAGTATTTAGTTTATCCGAGAGTCTCTAATAAAGGGTTTAAATCGTGCCGTTCGTCGTCAAGAAATTCCATGCACCCCACAAGCAGAAAGCCTTTCTTTTTCTCATCAAGGAACTGGGTTATACCCAGAAAGAGGCGCAGCGTCTTATCGCCAAGGGACGCCTTTTCATCGACGGGGAACCGATGTCGGACACCGCCGGGCTGGTCGAGGGCGATTTCGATTTCGTCTGCTTCGAACCCGCGACGCGGGGTCTCGAACCCCTCTTTGTTACGCCCGAATTTGCCCTCTTCGACAAGCCCAGCGGGGTGCTGATTCACCCCCAGAACCGCCATACCCCCTACTCCCTCGTCGACGAGATCAAATACCGGTTCGGTCGGGACGCGAACATCACCCACCGTATCGACCAGGAGACCAGCGGGCTGGTCCTGGCGGCGCGGAACAAGGAGAGCGAACGGGACCTTAAGATGATGTTCGAGCAGCGGAAGATGCAGAAGTACTACCTGGCCCTCGTCCACGGCAGAGTCGATGCGCCGATGACCATCGAGGAGCCCCTGATCCGCGCCAGCGACGAGAGCGCCGTCGTACGGCTGATCATTAAGGTCCACCCCGAGGGCAAGCCTTCCAAGACGGAGATCCGGCCGCTGCAGTACCTTCCGGAGCGCGATATGACCCTGGTGGAGGCGAAACCCTATACGGGGCGGCAGCACCAGATCCGGGTTCATTTGTTTCACGTGAAACACCCCATCGTCGGCGACCCGATCTACGGACAGGAGGACGCGGACATTGTCCGCTTCCTCGACAAAGAGGTTGAACCCGAAGAACGCCTCGCCAAAGGCGGAGCGACACGGCTGCTGCTGCATGCGCACCGCCTCGATTTCCAGTATCAGCACACCCACTACTCCATCCATTCAAAAACGGACTTCCTCGCAGCCTGCTACGAGGCGATGACGCCACTGAAATAACAACTCGCTCGACATTCACCCTTCTCTCCTTCCTGGGTGTTCTGGACGACGGCTTTTCCGGCCGCCGATCTGATTAACGTGCTAAGTGGCATCCCTGTTCAACACGTCATATCCATAGGAACTGTTTGGCATGTGAGCCGATGGCAAAGGGATATTGGGGGATAACGGCGCTCTAACGAGGGGTTTGTGCGTTCTTCGCGAAGGGAGTTTGGAGGAGTGAAACGCAATGTTTCACATGAAACATTGCGGGCTTAGAGCTCAAACGGCATGGATATACCTTTGGCGCTTAGCGGGTTTTATTTTGGAGATGTCGACGAGAATATAGCCGTCGATACAGTTGTTGAAGGCGGCATCGACACCGAAATCCATAAAGGTGATGCCCCCCTCCTCACAGAGTTCACTGTACTGCTTGTAGAGCGTCGGCACCGTGACGTTGAACGCTTGCAGGTATTCGCGCAGGCGTTTGAAATCCGCTACGTAGTTGTTGCCGTCGAAGATCTCGTCGAACTCCCTGACGACGTAATCGGAGAGTTCGAAGGGGGAACGGGCAGAGATCAGACGCTCTTCGGCACCGAAATAGGTGTTATAGAAGTAGACGAGCGCCTCCTGGGCATGCTGGGGGTAGGTACCGCTGATGCTAACCGGCCCTAACATGTACTTGACCTGTGGATTGTGGCTGAGATAGGCGCCGATTCCCTGCCAGAGATAGTCCAGAGCCCGGGTGCCCCAGTACTTCGGCTGGACGAAGCTGCGCCCCAGCTCGATGGCGTTTTCGAGGAGATCGTCGCACCGGTTGTCGATATGGCAGAGCTCATTCAGGTAGAGCCCTTCCCTGCCGAGCCAGGAGAGGATCCAGTTGCATTCGCCGATGCGGTAGGCCCCGACGACCTCCAGGGCGTCGTCGTCCCAGAGGACGAGGTGCTGGTAGTAGTCGTCGTAGCGGTCAATATCCTTCATACGGCCGCTCCCCTCCCCGACTTTGCGGAAGGAGTACTCCCGCAGGCGGCCGATCTCGTTCATCAGCGAGGGAGCCTGTTCCGCCTCGATCAGGTAGATATGCTTGCTGTCGGAGGTCGTACCGATCCGTTCGCCGTACTTGAGTTCCTGTTTGATCATCTGTCGGGGCTCCGGGTGGGCGATGCACGCTTCGGTGGCGTAGATCCCCTTGCGGTCACCGGCGACACGGTAGAGGTGCTTGCGGAAGAGCTTGGCGTGCTGGCGGTTGTCGAGATGCATATTGATAATGGTCTGCGCCGCAACGAGTTTGCCGACGGTGAAGTCGAAGACGGAGTTCTGGGCCGTAAACATCTCGTGGCTGAGCAGAAGTGTGCCCAGGGGCTTGTAGAGCCAGGAAGCGCCGTAAAAGAGCTTGGAGTTGCGTGCTTTGATGTAGACGGGCAGTATCGGCGTCTGGGTACGTTTGGCGAACTTGACGAAACCGCTCTTCCATTTGCCGTCGCGTACCCCGTTCAGATAGGCGCGGGAGACCTCCCCCGCCGGGAAGAAGATGACGGCCTCCTCGTTCTTGAGGGCCTCGTCGATCTGGCGGAGACTGTTCTTGGAGAGTTTTCCGCTGATATTGTCGACGGGGATCAGCATCTGCTTGAGCTGGGCGAACTGGGAGAGGTGGCGGTTGGCGACGACCTTCACCTTTTTGTCCTGCCGGACGGAGGCGACAAGCCTGACGAGCGTCAGCGCATCGAGAGCCCCCAGCGGGTGGTTGGCGACGATGATCACCTTGCCGAGTGCCGGAACGTTCTGCAGCTGGCGCTGATCGACCCGGTAGGAGATGTTGAGATGCTCGAGGATGGCGTCGATGAATGCGACGCCGCTCTTTTCCCGGTGCAGTTCGAGAAAGCTGTTGATGCCCTGCTCATGAAAAAGTAACTTGAAAAAACCGACGGCCGGTTTCGAAATAAGCGGAGGATAGCTGAAGAGGCGCGGGTATTCCCGTTTCAATACGCCTTCGACATTAACCATGGGATGCTCCTGAAAAGTTGTGGCGACAGTGTAAAAGCGCTCGGTAACAAATTCGACACGCTTATATTACTGCCATATTACGGCGGGAAAAAAATCACCGCCCTCCACGACCCTGTGAATAACTTCAGAGAGTCGCAAAACTTTTCCGGAAAATCGTTGATTATATTTTATGCAAACCCCTGGTAGGCCCCTATTTTACGAGGTTTGAGCGAAAATTACGGCGGGGCTGTATTGAGATAGATTTTATATAATGCGGGACTTAAATCGGAAAAAGTGTGACAAAAATGGGGGTACTTTATTCACAGGCAACAACACGGTGTGAAATTCACATGGATGAAGGCTCACAGAAGGTGAATACGGATATGGGGTCAGAGGAGCGGAACGAAAATGAAACCCTCGTAGACCTGCTGGGTGTAGCGGCCGCCCTCCTCTTTATGCACGACGAAAATCGCATTGCGGACGGGAATGACGAGGGTTCCTCCGTCGTTGAGCTGTTCGAGCAGGAGTACCGGCAGGCTCTCCGCGGCGGCGGAGACGAGGATCTTGTCGAAGCGTTCGCCGGGAGCACCGAGCGCCTCCCCCGCTTCGCGCACGGAGACGTTATTGAATGCGTAGCGTGCGAGATTGGTGCGGGCGTAATCGACCAGCTGCGGAATCCGCTCTACTCCCATGACGCTGGCGGCACAGCGGGCGATCAGGGCCGTCGTCCATCCCGAGCCCGACCCGATGTCCAGCACGCTGTCTTCGGGGCGCAGTTGGAGTGCCTCGAGCATGAAAGCGACGGTATAGGGCTGGGAGATGGTCTGGCCGTAACCGATGGGAAGGGGGTAGTCTTCGTACGCTTCGGCGCGGAATTCGGGACGTACAAAATCGGCACGGTCGATGCTGCGGAACGCCTCGACGAGCGTGGGGGATGCGAGGACGCCGATGCGCCGCAGGTGCGCGACAAGTGCTTCCTGAGAGTTCATAGCTCCATTATAGTACAAAAATGCGGCGTGGCGAGGCCTGATAAGGGTGCGGCGGCGGAATGCTTCATCCGGTGATTACTGCGGGAATTATAAATTGCTATAAGAAAAGTGTGTTAAGATTGCAGGCATAGACGGCCTCCCTGGTGTGTTGGCCGTTTATCCTCCTTAACACTTCTCCCCTGCCCTTTTTAAACCATACTGTAGCGTTTGATGATCTTTTTGACGCGGTTTTTCAGTTTTCTGAGCGCATCGGTCGCATCGTCGCCGTCGGCCGTCAGGTTGCCGATATCGTCCTGGTCTTCGAACTGTACCTTGGCGATCCAGCCGATTTTCGTATGGTATTTGACACCGACGAAACGGACGTTGCCGAAGTACTCTTCGCAGAGCTGGTGAATGCGGAGAATGCGGTCGGAGTTGGTTTTCTCTTTATGCTTAGCCATCTGGAAAGCCTTTCGTGGGATTTATGGGGCCATTGTAACCCATGGCCCCTTACGCGAACGGAAAACGCGCCCTCCCCTCCCGAGTGCGCGTTCCGCCGTGGCGGTGGTGAATGCTCAGTCCTCTTTATTGATGGCCCAGAGAAAGCCGCCCAGGCCGATGGAGACGACGATCACCAGAAAGATGATCTGAAAGTAGTCTACTCCTGTCATATGATTCCTTCTTCTTTGGTTTTTTCCTTGAGCTGGCCGCAGGCGGCGCTGATGTCAATGCCCTTGGAGTCACGGATGGTGCAGAGCAGGCCGTGCTGGATCAGATACTCCTGGAACTCTACCATATCTGCGCGTTCGGGGCGCTGGTAATCGCTGCCGGGATAGGGGTTGAAGTAGATCAGGTTTACCTTCGCCTTGATGCCGCTGAGGAGCTTGACGAGCTTTTTCGCCGAGGCCAGGTCGTCGTTCTTGTTCTTGATGACGAGGTATTCGAACATCACCCGCTTGCGGGTGTCGATGGGGAAGCGGCGGACCGCTTCGATGATGGAGGCGATGTTGTAGGCTTTGTTCATCGGGATCAGTTCGGTACGAAGCGCGTCGTCGACGGCATGGAGGCTGATGGCGATATGGACCCCAAGGTCCATCTGCCCCAGCTTGTCGATCTTCGTGCTGATGCCGCTTGTGGAGACGGTCTGGCGCTTGCCGGAGATGCTGAGCCCCTCCTCGTCCTTGAGAATGCGGATCGCCTTGGCGAGGTTGTCGAGGTTGTCCAGCGGTTCGCCCATCCCCATGTAGACGATATTGAGGCGGCGGTGGGCGGCGAGGTCGTTGTCCTTTTTCACCGCCAGCACCTGGGCGACGATCTCCCCGGCGGTGAGGTCGCGGGTGAAGCCCCCCTTGGCTGTCAGACAGAAGGAGCAGCCGACCTTGCAGCCGACCTGGGTGGAGACGCAGACGGTGTACTTCGCCTCCTGCTCAACGTTGCCCTCGTCGTCGTACTGGGCATCTTTCATCTTGAGCCAGACGGTTTCGACGGTCTTGCCGTCGGGGAGCTCGAAGAGGTACTTGATCGTGCCGTCTTTCGCCTCCTCCTTGCGCAGGATCGTCAGGGGCATCAGCAGGTACTTTTCCGCCAGCTCCTGCCGCATCGCCTTGGGGATGTTCTGCATCTCCTCGAAGCTGTCGACGTACTGGTGGTAGATCCAGCCGAAAATCTGCTTGGCCCGGAAGGCGGGTTTGACAATCGTGGCGAGCTCCTCCTTGGTATAGTCGAGGATGGTCGGCTTAGACATGGGCAAGTTCCTCACGGATGCGCTGCTGCACGTAGGCTTCGAGCTTCTCTTTGGCGGCGGCATGGTTTTTGGCGAAGTCGGCATGGGCGTTCGCGTCGCAGTAGTTGGTGACGCAGAAGATCCCGCCGGCGGGGATGTCAAACTCCCGGGCGACGCGCAGCACGGAGAAGAACTCCATGTTTTCGATCGCGACGCCGAGCTTCAGGAAGCGGCGGCAGAGTGCGGCATCGGTGGAGATGTAGTTGGAGCTGTTGACGATGACGTCGGGCCGCTGCTCCGTCTGCGCCGAGACGACGTTATCGATGGGGGTGTAGGCCTTTTTCTCCAGGAAGGCGAGCTCGATGTTCGCGGCGGTCTTGGACTCGACGATATCGAGGATACCGTAGTCGCCGTAGCTGCCGGCGGTGCCGACAAAGAGGAGGAACTCCGGCTTGTCGAAAAGGCAGAGGCGTGTGAGGTTCATCGCTGTTTCAATAAGTCCGACGCCCGTCGGATGTGCAAAGTCGAAGGTTTCGTTGTTGCCGGCGCAGATAATCATAGGCGCATTATAGATGAAAGCCCTTTGATGGGAACTTATGATCTGAAATTTTGATACAAACCCTATGGCCTGCCCTCCCGGACAGGCATTGACCGGCGGGGAGAGCTAGATTCTGACGGGAACGCCGCGGTCGCTGAGGAAGCGTTTGAGGTCCATGATGTCGATCTCCCGGTAGTGGAAGATGCTCGCGGCCAGGGCCGCGTCGGCACCGTGCTCGAAAGCCTCCAGGATATGCTCCATCGTGCCCGCCCCACCGCTGGCGATGACGGGAACGTTGACCAGGGAACTGATCTGCTCGGTGATCGGGATGTCGAAGCCCGCCTTGGTGCCGTCGGTGTCCATGGAGGTGAGCAGGATCTCCCCCGCCCCGCGGTCAACGGCCTCTTTGGCCCATGCGACGGCGTCGATCCCCGTATCGACGCGGCCGCCGTTGAGGTAGACGTTGTACTGGTCACCGGTTTTTTTGACGTCGATGGCGACGACGATACACTGCGAACCGAAGCGCTTCGCCCCCTCGTTGATCAGCTCCGGCCGTTTCACCGCGGCGGAGTTGACGCTGACCTTGTCGCAGCCGACGTTGAGGAGCCGGTAGATGTCGTCGAGTTTGCGGATGCCCCCGCCGACGGTGAGGGGGATGAAGACTTCGCGGGCGACCTTTTCGACGATGTCGACGATGGTATCGCGCCCTTCGTGGGAGGCCCCGATATCGAGGAAGGTGAGTTCGTCCGCCCCCTCCTCGTTATAGCGCTTGGCGACTTCGACCGGGTCGCCCGCGTCCTTGAGGCCGACGAAGTTGACGCCCTTGACGACGCGGCCGTCTTTGACGTCCAGACAGGGGATGATACGTTTGGCGAAATAGTCCATGAGCGGTCCGTAGCGGTGGTCTTAAAGAGGGGATTATAGGGGAAGTACACTTATAACTCCCCCATGGGGACGCGTTACGGCCTCAGTTGAGCTGCTTCTTCTTGGTACAGTGTCCCATGATGCAGCGGGCGATGGCGTAACCGTGGTTGAGGCCCAGGGCAATGGAGCCGCCGGACTCCTGGGTGATGTCGCCGGCGACAAAGATGCCCGGGACGTCGGTCATGTAGTTGTCGTCGTGGACCGGCTTGCCGTCCTCTTCGCGGATGCCGGAGCTCTGCAGGAAGGTACTCGGCGTGGTGCCGCCGATGGCGTAGACGATGCGGTCGAAATATTCGATGCTGCCGTCTTTGAAATAGACCTTGATGTGGCCGTGTTCGCCGTCGATACTTTCGATATCCATGTTGAGCATGGCGCGCACCATGCCCGAATCGATCGCCTCGGCGATGTTCTTCTGGTTGGTCGGGTTGGCGCGGCGGAAGGTGCCGCGGCGGTAGCAGATGGCGACGTCGGTCTGGCCGGCGAGGTCGACGGCGTACTCGATCGCCGTGTCGCCGCCGCCGACGACCATGATGCGCTCGCGGGGCTGGCACTTGTCGAGGGTGAAGTTGATCTGGGACTTGATCGACGGAGGGATCTTGTAGGTGGGCTTGTTCGGTTTGCCCATACGCCCGATGGTGACGACGACGTACTTGGCGCGGATGCTGCCCCCTCCGTAAAAGACCTCGAAGTGGTCGTCATGTTTCACGATCTTCTGCACTTCCGTATGGGTCTGGAGTTCGACGGAGTGGTGATCGAGGATTTCGTCGAAGAAGTCCAGGGTGCTCTCCTTGGTCCCGTCAACGAAGTAGATGTTGCCGTCTAGTTCGACCTTTTGACCCTTCCAGTCCTTGTCGACCCGTTTGTTGTCCTTGTAGAACTTGCGGATGGTGGCGTTGTGGTTCGTCTCCTTCTCCAGCAGGATGATGTTGCGGATCCCGAGGATATAGGCTTCGACGGCAGTCGCGATTCCCGCCGGGCCCGCTCCGATAATGGCGATCTGATACGTGTTTTCCATGCGGCAACTCCTTAAATTGCAGACAGTGTAACATAGGAAATTGTTATGTTTGTCACAGCTTTGAAAGATTTCATGAAATTTGGAGGGTAAGTGTTACTCTTCTAAATCACTGACGCAGCGGAAGTAGGAACGGTTCTCCTTGCCGCTGGTGGCGACGGAGCCGAGCTTGAAGCCGACGACGTAGGCCTGGGCATCGTTAAAGGCGTCGTCGCTCCAGTAGTAGCGGCTCATCATGACCCCGAACACCGCCGTGTCGACGGAGGGGGTGCTTCGCTCGTAGCTGACGATCGCGTAGAGCTCGTCGAGGGTGGGAAGGCGCCAGGAACGGCCGCCGTGGTCGAGGTTTTCGCAAAACTCCCGGGCCCCTTCGAAGGTCTGTTTGCTCTTCTTGTCGTAGGCGTCCAGGGGTGCCCAGAGCAGATCGTTCTCATGGTCGAGAACGCCCTCCTCGCTCTTTTCGAACGAGGGCTTGTAGACGGATGCCGGCGTCTCGGTGCAGATGACGCCGATCCGTTTCGTCAGCGGCGAGAGGGTGACGTCGCCGTCACGAAGGTAGAAGCTGTAGCCGATCTGCGACCCGCGCTGCTGGCCGGCGTCGCCCTCGCTCCCCGTCACATCCCGGGAGATGCCGTCATAGGCGGTGTCGGCGGACCAGAAACTGATCTCGTGGGAAAAGCGGCCGCTGCCGCGCAGTCCGAAGAGTTCCCGTATCGTCGGGACCCGCCACCCCTCTCCCCGTTCCGCGCAGTAGCGCTGCGCGGCGTCGAAATCGAGGTCCTGGAGGGGTGATTCGTACAGCTCGGCGCCAAGCGGCAGGGCGGCGAGCAGAAGTGCTGTCAAGTTACGCATAGCACCATTGTATCAAAAAACGGTGTTACTGCCCGATATAGTCGGCGATCTCCCGGATCTGCGCGTCGTCGAGCTCCTTGACGGGCGCCGCCATCAGGGCCTTGGTCTTGCCGCCGTAGGTGCCGGCCTGGTACCCCTTGACCGCTGCGACGATCGCATCTTTGGAGAGGGTATTGATGACCTTGCTGTTGCCGCCGGGGGCGACTTTCTCCCCCTGGGCCCCGTGGCACTGGACGCAGGCCTGGTAGAGGGCGGCACCGTCGCCGAATGCGGCGGTCGTGACGACGGCAAGGGCCGCGAGGTATGTCAGGGTCGATTTCATGGAGAGCTCCTGTGTGGGAATTTTCCCAATTGTAGGACAGGAACGTAGCCGTATGATTAACAGAATAAGCGTTGGCGGCGTTACGTTATGATAGCGGAAAAAAAGGAGACGGCGATGATCGATCTGGACCGGATGATCTGCGTCTGCAACGGGATTACGATCGGCGAACTTGCGGCGATGATCAAGGAGAAGGGGATCACCACGATGGACGCCCTGATTGAGAAGGCCGGCGTCGGGAACAAGTGCGAATCGTGCATCGAGGAGGGGTACGAAAACGACGGCTACTCCCTGGCGATGGTCCTTTCCCTTGTCCGGCAGGGACGCCTCTAGAGCTCCAGCATCTTCAGGAGCACTTCGCAGGTGCGGTAGCCGCGCAGGACGCTGAGGTGCCCCTCGCAGTCGATGGCGACGAGGGAAGGGAAGCTGGATGCGCCGTAGGCCCGGGCCCTGTAGCGGTCCGACGGTACCTGCTCCCGCATCGCCGGCGATGCGAAAAGCGATGCAAAGCGCTCCGCGTCGTAGCCCGATGTTGCCGCCAGGTCACAGAGGAGGCGTGCGTCGGTGATGTCGCGCCCTTCGGCGTAGAAGGCCCTCTGGAGCGATTCGAAGAAGTCGAAGGCGCGCTCCGGGTCGATGGCACGCGCCGTGCAGACGGCGCGGCACGCCGGTTCCGTCGTATAGTCGAACTGTTTCCGCTCCAGCAGGGCGGTGTCGAAGGGTTGGCCGGTACGTCGTGCGACTTCGTCCCAGTGCCGGCCGAGATAGGCCTTGAAGGTGTCGTCCCAGGTGTGGCCGTTACGGAGATTGCCCATGCAGAGGGAGAGGGCGACGTCATGGGGCAGGGCGCGGCGAAGCCTGTGCAGTTCGGGGGCGAACCCCCAGCACCACGAGCACATGGGATCGCCGACATAGATGAGTTCTTTGAGACGCGGCATGGGCCCTCCCGGGGTTCGGATGGTCAGAGTTATAACATAAAGGAACGGCTCTGTGCAAAAGGGTGACGAAAAAAAGGCTTCTCAAAGCGACATACGTTACAATGCGTGAATGTAGGGCGAAACACGCCTCAATACAAATATGTAAACGTAAGGAGTGAGAATGCGTCGGATGGGCTTGATGCTGTCTGCAGTAGCGGCGGCGACGATCGCAATGGCAGCGGATGTGGAGATTACGCCGGTAGGCGGATATGTCCTGAAAGAGGGGAACCTGAACCTTGAAAACGAGTGGCTTTTCGGAGCCGAACTGCAGTACAACGCTATTGACAGCGTGCTCAAGCCGGAACTCTCCGTGCTCTACACGCCGGAGGTGGACTACGACGACAACGTGAACGATACGTCGATCCTGAGGGTCGCCCTGAACGCGGTGTACGAGTACGGTGAAAAAGGGGGATTGACGCCCTTTGCCAAGATGGGTGCCGGGTACGAGAAGATCGATACGCGCCTCTACGGCAACGGCAACGACGTCTACCTCGACGTGGGTGCCGGTGTCAAGATGGCGCTGACGGAAGCGATCGCGCTGAAGGTCGAAGCGATGTACATGCTTAAGGACCCCTTTGACAATGCCGACAACAGCCTGGCGGCCTTCGTCGGCCTGACGTTCGGCTTCGGGGGCGGGGAAGCCCCCGCCCCGGTAGCGGAAGAGCCTGCCGCAGAGCCGGCGCCGATGCCGGTCCGCGAACCGGCCCCGGTCATCCCCGACAGCGACAACGACGGGGTCGACGACAACGGCGACGCCTGCCCGGATACGCCGATGGAGGCGCAGGTCGACGCGAAGGGATGCCCGCTCGACAGCGACAACGACGGGGTCATCGACCTTGACGACGCCTGTGCCAACACGCCGGCGGGCTTCAAAGTGAATGAGATGGGCTGCCCGGTCACGATGGAGCTGATGCTGACCTTCAAAACGAACTCGGCGGAGATCGACGCCGCCTCCGCGCCGAAAGTGCAGGAGTTCGGGAACTTCCTGGCGGAGAACAAGGGATACAGCATTCATGTCATCGGCCATACGGACAGCGTCGGTTCCGACAGCTACAACAAGTCCCTCTCCGAACGCCGTGCGAATTCCGTACGTGACATGCTCGTCGGACAGGGCATCGACGCGGCACGTATCACGACCGAAGGACGCGGCGAATCACAACCCAAAGCGGACAACGCCACGGCGGAAGGCCGCCAGGCAAACCGCCGTATCGAAGTCGAACTGCGCCAGTAGGCGCGTTCCGCGGGCCGGTGCCCGCACCTCTTGTTCCCCCTTCTGTTTCCCTGCCATTTCGTAACATCATTGCTAAGCGCAGAGCATTTTTGCCTCTCTGGTCTGAAAATCAAAGGCGTACCAAAGCGAGAGACGCTAAAATGCCGCAAACATAATAAGGAGTTATGATGCGCCATACTGGGCTGATGATGTCCATCGTCGCTGCTGCGACGATGGCAATGGCTGCGGATTACGAAATCACGCCGTTGGGCGGATATGTGGTGAAAGAGGGCAACCTCAATCTGGATAATGAACGGCTCTTTGGAGCAGAGCTGCAGTACAACGGGGTTGACAGTGCGATCAAGCCGGAACTCTCCGTGCTCTACACGCCGGATGTCGATTACGACCCGCTTACGACGACGACAGGGGGACTGATCCCTACTACGACAACAGTCGTAAACTCGACGTCGATCACCCGCTTCGCCCTCAACGGGGTCTACGAGTACCCGGTATGGGCGCAGGTCGTGCCTTTCGCGAAGGCGGGTCTCGGCTACGAATCGATCGAAAACCGCTTCTTCGACAATGAGAACGGCATTTTCCTCGACGTTGGTGCCGGTATCAAGGTACCGCTGACGGAAGCGATCGCACTCAAGGCCGAAGCGCTCTACATGCTCAAAGATCCGTTTGACCATGCAGACAGCAATTTTGCGGCCCTCGTCGGCATCTCCTTCGGCTTCGGCGGCGGCAGCGCCTCTACTACAGAGTGCGTGACTGACAGCGACGAAGACGGCATCTGCAACGACAAGGACGCCTGTCCGGAGACGCCGATGGAGGCGCAGGTCGATGAGAAAGGGTGTCCGCTCGACGGCGACAAAGACGGCGTTATCGATATGAACGACGCCTGTCCGAACACGCCTGCAGGCTACCAGGTCGACGAGACGGGCTGTGAAGAGATGATGGAACTCGAACTCACCTACGAATTCGACTCCGCCGTGATCGACGCGTCATCGGCCCCGAAGGTTCACGCCTTCGGCCGCTTCCTGATGGAGCACCCGACCTACACGATCCATGTCGTCGGACATGCGGACGAGCGCGGCGACGAGCTCTACAACCTGCGCCTCTCCGAAGCGCGTGCGGCATCCGTACGGAACATGCTGATCGAGCAGGGTGTTGCGGCGTCACGCATCACGACTGAAGGGCGCGGCGAGCTCGAGCCCAAAGCAGACAACTCAACGGATGAGGGACGTCAGGCAAACCGCCGCATCGAAGTCCGGATCAACCGCTAAATCTCCGCGGGCTCCGGCCCGCTCCCACCCCTTTTACCCCAGTTTTTCTCCAAATCGTGTCATGAATTTCTGCAGTTTCGGTGCGATGACCATCTGGCAGTATCCCTGCATCGGGTTGAGATCGTAGTAGTTCTGATGGTACGCTTCGGCGGGGTAGAACTGCGGTGCCGGTGCGAGTTCGGTGACGATGGGGTCCTGGAACGCGGCCTCTGCCTGTTCGATGGCGGTCTCGGCCGCGTCGCGCTGGGCGTCATTGTGGTAGTAGATGACGGAGCGGTACTGTGTACCGACGTCGGCTCCCTGGCGGTTGAGCGTCGTCGGGTTGTGGATGACCCAGAAGATGTCGAGCAGATCCTCATAACTGACGGTATCGGGGTCGTAGGTGATTCGAACCACTTCGGCATGCCCCGTCGTGCCACTGCAGACACTCCGGTAGTCGGGGTCGGGCAGGGCGCCTCCGGCGTAGCCGCTGACGGCCGACGTGACCCCCTTGACGCGGCGGTAGACCGCTTCGATGCACCAGAAACAGCCTCCGCCCAGCAGGGCGACTTCTTCTTTGGCCATAGGTTTTCCTTCATTACCTGAGATAGGGTAAGTGTGCAGAGTACACTGCTCCCATGCGCTGCTGCGGCATGCCGACAGGATCGTGGTGGCACGGGAATGCTTCTGAACACTTTACGCCCTCATGTTTAGAGTTACGTCCGGTAAAGCGCGCGGAATCTCCGATAGAAGGATGGATTAAGCCTCGATCCCTTCCTCTTCCAGACGTTTTTTAAGCGCATGGTACATCCTGCCCATCCGCGGGACGGCGACGCCAAGGCTTTGGCCTTCCCGGACAATGTAGCCGGTCAAGGTCTCAAGCTCCGTTCTATGGCGGTGCTGGAAATCGAGATGCATGGACGTCGAAGCTTCTGCAGGGAGGCCCGCCGCGGTTTCAAGCGCCTTGGCCACTTCGCCCGAGAGGTCGATGCCCCGGGTAGCGGCAACGGCGGCGATCTCCTGCAACGCCGCCTCCGCGTCGGCGAAGTGGGCCTCATGCACCTGCCTGATGGGCATGTCGTAGTAGGAGGTGAGGGTGGCGAAGGCGCTGATGAAGAGGTATTTCTTCCAGAGCGCCGGTTCGATCGCCTCGGGGGTCATGGCGCGCATCCCCGCATCCTTGAAGAGGTAGCCCACGTGCAAGCTTTCGCCGATGTAGCCGGGGTGGCCGAAGATCGCCGCGAAGACCTTCCCCTGTTTGCGGATGACGCCGGGGGCGTCAATGTGGGAGAGGATGTAGACGCAGCCGTTGAGGACTTTCGCCTCCACCATCTCCCGTACCGCCGCGTCGTTGGCGACGCCGTTGGCGAAGGGGATGATGACGGTGTCGGGGCGGATGTTCTTCCGCAGGGAGGCGACGGTCGGCGCGATATCGTAGCTCTTGACGCACAGCAGGATCAGGTCGAACGCTCCCTCCGCCGTCTCCGCTGTCACTACGGACGAGGGCATGGCCGTGAAGCTCCCTTCGTCTTCGATAACGGTGATACCTTGGGCCTTGACCGCTTCCGCGTGATCGCCCCGGGCGATGAAGACGATCTCGTACTTTTCCGGGTTCGCTTCCCTGAGGGCGCAGAACTTCGCCCCGATGTAACCGCCGACGCCTCCGATACCGACAATTGCGATGCGCATAACTCCCCTTTTCCTTTTTGCCGTTATGATACCAGAAGGGTTACGACATCTCGCAGCAACCGGGCGTTTTCGGCCGGAGATAGGGGCTGGCGATGAAGTAGAGGAGCAGCAGCCACATCACGACGGCACTCCCGAGGGCGACCGGTCCTGTTTCTTCATGGGCGGTCAGAAACCCTTTGAGGTCAATGTCGGCAGCCGTGAAGAGGAAGTCCATCCCGATTCCGAAGAGGACGCTGCCGATGACGATCGTACCGAGGTAGATCATCAGCGAACGCGTGCCGAGCATCTTCTTGACAACGCCGATCGTGACGGTGTTGGTCGCGGGCCCCGCGCTGAGAAAGACGAAGGCCGCCCCGGGGGCGACACCCGCAAGGATCAGGGAGGCGGCGATCGGCAGGGAGGCCGTGGCGCAGACGTACATGGGCACCGCAATGGCGACGACGATCAGGTAGCCCAGCCAGGGGTATGACCCCAGGAGGCTGCTGAGGTCGTCCGGCACCGCCACCGTGATGGCGGCACCGATCAGCAGGCCCCAGAAGAGGGGCTTCGCGATGTCCCCGAAGAGGGTGACGAAGCCGTAGCGCATGGCCGCGCGGAAGGAGAACTTCGGAGACGGGGCGTCGCATTCGCATCCGCTGCTGCAGCACGACTCCTTCGGGGCTGCGGCCTGAAAGGAGAAGGAGGCCGCGGGTTTCACGGCGGAAAAGGCGGGCTTCGGCGCTTCGGTGACGAGGAAGTTGTTGAGAATCCCCGCTACCGTGGCGATGATCATGGAGGTGACGATCCGGTAGAGGGTGAAGGCCCAGCCGAACATCCCGAAGGTCGCGAGAATGGAGTCGACCCCCGTGATCGGGGTCGAGATGAGGAAGCTCAGGGTCGCGCCGTTGGAGGCGCCGCTCTTCTTGATGGCGGTCGCCAGAGGGATCACCCCGCAGGAGCAGACGGGCAGGGGGACGCCGAAGAGGGTCGCTTTGAGGACGGAAGCGACGTTGTCGCGGCCGAGGTGGCGCTCGATGAAGCCGGTCGGGACGAGCTCATGGAGAATCCCGGCGAAGAAGAGACCGATGAGGATGTAGACCGCCATGTCGTTGCTGAGGTCGTAGAGCGCGGTGGCGAAGGCGGTGAGCAGGTCGGGCATGGTAAACTCCGGAGCAATGATAATAGCTATCATTACAAAATCCGCATATCAAACGACTTAAACAGGCCCGTTAGCACGGGAAGCTCAGTCGGGATTCTTGACTTTTGCGGGCCGCTGCTGTATGATATTTGAAGTTTTGATAATTATTATAAAAGGTTTGGCGGGTTTTCCCGTGGCTCCTTTGCAAGGTGACGATAATGAAAAAGGTTTTGGTTCTGGGGGGTGGTTTCGCAGGCGTCGAAACGACGATTTTTCTTCGAAAAGAGGGGTTCGATGTCACCCTGGTCAGCGACCGGAATTACTTTTACATCAACCCGACTTCGATCTGGATACCGACGCACAAGATCGCCTTCGAGAAGGTCTGCATCAAGCTGGCGGAACTTCAGGAGGTCCACGGTTTTGGCCTCGTCGTCGACAGCGTGGTGAAGATCCGTTCCAAGAGCATGGAGGTCGACCTGGCGTCGGGGGTGACGCTGCGGGGTTACGATTACATGGTCATCGCGACGGGGGCCTCGAAAATGAAGCACCCGGGGATCGAGCATACCCTTTCCATCTGCGGTGCCCCGGAGGATTCGCTGCGGCTGCGTGATCGGCTTGATGCCCTCGTCGCCAAAGGTGAGGGGAAGATCGCTATGGGCTTCGGCGGTAATCCCAAGGATATGTCGGCAGTCCGGGGGGGACCCGGTTTCGAGGTGATGTTCAACGTTGAACACATGCTGCGGAAGAAGGGGGTGCGCGACCGTTTCGAGCTGACCATGTTCGCTCCGATGGAAGAGCCGGGCAAGCGGATGGGGCCGCAGGCGCTGAAGATGATGGGCATTTTCTTCCAGAAGCTCGGGATTCATCACCGTTTCGGCAAGAAGATCAGCCGGTTCGATGCCGGGGGGGTCGTCTTCGAGGACGAGAGCCGGCTCGACGCGGACTTGGTGATGTTCATTGCCGCGGGCAACGGCCACGCGGTGGTGGGGGAATCGGATCTGCCGACGAACGAGGCAGGCTTCGTCACCGTAGACGATCACTGCCGGGTCGTCTACCCTGACGGGGAAGGGCCCGATACCGTTTACGCCGTCGGCGACGTCGCGGCGCTGGAGGGGCCGCAGTGGCGGGCGAAGCAAGGGCATATCGCGGAGGTTATGGCCCGCAACACCGCCTTCAACATCGCGCAGCACAGCCGCAGCGGCACGATGCGCAAAGGATACGCCGAGCATATCAACATCCTCTGTATCATGGACAGCGGCGACGGTGCGGCCTTCGTCTTCCGTGACGACAAACGGGCGATGATGATCCCCCTGCCGGTCGTAGGCCACTGGTTGAAACGGGCATGGGGGCACTACTGCCGCTGGAGCAAGCTGGGCAAGATCCCGAGGCTTCCGGGCCTTTGATACGGACCTTCGCACTCTTGGGCATTCTGCTGCTGGGGGGATGCCACGAGATCTACAGCCAGTATTGCGGCACGACGGCCGAGCGGATCGACTGCCTGCGCCCGGCGGACGGGGAGACGGCCGAGGTACTGCGCCGCTACCTTCCGGGGCTGGAGGATGCCGCATGCCCCTACACGCTGCAGGTGAGCCATTACGAGGTGAAGGCATGTAGCAACCCCAAGGCCAACGCCCTCGGCAGCGACTTCGACGGCTACGTGAAACTCCAGGTCTTCGATGAAGGACACTGCTACTACCGTGCCCAGCTCGACTACAAGAGCGGCGACTGGCACGACGCGCTGCCGCGGCTGGCCGAACACCTCAAAAGGGAGCTGATTGCCCCGTAATCCCCCCGTAATCCAAAGAGCGTAGCCTTTCAGTGTCAGACAGGCCGGTCGCTTACGACTCCTGTCTGTTCCCCAACCGACACTTTTTGCATGTTCCGCCCGGATCATCCCGGGCGCTGCAACTGCAGGAGATCCGTGACACGAAAGGAGTCCCGATGATTTACAGCCAGAAGACGGCATTGGAACGCCGCAATCTCAGCCGTTTCGAACGCGAAATGGTCAAAAAGCTCCAGGCGAAGAAACAGACGCGCTGGATGATCCCCGCCGACCTGAAATAGGCCGCCCGGCATTTTCCCTCCCCAAACCCCGATCTCAAACCCCGCCGTTTAGACCCCTCCTACCCGACGTCAACTCCCCCTACTGGAAAAAGCAGAGATTTTTCGGTATAATTCCAGCCTCTTTTTAGGAGCTTTGTGCTTCTCTAAAAAGGAATTTTGCGAAAGGGGTTCAGCGATGCCTAAAATGAAATCGGTAAAAGGCGCAGTCAAGCGCTTTAAAGTCAAGAAAAACGGCTCGATCAAACGCGGTACAGCATTCCGCAGCCACATCCTGACAAAACAGGATGCAGCAACGCGTCGTAAACAAAACACGCCGAAAACAGTCGCCAAAGTTGACGAAAAGAACATCAAGGCGATGATCAACTAAGCTGTAACGCAAGTTACTAACCATATCTCTCCAGCACGACTGGGCAAGTCCGCCAAAGATGCGGCACCTAAGCGCCGAAGGCGACAGGGTAAAGAAAGGATAACACTATGGCAAGAGTAAAAACTGGTGTCGTAAGACGCCGCCGTCATAAAAAAGTTCTGAAGCTGGCACGCGGCTTCTACAGCGGTCGCCGCAAACACTTCCGCAAAGCGAAAGAGCAGCTCGAGCGCAGCCTTGTGTACGCGTTCCGCGACCGCAAGCAGAAAAAACGCGAGTTCCGCAGACTGTGGATCGTCCGTATCAACGCAGCATGCCGCCTGAACGACATCAACTACTCCCGTTTCATGAACGGCCTGAAAAAAGCCGGCGTCGAACTGGACCGCAAAATTCTTGCTGACATGGCGATGAACGACGCAGCGGCATTCACCGCAGTCGTTGCCCAGGCCAAGGCAGCACTCTAATCCCCAAGGCCTCCGGGCCGAACGTCCTCCCGTTCCGGGCGGGCCCCCCTCGAAAACTTCCGAAAAATCATACAATCCGATTCCGGACGACTCCCGTTCCCATCTGTTATAATGGTTGCCCTACTTTTGCATAGAAGGCATTTGCACCATGATTCGTGAGCTTTCACACCCTCTTGTCAAATCTCTCGTCAACCGGCTTCGCGACAGCAGCTGTGACGCCCTGCGATTCCGCCATTACGTCGGGGAACTCTCCCGCATGCTCTGCTACGAGGCCTTTGCCGACGCATCCCTGACGGAGCGGGAGATGGTGACATGGCAGGGGCGGGCATCCTACGGCGTCGTTGACGGGGAGACGCTGCTCTTCGTCCCCGTGATGCGCGCCGGGATGCCGATGCTTGACGCGCTGATGGGCCTTTTTCCGGAGGCTGCCGCGGGTTTTCTGGCGATGCGGCGTGACGAGACGACCCACGAAGCCGTGCTCTACTACGACCGGGTTCCCGAGTGCCGGGGAAAGACGGTCGTACTGCTCGACCCGATGGTCGCCACAGGGGGCTCCCTCGTGGATGCGGTGACGGCGATCAAAACCAAAGGGCCTGCACGGATCGTCTCGCTGAACATCATCGGTTCGCCCGAAGGGCTTGACCGGGTCGCGCAGACACACCCGGACATCACCCTCTATATCGCGCAGGTCGACGGGCGGCTCGACGCGGAGAAGTTTATCCACCCGGGGCTTGGGGATGCCGGAGACCGGGCCTATAATACCCCCGAATCCTGAAGGAAAATGATGATGAAATCGCGCTATATCAAGCTTGGATCGCTGCTGGCGGTCATGCTGCTCTTTCTCTGGAGCCACAGACACTACACACGGCTCTATCATGAGACAAGCGACCGGATCGCGGTGATGCAGTATGAGATGCTTGACAACAAGATGTGGAGTATGAGTTCGGAGGAGAAGGCACGGGCCTTTGCCAGTGAAGGGGTTTACCAGGAGATGCAAATGCTCGAGGAGCAGAAGGAGGGTGCCCAAAAAAAGAGTGAAATCGGTTTCTGGCTCTCCGTGCTCTTTACCATCGCTTTCGGGCTCTATCTGATCAACGTGCTCGGCCGCATCATCTACCTGACGCTGATCAAGGACGCGGGTTACAAAGGGGTGATCGAACGGATCCGTCGCTGGCGTTCGGACGACGACAACGCGGCGTAGGCACGCTGTCGCGCGATCTCTCTATTTACGCTTCTGTGTCATAATAATGGAAAATAGTAAGGAGGGTAAATGACAAGTGTAAATAACGATACGTCGATGGGCCCCCAGCTGTATGCGATGAAAAAAGCTACAGAGATCCAAGGGCAGGCGGTACTGAAAGTCCTGGAGAGTGCCGGGGCGCCGCAGCAGAGCCCGCAGAGCAGCGGAGCGGCCCTGACGGGTGTCGGGCAGAAGATCGATATTAAGGCGTAACGCTTTATTCGATATTGGTGTAGACGGCCTGAACGTCGTCGTCGTCTTCGAGACGGTCGATGAGTTTCTCGATCTCCACCATCTGCTCTTCACTGAACTCCTGGGGGTTGTTGGGAACGCGCTGAAGCGACCCTTTTTTCAATTCGATCCCCATCGCCTCAAATGCTCCCGAAAGTGATCCGAAAGTGGTGTAATCACCGTAAACATAGACGGTGCCTTCGTTTTCTTCAAGCTCTTCAAGACCCGCATCGATCAGTTCCAGTTCCAGCTCTTCGAGATCCATCCCTTCCGGCTTGTCAAACTCAAATACGGCTTTACGGCCGAACATGAACTCCAGGGAACCGTTTTTCAGCAGTTCGCCGCCCGCCTTGTTGAAGTAGCTGCGCACGTTCGCAACGGTACGGGTGTTGTTGTCGGTGGCGCACTCGACGAAGATCAGGGCGCCGTGGGGACCCTTGCCCTCGAAGTTGACTTCGGCGATATCCGCGGCATCCTTGCCGGAAGCGCGCTTGATCGCCGCGTCGATGTTGTCCTTGGGCATGTTCTGCGCTTTGGCGGTCTGGATCGCCAGGCGGAGTTTGGGGTTCATATCGGGGTCGGTCCCGCCCTCTTTGGCGGCGACGGTGATCATCTTGCCGAGTTTCGGAAAAATTTTGGACATATTGCCCCAGCGCTTCTCTTTGGCGGCGCGGCGGTATTCAAATGCTCTTCCCATTAGATACGTTTCCTTGCAAAATATTTGTGGAATTATAACGCATCTTGAAACGGTCGCGATGAAGCGGGGGGAAGGGGCGGTCCGCAGAGGGGGAAAAGCGCTAGAGCTTCCCCTCTGCAACCGCTTCGAGCAGCATGGTCAATGAAAAACCGTCATCGTCGTAGCCATCCTCACGGCACGACTCGCAGACGTTGCCGACGTGGAAGGCATCCTGCTCGACCAGGGTCTCCAGTTCGGTGATGCCGTTGGCCTTGATGTAGGCGACGACCTCCCCGGCCGTGACGTCATTGCAGTGGCACATCGTACGGGTTAAATCGATCATGGGAAATCCTTTGATGCTAGATGCAGAAGACTATAGCAGGAGATAGGGGGGAAAAAAGCTGTTGCGATCAGGTTAATATGCTGGTCTAAAGTGTGGGTTGATAAAGTTGAAAGGGAAAAGAAAAAAGATGGTGCGCTCGAGAGGACTTGAACCTCCACGTCCGAACGGACACTAGAACCTGAATCTAGCGTGTCTACCAATTCCACCACGAACGCATGTTGACAGTATAACCAAATTTACTCTCCCTGAGGAAAGTAAAATAAGACAAAGTGGTGCGGACGAAAGGACTTGAACCTTCACACCTTGCGGCACCAGATCCTAAGTCTGGCGTGTCTACCAATTCCACCACGTCCGCACGATGGTGTAGTGGCACGCCCTAAAGGATTCGAACCTTTGACCGATGCCTTAGAAGGGCATTGCTCTATCCAGCTGAGCTAAGGACGCATATTCAACGATTATGGCGCGCCCGATAGGATTCGAACCTATAACCGTCGGATCCGAAGTCCGATACTCTATCCAGTTGAGCCACGGGCGCACAACTTGAAAAAATTATTCGTATCAAACACTTGTTTTCAAAAATGGGGTGGGTAATGGGGTTCGAACCCACGACCCCCAGTGCCACAAACTGGTGCTCTAACCGACTGAGCTATACCCACCATCTGCGAATCAAAGTGTCTGTTACAATTTATCGGGGCTGGTCGGGGTGAAAGGACTCGAACCTTCGGCCCCTTGGTCCCAAACCAAGTACTCTAACCATACTGAGCTACACCCCGACCGGTCAGCTAAGGAAAGCTTGACGCTTCATTAGTGAGGCGAAATTATAGACGAAAATTTATGCTTTGTCAATAGTTGGCGGCACGCTGCATGAAAAAGTGCGCGCAAAGCGTTCCAGAAGCCCTTTTGCAGGCCCAATGCGCCCGGTGGGATTACTGTATAATAACAGCAGTTTCAAGCATGATCGGATGCGAAAAGCCGGGTCCGGCCCTGGAGGTTTCGGCATCCCGGCGGCGTACAACGGGAAAGATACGATGAAAATAGCACGTTTTAGCAGGATCGGGTTCATTCTGGCGGCCGCGGGCAGCGCCGTAGGTCTGGGGAACATCTGGAAGTTCCCCTATATGACGGGGGAGAACGGCGGCGGCGCCTTTGTGCTCGTCTACCTGGTCACCTCGATCTTCATCGGCTTCGCGGTGATGATTGCCGAGATGATCATCGGCTACCTGGGCCGCAGCGACGGGGCGGGAAGTTTTGAATTACTGGCCCCGAGCCACAAAGAGCGGTGGCGTTTCGGCGGATTGATGATAATCACGGGCCTGTTGATCATGACCTTCTACTCCGTCGTCATCGGCTGGATCTTCCACTACATCGTGGTGGCCCTCACACAGCTCCCGGCTACCGTGGCCGACGCGGAGCGACACTTCATGGCAATGCTGCAAGATGACATCACGACCCAGCTGATGTACCATACCCTGGCATTCCTCATCGTCACCTGGATTGTCAGCCGCGGGATCAAGAGCGGGATCGAGAAGCTCAACCTTATCCTGATGCCCCTGCTCTTTATCATCGTCGGGGGAATGTTCCTCTACGCGACGACTCTGGAGGGATTCACACAGGCGTGGGCGTTCATGTTCAATGCGGATTGGAGCAAGCTGACATCCGAATCCTTCGTCAAGGCGGTCGGCCAGGCGTTTTTCACCCTCTCGCTCGGGATGGGGGCGATCCTGACCTATTCGGCCTCGCTGGAGAAAAAGAGCAATCTCGTCTACAGCTCGATCATTATCGTGGCCCTCGATACCGCCATTGCGCTGCTTGCCGGATTGATGCTCTTTACCTTCCTCTACCAGTACGGCGCCGAGCCCGCCCAGGGACCGGGGCTCGTCTTTATCTCGCTGCCGGCGGTTTTCTACGAGATGGGGATGCTGGGGAACGTCTTTGCGGTGCTCTTCTTTATCGCGCTGGCCTTCGCGGGATTGACGTCCGCGGTCTCCATCGTGGAGCCGATGGTGCAGTTCCTGATCTCGCGTTACGGGTTCGGCCGTTTCAAGGCGTCGCTTGTCATCGGTATGGTCTTTTACCTCGTGGGGATCATTGCGCTGCTCTCCAATACCAGCGTCTATAGCGAGATGCTGACCTTCGGCTCGAAAAACTTCTTCGACTGGATGGACTTCCTGACCGCCTCGGTCTTGCTGCCGCTGGGCGGTCTGGTGATGGCGGTCTTCGTCGGCTACGTGATGGAGAAGGAACGGGTGTTCGCAGCGGTCGGGCACCACTTCGGGCCCTTCTTCGAGGTGTGGTACTTCTCGCTGCGCTACATCGCGCCGGTGGCGCTCTTTGTGGTGATGCTCAATCTGATGGGGATTCTCAAGCTGTAACCGGCTTTGGGATTGCCCTGTCTCTACTTTTCATATGAGGTCATGAGCTTTCCTGACCATGCCCCTTACTTTTTTTCCCGCAAAAAAAGTAAGCCAAAAAGCTCTCCGGGCTGTTGAACAGCTTGCTACTGCAAGTGCCTGGGTTTTGCTTCTATTCACGCGTTAGGAAAATGCAACTGTTTGAACGAAGTGAGTTTTGCATTTTTAGCGGGAATAGGAGCAAAACCCAGCTGTTCAAAGCCCGGAAGATCTTACAAGGTATCGTATTGGTTTGGATTGTTTTCGGCTTTGCCGAAAATCATTAATCAGTAACGCGAGAGGCAATTTCTTTGAATGCCAACATATTCATTAAGCCTTCTTCATTCCCATATAGAGTGAATGCATTTATATTCATAGACTGCAAGCGAGTTAATACCTCGCTTTTTAATGAACCCGGTAGGGTGAATTTGTAAAGTAAATCTTGTTCTTGCCCTTGAGACTCTTCAAAAGCACGTCCATGATTGCAATAAAACCATTCTGATTCAGGGGTTGGTTTATATACGGCAATGGTATATTGCCCCTGTTGCATAAAATGTCTTTTGTGAGTAGAAACGTAAGAACCTAGTTCCATAATAATTGGAGCGCCTTCCCAGGTAAAT
>QKCD01000076.1 GCA_003245815.1 Sulfuricurvum sp.
CAGGGAGGTGCGGTTCGCCTTGTCGAAGCTCGCCTTGAAGTAGAAGTCGAAACGCGCATCGTCGCGGTAGCACTCCAGTGCTTTGGCGATCGTGAAGAGGTTCGCCTCGCTCTCAATCACACAGGGTCCGGCCATTAAAATCATCGTATTTCCTTATTAAAGATCAGCGGGCGGTTCGGCCCGACGTTATTTCACAGTGCTCTTGTTGGACTCGACTTTCTTCTTGTCGTAGTCGTAGAGCTCGCTCTTCATCTTCGTGTCATATTCGCTTTTCGCCGCGTCATCGATCGTCGTGTAGATATTCTGCTTGATATCGGTGTAGGTGATGTTCTCCTCGTGGGAGTAGACCAGCCACGCCCCCACGGCAAGAACGGCAAAACTGAGGACAAAGTGCCCTCTGCGGAAGAAATGGACTGCGATGAACAAAACGACCGCCAATGAAACGTAGTAAAAAGGACCTTCCATACGCACTCTCCGGAACAGTTATTTTTTGCGGGCAACCATAACCCCGCTGAATACTATCAGGATTATACCAGAAAGCGTTACCGAATCGGGCAGCGCATCGATCGCCAAGCAGCAGGCCGACGGCGATGGCAAAGACGATGTTCGTGTAGCTGACCGCCCCGACGATGCCCGCCTGCGACTCCCCGTAGGCCCGGGTCATATAGACCTGGGCCAGGGTGGCGAACAGCCCCATCCCCGCGACGTAGAGCCAGACGATGCCGCCGGGCATGACGAAGGTGCCGAACATGAAATCGAACACACCCGCGTCGACATAGGGCGACGCGAGCATCAGCAGCAGCGGGCCGGCCGTCCCCACCCCCATGAAGGAGAGGACGATCGCCCGGGTGTCGTAGTACTTCTTCAGCTCCCGGACCGAGGTGTAGGCCAGCGCCGCGCCGATACCGCTGGCGATGCCCAGCAGGTCGGTCTTGGCCAGCGCCAGCCCGCCCGGCTTGGTGATCAGCACGATCCCGACGAAACCGACCAGCACCGCCGCCCACCCCTTGGGAGAGAGCTTCTCGTTGAGGAACATCCAGGCGAAGATCGCCGTAAAGATGGGCGAGGTCTTCGAGAAGGTCATCGCATCCCCGAGGGGGATATGGGCGATGTTGTAAAAAAAGGCAAGCAGTGCAGCAAACCCCATCAAGCCGCGGAACAGCAGCAACAGCGGTTTACCCCCCTCGTGACGCATCGGGCGGCGCAGAACCGCTGCACCGATGATCAGCACACCGAAAAGGTTGCGAAAAAAGACCACTTCCAGCGAGCTCATATGGTCGCTGGCCAGCTTGGCGAAAGCCCCCATAACTGCAAATAGGAGGGAGGCCAGAAGCATATAGAGGACCCCGCGGTCCAGGGAGGAGAGGTATCGTCGCAAGCGTCTTCTGCTTTCTGCATGGTTTTGGCGAAGGCGACCGCTTCTGCGGCCGGCACCCTAAAGATTGCGGAAGTGTAGTCCAAGTATCATTACAGAGACGTTATCCCCGATGACTACCAAAGGATCACCATGGGTCAGTTAATACTCTTTTTCTTCATCGGCCTCTTTTTCGCCTGGGTCTTCAAAAGCTACCGCCGCTACGAAACCTCGCAGCCCTACCAGCGTGAGCAGTTCCGCCGTTTCGGGCCGACACGCGAGCAGATCGCCCGTAGCGAACTGGGGCTCTTCGTGGCGCTCACCGCCAAGGTGGCCAAGGCCGACGGCCGCGTCAGCGAGCTCGAGGCGGAGCTCGTCGGCAACATGTTCAACGATATCAGCGCCATGTTCCCCGACCCGGCCGCGACGAAGTCCCTGCTCAAGGAGATCTTCGCCATCGAGAAGGAGCAGCCCTTCAACATCGACGAAGTCGCCCTTGCCCTGCGCGAAGCGATCGGCCGCGACCGCCGGAAACGCCATATGATGATGGCCTTTTTGGTGAACCTCGCCTTCGTCGACGGCCACCTCAGCCACGCGGAAGAGCGGCTGCTGCTGAAAATCGCCGCCTACCTCCACTTTGCGCAGCAGGAGATCGAAGCGATGCTCCGCCAGGCCGCCGGCGCCCACACCCAGGCGACGACCCACAGTTCGCTGCAGGAGGCCTACGCGCTGCTGGGGGCCTCCGAATCGGACTCCATGGAGGTCATCAAGAAGAAGTACCGTACCCTCGTCAAACAGCACCACCCCGACATCATCAAGGCCCAGGGGAGCTCTGACGCCTACATCGAAGAGGCGACGGAGAAGGTGCAGCGGATCAACGCCGCCTACGAGACGATCAAAAAAGCCAGAAACTAAACCTCCAGCTCCCCCGCCTCGATCGCGATGATCCACTCCGCGGGAATGAGCCGGTTCCGCTTGCCATCCTCCACCAGGAAAAAGTATTCATAGAGGGCCAGCTCCTCCGCATCGAACTGCTCCGTCTTCGCCGCGTGCTCCGGCGTCAGCGACCGCAGCACCCGCCCGCTCGCGAACTGCTGCGGCTGTACCCCTTCGTCGGGCAGGGCGTACTCCACCCTGTCGCCGCACCGAACCAGCCAGTGGCGCCTCCCCAGAACATAGCGCTGCAGGGGGCGGTAGAGCAGCAGTGCAGCGGCCAGGACCGCCACGAAGACCCACAGCGCCGCGTACCCCGCGATCCACGCCCCCAGCAGCGCCGTCAGCCACCAGCCCCATGCCCAGACAAGGGAGAGCTTCTCGAAGAGAATCACCCGCAGGACGAGGGTCAGGCTCTTCAGGTAGTACCGGAGGGAGCTACCGGGCGGCAAAATCCGATTCCCAGAAGAAGTCGATCCACTCCTTCGCCTCCCGGACGCTGTAATCGGGCTGCACCGAAGCGGTCGGTTTGTAGAAGAGCGATGCCGTCTTGAAGAGGCTGCCGGGGTTTTCCCGGCGGAGTCGGTCGATCAGTGCCCGCAGCGTCATCCCGCTGTCGACGATATCGTCGACGACCAGTACCCGCTGTGCCCCCTCCAGGTCGCAGCGGCCGAAAATCTTCACATCGTCGCGCCGCACCTCGGCGTCGTAGGTCTCGACGTGGACGCTCTGGACGTTGCGCAGCCCGAGCCCGTAGCCCATCAGCTGCCCCAGCATCATCCCCCCGCGCGCCACGGCGACGACGGCGTCGGGCCGGAACTCCCGGACCGCCTCGATCAGGCGCAGTGTATCCTCTTTGAATGTGTCATATCCGTAATAAAGCATGGGAGATTCTATCCAAATCTTATTGAACGTTGCGACAGGTTTTCCCTTCCCGGCCAAGGGTTTTGTTACCTGTGGGCTGTTATGATTCCCCCTCAAAGGAGCAACCGCCATGGAAGAGCTGCGCACCCTGCTGGCCTACGAGTTTCTGAACAACCCCCTGCAGACCTGGCTGATGGGAGCCGGGATCTTCTTTATCTTTGTCATCCTCCGCTTCAAGCTGATCGAAGCGCTGATGGGCACTTTCAAACGGCTAACCGGGAAGACCCGGACCACCCTCGACGACAAGATCGTCGAAGTGATCGAGAACCCAATGCGGTGGGGAATCATCGCCGCGGGGTTCTACCTCGCTTTCTCCCTCTTCTCCGTCACCTCCGATATCCAAAACAGCGTCGAGCACCTGCTCCGCTCGGTCATCATCATCCTCGCGATCTGGATCTTCTACCGGGCCCTCTCGATCTTCAGCGACTCCATGATCGCCCTCTCGCGCCGTTTCCACACCGACCTCGGGGAGAGCCTGGCCAACCTGCTGGTCTCGGTGATGAAGGCCTTCACCGTCATCATCGGCCTCATCACTCTCTTCCAGGAGTGGGGTTTCAACGTCAGCGGCTTCCTCGCTTCGCTGGGCCTGGTCGGTATGGCCTTCGCCCTGGCGGCCAAGGACACTGCGGCCAACCTCTTCGGCTCCCTCGTCATCTTCACCGACCGCCCTTTCAAGATCGGCGACTGGGTCAAGACCCCCGACGTCGAGGGGACCATCGAGAGTATCGGCATCCGCTCCACCAAGGTCCGCACCTTCGCCCAGGCCCTTGTCAGCGTTCCCAACGGCGTGCTGGCCAACTCCGCCATCCTCAACTGGTCGCGCATGGGCAAACGGCGCATCAAGATGACCGTCGGCCTCACCTACGCCACCACCGCTTCCCAGATGGAGGCCATCCTGGAACAGATCCGTACCCTGCTCAGAAACGACGCACAGATTCATCCCGAAACGATCTATATCCACTTCACCGATTTCCAGGAGAGCGCCCTGGGGATCTTCTGCTACTTCTTCACCCATACGACCAACTGGGGGGAGTATATGCAGGTGCGCGAGCGGATCAACCTCGAGATCATGAAAATTGTCGAAGCCAACGGTGCCGCATTCGCCTTCCCGTCGCAGTCGCTCTACATCGAGAGCATGCCCGAGCCCCTCGGGTAAACGGCCACCGTCGCGTTCTTAACCCTGCTTTCGCTATAATCACGTCACTATTCTGCTCCCAACCCTGTGCATAAGAACGAAACAAAGAGGATACCCTTGAAAAAACTCGCCATTATCGGCCGCCCGAACGTGGGCAAAAGCTCCTTCTTCAACCGCCTGCTCAAAGAGCGTGACGCGATCACCTCCGAACTCGCCGGCACGACCCGCGACGTCAAGCGCCGCGTCGCCACCATCCTCGACAAGGAGGTCGAAGTCCTCGATACCGGGGGACTGGACACGGGGTGCGAGCTCTTCGACCGCATCCGTGAAAAATCCCTCGAAGCTGCGCACAAAGCGGACATCGTCCTTTTCATGGTCGACGGGAAATCCCTCCCCGAGGAGCAGGACAAGAAACTCTTCTACGAGCTGCAGCAGATGGGAAAAGAGGTCGCCCTCGTCGTCAACAAGATCGACAACGACAAGATGAAGGAGAAGATCTGGGAGTACTACGAGTTCGGCACCGACGATATCTTCGGCATCTCCGTCGCCCACAACCGTCATGTCAACGCCCTGCTGCAGTGGATCGCCGACCGCCTGCCCGAATCAGATCGCAAGATTGAAGCAGCCGTTATTGAGGCCAAACCCGACGCCGACGACTTCGACGCCTTCCTCGACGGCTATGCCGACGACGAGGAGGAGGTCTTTGAAGGGGATGATTCCGTATACGGGGAGAACGACAATATCCAGCACTTCGACGAAGATGCGACCAGCCGGATGCGCGTCGCCATCATCGGCCGGGTCAACGTCGGCAAGAGTTCGCTGCTCAACGCCCTGCTGAAAGAGGAGCGCTCCGTCGTCAGTAACACGGCAGGCACGACGATCGACCCGATCGATGAAAGCATCGAATACGAAGGCAAGACGATCACCTTTATCGACACGGCGGGTATCCGCAAGCGGGGCAAGATCCTCGGCATCGAGAAGTTCGCCCTGCTGCGCACGGAGAAGATGCTCGACGAAGCCGACATCGCCCTGCTCGTTCTCGACGCCAGCAACCCCTTTCTCGACCTCGACGAAAAGATCGCCGGTCTCATCGACAAGAACCGCCTCGCCTGCCTCATCGTCCTGAATAAATGGGACCTTGCGCCCAAAGATGCCTACGACCGGATCATCCAGGAGGTGCGCGACCGCTTCAAGTTCCTTCACTACGCCCCGATCATCACTGTCTCGGCATTGACGAAGCAGCGCATTCACAAGATGTACGACATGATCCTCAAGATCAACGACAACTACTCCCAGCGGATCACGACATCGCGCCTGAACGAGGTGATGGAGTTCGCGATGCGCAAGCACCCGGTCCCTTCCATGAACGGCCAGCGCATCCGCATCTACTACGCGACCCAGTACGAAACGCGCCCGCCGCGCATCGCGCTGATCATGAACAAACCCAAGGGACTGCACTTCACCTACCGCCGCTACCTGGCCAACCAGCTGCGTGAAGCCTTCGATTTCGAGGGGACCCCGCTGCTCTTCAAGGCGAAAAAGCGGGGAGAGAAGTAGTGAAACGGCTGCTGGCGCCCCTTCTGGCCACCCTCGCGCTCGTAACGGCAGGGTGCGGTGACACGGAGCCCGAGTACCGCCTGATCTACCCGATCCAAGCGAGCAAGCAGCAGATCCACCGGCTTGACGGCGTCCGCTTCCTCTCGACCACGGACAGCCCCGAACTCGCTCTGATCGTCCTGAGCAACCCGGTGGCGGACGCGACCTATGTCGACATCGCATTCGCCCTGACCAACACGGCTGAAAAACCGCTGCAGGTCGATGCGAAGATGCTCGGCTGCCGCACCCGGGGCGGCGCCCTGGCGATCGCCGACCGCGCCGGCTACGAAGCGCGCCTGCAGAAAGGGGAGCGGTTCCGGCGCCCTGAAGGGTTCGAGAAGCTGATGCCGAAGATGCAGGCCTTCGGCTGTGCCGCGCCCAAGACGAAAGACACCGCGGATGCGACCGCCCTCTCCCCCGCCCAGAAGCAGGTCTGGAAGCACTACCGGACGTACCGGGAGACGGGCACCCTTGAAAGCGGCGCGTACTTCACCGGCTTCACCATAGCACCGGGGGAAACGCGCAGCGCTTTCGTCCGCGTCGACCTGCCCCGCGTCAATGCGAAGACGGAACGGGAGACGATGCTCTTCTCCCTCTGCCCCACAGACAGCCTCTGCAAGAAGATCCGCCTCGTCATCCAGCCGCTCTGAGCGGCTGCCTCACCGCACCGCCCTCCCAGACCTTCTTTCTATGGGTCCGCCCGATATTCGGTAACATCACTGCGAATAGAAACCGTATCGAAGCATCAAAGCGAAACGATAGGGAAAGACGGGAAAAGTGAGAAAGCAGGCGGCACCTTACGGAGTCAAAACTGCGAACCGTGCCACAGATCGCGGCAGTGAATAGAGGTTCAAAGGGATATCTCCCTTGAACGTGCCCGTTAGAACGGCTTGACAATCACCATCGCAACGATCAGCAGCAACAGGATCGTCGGAACTTCGTTGTAGGCGCGGAAGAACTTGCCGCTCTTCGTACACTCATCGACAAGCAGTTTCTTGCGCATCCATCCCAGGGAGAAGAAATAGGCGATCAGGATCGCCACGAAGAGCAGCTTCGCGTGGAACCACCCGCCCATATCGAAAAGGCTCGTACCGCCGTAATACGCTTTGGCCAGAAAGATCAGCGTAATCCCGGAGATCAGCGTCGCCCAGAATGCCGGGATGCCGATGTAGCGGTAGATCTTCATCTCCATGATCTTCACCACCTCGACAAAACCGGCGTTATCGCTGTGTTCGGCGTGGTAAACGAAAAGCCGCGGCAAATAAAAGAGTACCGCGAACCACGACACCATCGCGATAATGTGGAACCAGAGAACCCAAGCGTACATGCGTTTCCTTTGTAATACATTTGATAGCCAGAGGGGTTTCCCCCTGCGGCGGCACTGCCGTGCGGTTTGCTGTGAAAGCGATCTGGCGTCTCCCTTACAGGAGACGTCCGACCCACTCGCGGATCTGCTGCGCGGAAAGGGCTCCGGAAACGCGGTCGACCTCGCGGTCGCCGCTGAAAGCGATCATCGTCGGGATGGAACGGATACCGAAGCGGGCAGCGAGTGCCTGCTGCTCCTCCGTGTTGACCTTGCCGAAACGCGCTTTCAGCGCGAAGGCGGCCGCCGCCTCCTCAAACGCCGGGGCCATCATCCGGCACGGTCCGCACCACGGGGCCCAGAAGTCCACAATAACAGGAATCTCGTTGTTGGCGACATGGTTATCAAATGATGGAGTGTCGAAAGCGAGGGGTTTGGTGGCAAGCAGGGAGTTTTTGCACCGGCCGCAATCGGCCTTGGCGTAGTGGTCTTTTCGCGGTATGGCGTTGACCGCCCCGCAGTGGGGGCAGACCACTTTGATCTTGGACATTTATTCCGCCTCAGCGACTTCCATGTCTTTGATAGATGCGTTGTCGTGGTCCGTCGCTCTGCCGTGCATGCGGCGGAGCGCTTTGGATGCACGGTCAATCGCCAGGTCGATAGCCGCGTCCAGATCGTCGTCAGACTGGTTGATGACGACCGGGGAGTTGTGGGCGATGTGCATGTCGAACTCGACACTGACGCCCTGTTTTTCTTTAGAGAGGTTTACATTGACGGTAGTAATTTCAAGCCCGAATTTTCTGAATTGCTCGATCGCGCCTTCGATGTGACTTTTGGTGTGATCGTTAAGAGTGATATCTTTAGTACGAATCTGTACGTTCATGGTAAATCCTTTATGTCCACACCTCCCCCAAACCCCATGTCGCGGCTCTTCGGAGGTGCCCTTATTTATTACAGGAAATATAACACATCCAGCCTGAAAACAGTTTGAGTGAAAGCGGCGGCGGCAGGCCTGCAACGGGGCTTTTTTGCAAATGCGCTATAATTTCGCAGATTTTTGACGCGCGAGTTCCGCATCCCCCGCTTTTCGACACCGCCACACCCGAAAACGTGCACTGCCGGACTCCCTGTTTTCGAAGGAAACGTATGAGACTTTTCACCGGCATCCAACCCTCCGGCGACCTGCATATCGGCAACTACTTCGGCTCCATCCGGCCGATGATCGCCTCCCAGAACGAGCACGAGGTCTTCGCCTTCATCGCCAACTACCACGCCATGACGACCGTCACCGACGGCAAGCGCCTAGCCGAACTGACGATGCAGGCGGCGACGGACTTCCTGGCGCTCGGCATGGACCCCGAGCGCTCCACTTTCTGGGTCCAGTCCGACGTCAAAGAGGTCCTAGAACTCTACTGGGCCCTCTCCTCCTTCACCCCGATGGGCCTCCTCGAACGGGCCCACAGCTACAAGGACAAGGTCGCCAAGGGGATCGCCGCCAACCACAGCCTCTTCTCCTACCCGGTACTGATGGCGGCGGACATCCTCCTTTTCGAAGCCGAGGTCGTCCCCGTCGGCAAGGACCAGATCCAGCACGTCGAGATCGCCCGCGACATCGCCCTGAAGTTCAACAACGAATACGGCGATATCTTCAAGATGCCGGAATTCCGCGTCGACGAGAACGTCGCCACCGTCCCCGGTATCGACGGCCAGAAGATGAGCAAAAGCTACGGCAATACGATTAACATCTTCGGGGCGGAGAAACAGCAACTCAAAACGATCAAGAAGATCGTCACCGAACCGATCCCGATGGAGGAGCCCAAGGAGTTCGAGGGGTGCAACGTCTACAATATCGCCAAGCTCTTCCTCGACGAAGAGAAGCAGGTCGCCCTCCAGCAGCGCTACAAGAGCGGCGGCGAGGGGCACGGCCACTTCAAGCTCTACCTCGCCGAGGTGATCTGGGAATACTACCGCCCCTACCGCGAAAAGCGGGAGTACTACGAAGCGCACCAGGACGAGGTACGCGATATCCTCGCCGCCGGGGCGGCCAAGGCCCGCGAAGCCGCCGGCAACGTCATCGAGAAGGTCCGCAGCGTTACCGGCATCGCCTACTAAGCCGCTCTCCGCGGTGACGCTAACGCCGTGTTAGCCTTCGCGCCGGACCGGCGCGCCCATGAAACATCCACCCGAACACTTTGCTCCATTATCCACTTTCTCGCAACAATCCGTTACTACGGCAGGCCGTTGATCACGCAGGCTTAAGGGGCCTGCGATCGATACAGTATCGAAGGGTATGAAGGGTTAGAAGCGGTAGGTGACCTTGTCGATAAACATCTTTTTCGACCAGATCTCCTCTTTAAGTCCGAGAAGGTCCCGCACTTCGTCGTTGACCAGGCGGTAGTAGAGCTTGACGACGGCGGTCCCCGCCCCCTCGACGGGGGTGAACTTCACGGTGCGTTCGCCGTTCGCCGGGATCGAGAGCTCCTCCGTCGCCGTTTCGGCGAGGTGCGGGATCGTCGGGTTGCCCCGCTTATCGGTATAGTGGGTCGTCAGGGACATGCTCTGCGTCTTGAGCAG
>QKCD01000057.1 GCA_003245815.1 Sulfuricurvum sp.
CCGTGCAGTAAAATATCCAGCTAGTTGAATGATTAATTCAAATATTGGACGCAGAAAAAACTCTGCTATTGCTTCACCTGGCATTTTTCCTCCATGTCACCTAACGTTTAAAATGAACAATCAAAAAGTCACTCGCAGTTTTTTGCTTAGTTTCGTTTGATTTGTTATGTTGATAGTGATTCATGATTTCTTTTTTAACTTCAGAAGTTGAATGTATATTGCACCAATTAGACTATAACCTAATGACTGTGCCATCAATACTATTCCTAATCCCATTTGGAAATGAAAATAATCAAAAATATATTTTGTAAATAACATCGGTGACAGTATTACAGCTCCGAACCAAAAGAAAATATTTTGAGCATCTTGTGATTCCATTAGCTGTGTTCCATAGAAGAATGAAAAAAATCCAGGGAAGGATAAGACAGCTGCAACCAATGAATATTTGGCAATATGCTGTATGATCATATTGATTTTCTCTTTTGTCAACATGTCTAACCTTGAACATTACTATCGTGTTCGCACACATTTTAGCAGATTATTACCGGAAGATAAATTATATATAACACTATTAAACACCTATTTTCTTACAAAATGTAATGGATGAGTCTTAACAGTGCCGAGTTATGAGAGTGGTAGCTACATGATAGATTTGTATTGTATACCGATACTACCCATGAATGAAACAGGGAATTACGAGGATTTTATAGGGGCAGCACTTCGCCCGTTTTCAGAAAGATGACTTCGCCCGGGTGATCTGCCGCGATCTTCTGCATCCACTCCAGGGGCTTAGCCATGGGTTCGTCGCACAGGTCGAAGGTACCGTAGTGCATGGTGATCATCTGTTTTACCCCCGGTATCGGGGAGGTCTTATTCCCCGAAAACCGTCGCCAGAGCGCTCGGCGCGACGAAGTCGACCGACACCACCGTCCCGCTCTCGAGGCGGTAGACGCTCAGCATCCCCTCTTTCTTTTCGAATGCCTTACCCGCGTCGTCGTAGATGAGCAAGACCGGGTAGCCGTAGTCGCGCATCTTCGGCAGGGCGAACATCTTCGTAATCAGGGTCGGCATCGGGCTGATGTCGGAGATGAACTTCGCGTAATGCGTCGTAAGAAACGTTTTGGGCTTGCCCTGCAGGTAGTCGTTCACTGCTGTAGAGACCCCCTTCTCGAAGGAGATCAGTACAATACGGTCACTGGCGGTGACCTGCTGTTGCGTGCCGAACTGGTCGGGAAGCACGGTTTCGGGGAAGGGCTGGCCGGCCGGTACGCCGGCAAAGAGTGTGAGTGCTGTCATTAGCAGCGCGATCAGGGGCTTCATGGGACTCCTTGGAGTGGTCTGGTGCGATCATAACGGGTTGCGGTTACAGGATGACTTACGATCTGCGGCTAGCGACAGAGACAATCGGTATTTAAGGATGCAACGGTTACTGCAGATTTATGGGACAGGAGAGGGGAAATACAAAGCGCCGGGCCACCCGCAAGGCGGCTGCCGGCGGAGACGGGGTTATTTCCCTTTTTCGGAGCGCTCTTTTTTCTTGTAGAGCTTGAGATCCTTCTTGACCTGCTGGCGCAGCTCTTTTTTGAGGATGTTTTTCAACTCTTTCTTGACGAACTTGTTCAGCTTTTTCTTGTCGATCATGGCGCATCCTTTTTGTTGGGTTGCTTCCATGTTAGGGCAAAATCGCTTATCGGACGTTTAAAGGAGGACGCCCTTGAGCATCTGCCAGACGACGGCGCTCGCCACGCCGGCCGCCACACCGGCGAGCAGGTCGTCACCCATGACGCCCAGTCCCCCCTTCGCCTCGCGGTCGATGCGCCCGATGAGCGAGGGCTTCTTGATGTCGAAGAGGCGGAAGAAGAGGAAGCTGAGCGCAATCTGCAGCGCCAGGCCGTTTTCGAAGGCCAGCAGTTCGGCCGGGGGCGTGGCCACGCCCGGCGCGATGCAGAGGGCCAGCCAGATCCCGGCCAGCTCGTCGATGACGATGCGCTTGTCGTCGTGGGTCTGGGTGGCCGTTTCGTAGGCGTTGATCATCTTCACCCCCGCCAGGGTCGCCAGCAGCGTCGCGGGCAGCAGGGTCTCGGGACCGAAGAAAGAAAGGATCGCGATCCCCGGGATCAGGGCCGCCAGGGTGCCGAAGGTGCCGGGTGCCTTGGGCAGCAGCCCGCTGTAGCCGACGGTGAGAAAAAACCATTGCATATTCGAAAATTCCTTTGTTATCCAAAATAGAGATGTGGCCATTAAGTGCGGTTTACTGCACGTGGGCCTTGCGCCGAGGACGTGTGTTCTGTGCCGTTTCGGAGCACAGAATAAAACTTAGCGTTAGCGTAGCCATAGGGGCTTTGCTCCTATGGCGTTACGTCAACGATGTGGTCTGGTAGAGCTTCATCAGCTCGACGTAGAAATCCTTCTCCGTATGCTCTTCGAGGAGGCCGCCGCTGACGGGCATGATGTCGTAGTAGAGCTTTTCGAGGTTGCGGAACCGGTGGGTGAAGAGGTGCGAAAGGATGATCGCCGAGATCTCCTTGCGGATCAGCACCGCCGGCGGCAGCAGCCCCAGCTTCATCAGTTCCAGGATCGATTCGGAGTGGTAGGAGATGTGGTGGTGCTGGCCGTGGGGACAGGTCTTGGTGCTGACGAGGGTCTTGCACTCGTTGCAGTAGACGTACTCCGAGGCGATTTCGATCGCGATGTCGATGCCGGAGAGACGGTCGATGATGGACTTGTTGGCATTATGGTCGTAGTACATGCCGACGCCTGCGTGGTTCTGGCCGATCATCAGGCGGTGGCAGCCGTAGTTGCTGGCGACGATGGCGTCGATGATCACCTCGTTGAAGCCCGCGAAGAGGTAGCTGTTCTCCAGGGTGACGACGACGACCCGGTTTTTGGGGAGGTAGTTGTCGTTGAAGTAGGTGAGCGTCTGCTCGCGGATCTCGTACTTGAGGTCGGTATTGTTGTAGGGCTTGAGCAGAAAGATGACGATCAGGTCCGTCGTCTCCAGCGTCTGCCGGATCAGGCGCTCATGGGCGCGGTGCAGCGGGTTGGCGGCCATCATGATCGCCGTGACGTGCTGCGCCTCGATGCGGGCGACCGCTTCGTCGATACGCTCTTTGCTCTCGCGCACGACCTCGGAGGGGACGATGGTGTAGTCGCCGGAGACGGCGTAGCTGCCAAGCCGCTTGTAGGTCGAGGCGACGCCGGGGTGGCCGAGGTCGTCGGTCCCGTAGATCTGGCGCAGGCGCTCCTTGGTGTCGATGGGGAATACCTCGTCGACGGTGAGGCTGCCGACGACCTGGTCGCCGACGGTCAGCAGTTCGAGGGTTTCGCCAACCTCCGCCGTGCGCAGAACCTCTTCGTTCATCTTCCCGGCCGGCGCGAGCAGGAAGGGGAAGGGGAAGGTCTTGCCGTCGATCATGCCGGTCTCGACCACCTCTTTCGCCTCGGCGCTCCCCTGCAGCTTCGTGACGGGGTAGAGGAGGCCTGCCTTGAGCAGGGCGAGGGCGGAGACCGCTTCGAGGTCGATAAAGAGGGTTCTATTTTTTCTTGATGATGCCATACTTCTTTCTCTTTTCCCAGAGGCTTTTGCGGGAGATTCCCAGTTTCTTGGAGAGTTCCGTGTCCGGGTATTTGTGCTGGTAGTTCAGGACGATGTACTTGACGTAGTCCTCGATGGGGAGGATGTCCCCCTGCTCGAAGATGTTGTCCTCCTTCTTGATCTCGATCACTTTGAAGTCGACGTTGTCGATCGTGTCGCTGCTGGAGACGATCGCTTCGCGGGAGGCGATCAGGTCGAAGAAGGGTTTGTGGTCCGTCTTCTTGAGGGTCTGGAAGTCGCTGACGTAGACGACGGTGCTCGCGGGCAGGGCGGCGATCTCGTTCAGTGCCTTGGGGGAGGTGAGCGAGACGAAGTGGAGCGTCTTGTTCCGGGCATGCGCGTAGCGGAAGGCGAAGGCGTCGGTGTACTTCTGGAAGTTGCAGGAGATGAAGAGCGGCGTCTCGATGGTGTCGAGGTTCTCGTCGATCGTCACGGAGTTGAAGGTGTGGTTGAGGTAGCGTTCGTAGGTCTGGTTCTGGCGTTTGAGCCGTTCGTAGTCCTGGAAGTGCTCGATTTTGCGGATGAGTTCCTCGATCATGAAGGGTTTGAGGATGTAATCCTTCGCTCCCGCCTGCAGCGGTTTGGAGACCGTGTCGTTGCTGATGTAGGAGACCATCAGGATGATGACGGTGTTCTTGTAGGCCTCGATGACCGGGTAGAAGTCCTGGCCGCTGATGTTCGTCGAAAGCAGCACGACGTCGTAGGGAATCCCCTTGAGCGCTTCCTTGGTGGAGCTGCTCATATCGCAGATATGTCCCAGCTCCCCGAGCTTCGAAGCGATGCTCTGGGCCAGGTAGATTTCGTTTTCAATAATCAGGATTCTCATACATGCATCCAATCAAAATAAGTTAGGGAGGCGCTGGCCAGTACGGCCACACCCTCTTTGCGGCCGACAAAGCCGAGGCCTTCCGTCGTCGTCGCTTTTACATTCATACGCGACGCCGGGATATGCAGCAGCCCGGCCAGGACCTTGCGCATCTCCAGCTTGTACGCCGAGAGACGCGGCGTCTGGGCCGCGATGGTCAGGTCGGCATTGACAATGACGTAGCCGAACTGGTGGAGCCGTTTCACTGTCCGCTCCAGCAGGAGTTTTGAGTCGATCCCCGCGTAGGCGGCGTCGCTGTCGGGGAAGAGCATGCCGATATCCCCCAGACCCGCGGCCCCCAGCAGGGCGTCGATCAGGGCGTGGATCGCCACGTCGCCGTCGCTGTGGGCCTTGAAACTGAAGGGGACGTCGATCTTCACCCCGCCGAGGAACATCTCACCCCCCTCTTCGAAGGCGTGGACGTCGAAACCGTTGCCCGTGAGCGTCGCCGCGGCGGGAGGCGTCAGGCAGGGGATCTTGCGCAGGTCCGAGAGGAAGGTGAGCTTATGGGCCGCCTCTTCGCCTTCGATGAAGTGCCGGGTTCCCCCCGTTGCGGCGATGGCGCTGCTCTCGTCGGTGTACTCGACACCGGCGGCCTTGGCACCGGAGAGGGCGCGGCGCAGCACCTCGGTACGCGAGAGCTGGGGGGTCTGGATCCGCTTCACCCCGTCACGGTCGATCGTTGCGTCGCCGTAGACGACGGTATCGCTGACGCGCAGGTAGGGGACAATGCAGTCCGCTTCCGCTTTTGCCGCGACGAGGCGCTGCAGAAAGGGGACATCGATGCAGGCCCGTGCGATGTCGCTGACCATAACATGTGTCGTATTTACACATGACAGGGCGTTGGAGAGGGAGTCCTGACGGCTCTCACCCCCGGAAACAACGCTGTACTCCCCGTAGGTGTCCATAAAAGTAACTTCATCGGGGTGGGCCGTGATGATAATGTGGGCAAAAAGTCCGGTGGCCTCCAGATTTTTTGCTACGAAATACCACAGAGGGTCATGACCGACCCGAAGCCACTGCTTTTTTACCGGGTGCTCGAATCGGCTGGAGCGCCCAGCGGCAAGGAGAATCAGCGTTAAATCAGACAAACTTTATCCTCTTTTTTGCGAAACTGTTACGAAAGTATACATGCAAAAAGCTTTTTTTTATCTTGTTTCTGTAAAATTCTAGAGCTTTGTAACCATAGATATTGGGTTTGACGTATCCCCGCGGGGCGAAATTGAAACCAGTTGAAGAAAACGAGATTAATTGAGCCGGCATGAGACACTTTTAGTCTGGCTGAATATATTACGCTCAATCAATCGAGCGAGGAGAATGAGATGAGAACCGCTTGGGTCGAAAAACGCAAAGACGACAAGGTCCGCACTCAGATGTATTATGCCAAGCAGGGCATGATTACGGAAGAGATGGAATATGTCGCGAAGATTGAAAACCTCTCACCGGAACTGGTACGTTCCGAAGTCGCACGCGGTCGTATGATCATCCCGGCCAACGTGAACCATACCAACCTGGAGCCGATGGCCATCGGCATCGCCGCCACCTGCAAGATCAATGCAAACATCGGGTCGTCGGCGCTGGCCTCGGACGTCCAGGGCGAGATCGAGAAGATCCAGGTCTCGCAGCACTATAAGGCCGACACGGCGATGGACCTCTCCACCGGGGGCGACCTCGACGAGATCCGCCGCAACGTCATCGCCAATTCGAAGATCCCCATCGGGACCGTGCCGATCTACCAGATCCTGCACGACGTCAACAACAAGATCGAGGATCTGAGCATCGAGAAGATGCTCGAAGTCCTCGAGCGCCAGGCGCAGCAGGGAGTGAGCTACTTCACGATTCATGCGGGCTTCCTGCTGGAGACGATGCCCAAAGTCGCCAAGCGCAAGATGGGTATCGTCAGCCGCGGCGGCTCCCTGATGGCGGCATGGATGATGCATTATCACAAGGAGAACCCGTTCTATACGGCGTTCGACGAGATCTGCGACATCTGTGCGAAATACGATGTTTCCCTCTCGCTGGGTGACTCGCTCCGCCCGGGCTGTCTGGCGGACGCCTCCGACGACGCCCAGCTGGGCGAGCTGAAGGTACTGGGCGAGCTGACCCTGCGCGCCTGGGAGAAGAACGTCCAGGTGATGATCGAGGGGCCGGGCCACGTGCCGCTCAACCAGATCGAGCGCAACATGAAGATCCAGCGCGAGCTCTGCCACGAGGCGCCGTTCTACATCCTCGGGCCGCTTGTTACGGACATTGCGGCGGGCTACGACCATATCTCCTCCGCCATTGGTGCGGCAGTCGGCGGCTGGCACGGCGCCTCCATGCTCTGCTACGTGACGCCCAAGGAGCACCTCGGCCTCCCCAATGCGGACGACGTCCGCGAGGGGATCATCGCCTACAAGATCGCGGCCCACGCGGCGGACATCGCCCGCGGCCGCAAGGGTGCCCGCGACGTTGACGACGCGATGAGCGACGCGCGCTACGCCTTCGACTGGAACCGTCAGTTCGAACTGGCCCTCGATCCCGAGCGTGCCCGCGAGTACCACGACGAAACCCTGCCGCAGGACGTCTTCAAGGAGGCGGAATTCTGCTCCATGTGCGGACCGAAGTTCTGCTCCTACAAGATCTCCCAGGAGATCATGGACGACCCCGACGCGATCGCGAAGATCGCGGCCGAGGCGAAAGCCGCGGGCTAAAAAGTTCCGGGCGCCTTTCAGGTGCCTGTGACGTGTGATGGGTGAACGGCACGCCGTCTACCTTTGACGCGTCAGCGTTTAAATATTGTCATCACACGGTGAATCCGTACGGTGCGGTTGATATTCCCCCGTGCGCGGTTGCCACAAAAAGGAAAAGCTTATGACAGAAGAGATTGTAAAATCGGCGCTCGGTACGGTGACGTACCCGGGCTTTACGAAAGATATCGTCACCTTCGGTTTCGTGAAGGATATCCAGATCAGCGGCGGTGACGTCGCCGTGACGGTCGATATCACCTCCAGCGCGCCGGAAGTGGCGCAGCAGATCAGCGACGAGGCGACAGTCGCGCTGAAAAAAGCGGGTGCGACAAACGTTTCCATCGCCATCAACGCGCCGAAAATGCCGCGCGAGAGCTCATCCAAGGGCAAGAACATCGCGCCGCAGGTGAAGAACTTCATCATGGTCAGCTCCGGCAAAGGGGGCGTCGGCAAATCGACGACTTCCGTCAACCTCGCCGTCGCGCTGGCGATGCAGGGCAAGAAGGTCGGCCTTCTCGATGCCGACATCTACGGCCCGAACGTGCCGCGCATGCTCGGCCTTGACGGCGTGAAGCCGGAAGTGGCGGGCAACAAGGTGCTCCCGCTGAAAGCCTACGGCATCGAGATGATGTCCATGGGCTCCCTGATGGAAGAGGGACAGTCCCTCATCTGGCGCGGCGCGATGATCATGAAGGCGATCGAGCAGTTCCTGCGCGATATCCTCTGGTCGGAGCTCGACTGTCTCGTTATCGATATGCCCCCGGGCACCGGCGACGCGCAGCTGACCCTGGCGCAGAGCGTTCCGGTCACGGCCGGCGTCACGGTCACGACCCCGCAGATGGTCTCCCTCGACGACTCCCGCCGCTCCCTTGACATGTTCAAGAAGCTGCACATCCCGATCGCGGGCATCATTGAAAACATGAGCGGCTTTATCGCCCCGGATACGGGCGTCGAGTACGACATCTTCGGCAAGGGAACGACCCAGCCGATGGCCGACCAGTTCGATACCTGCATCCTCGCCGAGATCCCCATCGAGCCCGCGGTCCGTACCGGTGGCGATGAAGGCAAGCCGGTCACCTACTTCGCCCCGGATTCCGAGACGGCGAAGCGCTACATGAAAGCGGCGGAAGACCTCTGGGCGACGATCGAGAAGATCAACGCAGAGGGCGGCGTTGACAACCAGGCGATCCAGCCCAACACCCCTCCGGGTGTCTCCGCCTGCTCCACGAGCGCGGCACCGCAACAGCAGCAGACGTCTGGCGGAAGCTGCGGCACCGGCTGCGGCTGTCACTAATCCTCCTCCGAAGGCGGGCTCTGGCCCGTCTTCCTTCAAGCCATTCTCCTAAAAATCTTTGCCTTTCTAACGCTCAACACTTCCAGATGTCCGTGCAATATGCCATGTAGTGCTTTTTGGTGCTTTGTAATCCGGATCATATCTGCATGTGATACGATATATACAAACAATATTTACATTAAAACTAACTAGAAATATTAAACATAGAGTATAATAAAAAAGAACGTGTATGAATCTTTATGGTGCCGTTGCATCGCAGCAATGGCCCCTGGGGTTGCAGAGAGGGATTTTCATAAGGAAGATACGCGTCGTATGTCGAAGCCGGAGGGCTTGATCATTAAGAGATAGAGGAGTTTAGTATGAAAGTGAAAATGTCAGCGGGCGCTGTTGCGTTCGTGGTCACCGCCGCTGCGGTGTCGGGGAATGTACTGGTATATACGGGGGAAGGCACCGCTAGCCAGGGCTACTCAAAATTTGCAACGGCGACGGGGAAAACCGTTGTCTATCAGACGGTTTTGCCGGCAGACCTATCCGGTTATGAGTGTATAGTCCTGCCACCGAACAACGGCGGCTATAGTTCGGATACACTCAACGCGCTCGGCGTCTACGTCAATGCCGGCGGCCGCATTATCGCCGAGGCAGAGCATAATGGTACGCCTTTTGGAATCGCGGCGGTCGAGGCAAAAAATAGCCTGGCAATGGCACTCGGTGCAGACCTTAGCGTCGTGGGCGCCTATATCGATATCGGTTCTTTCAGTACAACCACCAACATTGACCCCTCACCGTTTACAGTAGGGGTCGGCTCAATCACCTATACAGGGGTTTCCGAAGTTCAGGTGATGGCCGGTTCCGATGCCCAGAGCCTTGTACGGACAGTAGGGGGGACAACCTTCATTGGCGTGGATCAGATCGGGGAAGGAGTTTTCGCCCTTCTGGGTGATATGAATGTACTTTCCGACGCATCCAATGGCTACACCAGTGCTGACAACGGGATTCTGGCAGCGAATTTGTGTGACGGTGCAAGTTTTGACACCGGAGATGACGATGCCATCGAAATCGCTATCGATATCAAATTCTGTAGCGACCCGAATGCCTTTAACTGCAAGAAGAAGGGGGTGTTGCCGGTGACCCTATTCGGGAGTGCGTCTTTGAACGTCGCGGACATTGACATCAGCACGCTGCAGCTCTGTACGGAAGATTTGTCGGTATGTACCAATGCCCCCGTCGCCTCTTCGGTCGCTGACCGCGGTGACCCGACGAGCGATCTCGGTGCCGCCCAATGTGCCATGCTCGAAGTCGATGGAGGCCTCTTTGAAGAACAGGATTATCTGCGCCCGGATGGATACGATGATCTGGATGTGGCCTTTGATGCCAATGAGGTCCAGGAAATGCTGGGAAGCTTCTGCACCATGGAGAGAAACGCCGTATCGGGAACCTTGGTGATCAAGGGTGCAACATATGAAGGCACACCGATATCATCAGTCCCTGTCGGTAACACGGGAATCGATCAGCTGGTTAAAAAGCAATAAGCTTTATAACGAGAGTAGTTACCGGGCCGCTTCGCAGGCGGCCTTGATGTTTGGACCTGGCGATGCAGCCGGATGCTGCAGTCGGCACCCATCTTCCTCGCATCACACACTTTCCCCCGGCCTGAAACGGACGATTGAAGAGGGGTGTGATGCCGCTTTTAACGGCCCATGATCTGCTTGGCCTGTTTCTCCTGTTCCTGTGTCGTCTCATTCATCGTTTTCTGTACTGCCTTTGCGTCGTACATCGTATCCATTGGCTGGCGCAGGAAATGATCGGGTTTGCCGTTTTCAGGCTCTTTGGCTTCCTCGGAACAGCCGCTGAAAATCAGAAGCGTCGCACCGAGTGCAAGTAGGTAAAGCGGTTTCATACAGCTCCTTTTGTTGGTTGATCGAGGATGGTGTGCGCCCATAGGAAATGAGGGCTATAGCGCTTTTTCCAGCAGTCCCAGCCCGAGTCTGCGGATCGCTTCCGTCTTGTGGAAGGAGAAGGTCTTGTACTGCTTCGTGTCGGGTTCGATCAGTCGGATGTTCCTACCGCTGTGGCGCAGGTGCGAACGGGTCTGGTTATAGATGAGCAGGCGCAGGGACTTCTCGAACATCTCGAGGACGTTGGAAGTCTTGAGGCGGTGGTCGGGCATCTCGTGGCGAAAGGCGTTCTTGCCGAGGACGTCGACGGCGATCACCTCGTCGAAGCGCGCCTCGGTGAGGCCGAGGTTCTCGCAGAGAAAACCGTCGCCGTAGACGGTGCCGTCGATGCGATGCTCGTCGAAGACGCCGGGGATCGCCATCGTCGCCAGGACGGCATCCTTGATGCGGACATTGTCGGAGGCGTCGAAGAGGCGCTTGTCACCGGTGAGCAGGTCGGTGGCGATCAGCTTGAGGGGGATGGCGGCGTCGCGCATCTTCCGTTCGCCGAAGAGGGCGTCGAAGATCTTGGCGATCTTCTTGGTGTCGATGACGGCGTTTCCCGTCAGAGAGAAGGCGATCCAGTTGTAGACGCCGGAGAAGGCCCGGATCTGTTCGAAGATCTCGGATTCTTTCATCCCGATGGCCATGCAGGCGCCGATGATCCCCCCCATGCTCGTGCCGACGATCTCCCCCGGTACGAGGCCGAGGCGTTCGAGGTCGTGCAGGACACCCAGGTGGGCGAAGCCGAGGGCGCCGCCCCCGGAGAGGACGAGGGAGAAGTTGCCGGATCGGATGGGAGATGGCATAAGAGGTCGGGCCTGCTCGGGCCTACTCTACCGTCACGCTCTTGGCGAGGTTGCGGGGCATGTCCACGTCGTTGCCCAGCCGGACGGCGACCTCCATCGAGAGCAGCTGCAGTACCACCATCATCTCGAAGAACTCGAGCATGTAGTGTTCGCGGTCGTGGATGGGGATGAAGTCGTCGGCCTTCTCGAAGGGCTTGTCACTGATGGCGCAGATGGTGGAGTCACGGGCGCTGAGCTCTTCGACGTTGCTTTTCGTCTTGTCGTAGAGCATGTTCTTGGGCATCAGGGCAATCGTAAAGAGTTCCGGGTCCGCCAGGGCGATGGGGCCGTGCTTCATCTCGCCGGAGGGGTACCCCTCGGCGTGAAGGTAGCTGATCTCTTTGAGTTTGAGCGCTCCCTCGAGGGCGAGGGGGTAGAAGACATCCCGCCCGATAAAGAAAAAGCCGTGACCGTGGAGGTAGCGTTTGGAAAGGCGCTTGATCCGTTCGTGCAGCGCGTCGTCGACGCGGACGCAGGCAGGGAGTTCGCGCAGGTGGCGGATCTGCTCGGCGATCGCCCCGGTCTCCATCGTGCCCCGCGCCTTGGCGAAGGCGAGGGAGAGCATCCAGAGCACCGCCATCTGCGTCGCGAAGGCCTTGGTGGAGGCGACCCCCTTCTCGATCCCGGCGCGGGTGAGGATAGAGGCATCGGCGAGGCGTACCATCGAGGAGTTGTCGACGTTGCAGATGACGAGGGTCTTCATTTCCGCCGCCTTGGCCATCTTCAGGGTCTCAAGGGTGTCGGCGGTCTCGCCGCTCTGGCTGATGACGACGAAGAGGGTGTCGGGGCTCAGCAGCGGCTCCTTGTAGCGCAGCTCGCTGGCAATCTCCACCGAGGTGCGAATGCGGGCGTGGCGCTCGAAGAGGTAGCTTGACGCCAGCGCCGCGTGGTAGCTCGTACCGCAGGCGCAGAGCTTGATCTCGTTCACCCCGGCGAAGAGCTGCGGGTCGAGCTCCTCGAAGTAGACTTCCTGCTCCTTGAGGCGTCCGAGCATCGTGTCGGCGAGGACCTCGCCCTGCTCGTAGATCTCCTTCTCCATGAAGAAGCGGAACCCCTCCTTCTGGGCGGAGAGTTTCGACTCGGGAAGCGTTGAGAAAAGGGGCGCGGCCGGATTGCCCGACCCGTCGTACAGGGTGATCGCTGCGGGGGTGACGTAGCCGAAGTCGCCGTCTTTGAGGTAGACGACCTCCTGGGCGAGGCCGATCAGCGGCGAGTCGGAAGAGGCGAAGAACTTTTCGCCCCCGCGGTTCCGGCCGACGATCATCGGGGAACCGTGTTTGGCGAAGTAGATCGTCTCCGGTTCGGAGGTGGTGACGAGCAGGATCGCGTAGGCCCCCTCGAGGCGTGCGCGCATCTGCTTGAAGGCCTCAAAGGGGCTTCCGGCCGTCTTGAGGTACGCCTCGAAGAGGTGGACAATCACCTCCGTATCGGTCTGGCTGAGGAAGCTCACCCCCTGTGCGACGAGCTCGTTCTTGAGTTCCTGGTAGTTCTCGATGATGCCGTTGTGGACGACGTAGGAGGATTGTCCGAGGTGGGGGTGGGCGTTGAGCTCCGTCGGTTTTCCGTGGGTCGCCCAGCGGGTGTGTCCGATGCCGATACCGAACCCCTCGGGGGCGAAGGAAGCGGCCTTGTTTCGGAGGTTCTCAAGCTTTCCAACCGCCTTGTAGACGGCGAAATCCGTGTTCTGCAGCACGGCGATGCCGGCGGAGTCGTAGCCGCGGTATTCGAGCTCCTGAAGCCCCTCGATCAGGACATCCTTGATATTGTTGCTTCCGATGTATCCAACGATGCCGCACATAATGGTTGATAGCTCCCTTGATAGATGTTAAACGCATGACGTAGCAGTGACCGGAAGACGCGGCAAAGAGGCTGGGGGCCTCTCCTTAGCGTCCGCTTTCGGTCAGCAGTGTGATTAGATGTTGCGCATTATCGCACATCCGGTTTTGTTTTTCGATTAAGAAGTGGTCGCGGGCCTTGTTTTTCGTACTGTCGATCTTCGCCGTGGCGATGTTGATCCGCTCCTTATCGAGGCAGTGGACAATGTAGGCGAGCAGACCGCGCTGGTTGGAGGTGTGGACGGTCATTTCCGCGAGGGTAATGGAGTGGTCGCAGTCGAGGGTGATCTCGCTGGGCTTGATGACGGGCTTTTGCAGGGGGATGTCCCGCTCCATGTCAAAGGCATCCTCGACGGTCTGGGAAATGGTACCATGCGATCCCGGCTCGGGGTGGTGGAGGAAGTCGATCTTGAAGTATTTGATCCCGTCGAAGAGGGTGCAGATCTCCATGGAGGCGACGTCGAGGTAGCTCAGTTTTCCCAGCAGGTAGCCGAGGTTGAGGGGAATGCGGCGGAAGATCTCGATGCTGAACCCCTCCGTCTCGTCGAAGCGGTAGTCGTAATTGGCGATGTCACGGGCGTAGAGGGCGATATTGAGGATCTCCTCCGGGGAGTGTTTGAAGAAGAAGAGGTTCGACTCGATGGAGAGCACCTTCTTCTGGAAGGCCCGCGGTTGCCCTTTGAAGCTCTCGAGGTTCCCCAGCCGTTTTTCGATGCGCAGCCGCTTGGTGGCGTCGGTGATCCGGTCGCTCTGCTGGGCGATCTCCAGGGAGGCGTCGTAGAGCTCCCGCAGCAGTTTGGCGCTGAAGGAGGTGAAGGTGTCGGGGCCGACCCCGTTGATGTCGGCGTAGGTCAGCACGTAGAGCATCTTGAGGTTCTTTTCGTCCTTGACGCTGGACATGAACTTGTAGAGGGTCTTTTCGCTGTGGAAATTCTCCCGGAAGGCGACGGTGCTCATCAGGACGTGGTGGCGCACCAGTACGGCGGCCCGTTCGCGCTCCTCGTCGGAGAACTTCAGCCGTTTGGTGAAGGGACCGATCAGTTTCACCCCGACCTCGCTGTGGTCCTGTTTGCGCCCCTTGCCGGTATCGTGCAGGAGCACGGTCACTTTGAGCAGGGCCTGTTCGGAGGGAGTGAGGCTTTCGTAAAGCTCCCGGATAAAGGGGTCGTCGATATTCTCCAGGGCGTGGACGCACTCGATGGCGTGCAGGTCCACGGGGTAGTGGTGGTAGCCGTCGAACTGCGGCAGGTTGTGCACCTTCTTGAAGGCGAGGATCAGCTGGTGCAGGATGCCGGCGCTGTAGAAGAGGTAGAGGAAGGGATAGGTATGGTGCCGTTCGAAGAGCCGGCGCATCAGGGCGTAGGTATGCGACCGGAAGGGGTGGCTGATGGCGACGTAGGTGAAGTGGGTCAGGAAGCTGGGGTCCGTACGCCACACCTTGTCCTCGAGGCTCAGCAGCAGCTCCAGCAGTTCGTCGATCGAGGCGGGCTTCCGCCGGTAGGAAGCGAAGAGGCGGTCATCGATGGCGTAGTAGCCCGGAGCGATGCGGCATCGGCGGTAGTGGCCGATCGCCTTCGGTTCGTTGAGGTAGGGGCGGATCATCTTCTTGACGAAGATCTTCGTGAAGTTGTTGATGCGCCAGGCCGCTTCGAGCACCCTGGTGGTGAGACGGAGCTCATCCTTAAAGCCGAGCATCCGGGCGAGGGTCGGCATATGCTCGAGCACGAGCTGGTCCTGCTGCTTGTTGGCGATGAGGTGCAGGGCGCTTCGGACCCGGAAAAGCAGCTCCAGGGCGATGCGGTATTCACGGTAAGCATCTTCGCTGAAGAGGCGGCCGCTGAGGTCCTTGAGGTTGACCACCCCGTAGATGGTCCGGGCGATCCAGTAGAGCAACTGCGAATCGCGGAGCCCGCCGACCCCCTCCTTGATGTTGGGCTGCATGGAGAAGGGGTGCTTGGCGCGGCGCAGGTGGGCCTCGTCGATCTTGGCGAGGATAAACCCCTTGGGATCGTTGTAGCGGACCTTGTTGATCATCCGCTCCAGGGCGTGCCAGGTGAAAGTGGAGCCGGTGATGAAACGGGTCTCCATAAAGGCGGTACGGATCGTGATGTCCTCGGCTGCCGCTTTGGGGATGTCGCGCACGTCGTGAACCCGGTGGCCCAGTTTCAGGCCGGCGTCCCAGGCGAGGTAAAGAAGTTTTTCGATGATGCTTTTGATGTGGTATCCCTCGACGTCCTCGTAGACGATCATCAGGTCGATATCGCTGTGGACGCAGAGCTGTTCGCGGCCGTAGCTCCCCAGGGCGACGATGACGATGGGAATGGAGCTGCGCATCGGCTGGTAGTTGCCGAAGCTGCGGCGCAGGACGGTCTTGTACATCTGGGTGATCACTTCATCGAGAGCCTTGGTGTGCTTGACGAGAAAGTCCTTGCCCTGGTTGCTTTCGAAGAGTTTCGGCAGGGATGCCTTGTATTCGCTGATGTAGGCTTTGAAGATCTTCGAGATCTCGAAGTCGCTGGCGTTCTGCTCGATAAGGTCTTCAATCTGTTCGATAATGCTCATTACTTTTCCGTCTCTCATATGGTGGGATCGATTATACCATTGCGGCGGTTGAAAGCGGCGATTAGTCTGCTGAATTAAAAAACAGCCCTCCCGCCATCTGGTATAATGCGCGGCAATTAACAGGCAGCTTCGGATCGGTAAGCCGCAGCAAGGTGACGCAGACATGGATATCACGACGAAAATCAGTTCCGGCGAACGTATCGGTTTCGACGAGGCGCTCTCCCTCTACGATATGGATCTCTTCGAACTGGGCGAGCTGGCGGATGCGCGCCGCCGCGCCCTGCACGGGAAAAAGAGCTACTTCAACATCAACCGCCATATCAACCCGACCAACGTCTGCAAGGACGTCTGCAAGTTCTGCGCCTACAGCGCCAGCCGCAAGAACCCCAACCCCTATACGATGAGCCACGAGGAGATCCTCGGCATCGTCAAGGAGACCGCGGAGCGGGGGATCACCGAGGTGCATATCGTCTCCGCCCACAACCCCGATACGGGGCTGGAGTGGTACCTGGAGGTCTTCAGAAAGATCAAGGAGTCCTACCCGCAGATCCACGTCAAGGCGCTGACGGCGGCGGAGGTGCACTTCCTTGCCGAGGAGTACGGCAAGAGTTATGACGAGATCCTCGATCTGATGGTCGCGTACGGCGTCGACTCGATGCCCGGCGGCGGCGCCGAGATCTTTGACGAAGGAGTGCGCGACTATATCTGCAAGGGGAAGGTCAACTCGCAGCAGTGGCTGGAGATCCACCGCAAGTGGCACGAGCGCGGCCGCAAGTCCAATGTGACGATGCTCTTCGGACATGTCGAGAAGCGGGAGCACCGCATCGACCACATGATGCGTATCCGCGACCTGCAGGATGAGACCGGGGGCTTCAACTGCTTCATTCCCCTCGTCTACCAGAGTGAGAACAACTTCCTCAACGTCAAGGAGTTTATCACCGCCCACGAGATCCTCAAGACGATGGCGATCAGCCGGATCGTCCTCGACAACGTACCCAACCTCAAGGCCTACTGGGTCACCTCGACGGTAAACCTCGCCCTCGTCGCCCAGGAGTTCGGGGCCAACGACCTCGACGGTACGATCGAAAAGGAGTCGATCAACTCCGCCGCCGGTGCCAAAAGCGCCCACGGCATCAACCTCCTCGAATTCGTCAACCTGATCAAGAACAGCGGCTTCGAGCCGGTCGAACGCGACAGCCTCTACAACGAGATCAAGTTCTGGTAACGGCGGCTCCCGCCCCGGCCGCTTCAAAATAATCCCCCTTTATACGATCTTCATGTGATATTGTGCTACACTGTGTGCAGTTGAATGCACCGGCAGGAATCACACTGTCACGGTTCCACGTAAGGCGTTTTTTCGCCGTTTCGGGACTGCTGCCGTGCATAAAAACAGGGCTGCGCCGCAATATGGGCTGCATATCGCGGCTGGGCCGTTATCTTCATTGAAGGAGCGAGGTATGAAGGTGCGTTATCTACAATCCGTGTTATTCTGTATGGTCATGCTGGCGGCCGACGTGTTCGCCGGTAAACTGCTGCATGGACCGTCCAAAGGTGAGGTGCAGGTGACTGCCGGGGAGGGGTCCGTCGTTGTTTACCGCCAGGAGGGGATCTCGAAAAATATCCCCGCCGTCTTTATCAATGAGAGCCTGGTGGCGACGCTGCAACCCAACGAATATGCGCAGGCGAAAGTCTGCAAGAGCGACATCGCACTGCGCATTGCGACACGGGGCGGTGTCGTGGCGCCGGGAACGACCCGGGAGATCGAGTTCGCCGACGGCTATACGACCTACGTGGAGGTCGTGGAGACGGCACCGGGTGTCTTCGAGGGTCGGGTAGTCGGGGAGGCCGAGGCGCGCGAGGTGCTGCAGTATTTCACCTACACGAGCAATATCGTCAACCGTTTCGTACCGAAGATCGTGCTCGGGGCCGACGGGCTTTTCGCCTTCAACAGCGACGCGCTGCTCCCGACCGTCCGTGAGAAGCTCGACAAAATGGGCCGGGACATCAATCTCTGCTCAAGCCAGATCAAGCGGATCAAGGTGATCGGCCACACGGACCGCATCGGCAGTGCCGCCTACAACGAGGACCTCTCCTGGAGACGGGCGAAGGCGGTGGGCGACTACCTGGCCGATCACGGGGTCACCGTACCGATCGACATCGAGGGACGCGGCGCCGCGGAGCCGGTGACTACGGGGTGCGAAAATATGGACCGCAAAGCGCTGATCGAGTGTCTGCAACCCGATCGCCGGGTGGTCATCGAGTTGCGGCACGACGCCGCGAAGTAATCCGGATAATGGGCTGAGGAGGAAACTATGGAGAAAATCATTCAACTGATCGCGAAGGGGGAATCGGAAACGGTTTCAACGGTACATGCGGGCGCGGGCGAACCGCTGGTCATCACGGCGGAAGCGGGGATCAACTACGAACTGCGCGACGCCGCGACCAAAGTCGCCCCGCAGCAGATTATGCTGATGCGTAAAGGGCAGGACCTCATGGTCAAGGTCGCGGACGGGGCGGGAGCGGAGCTCTCGGCACAACCCGATATCGTGATCAAGGGGTATTACGACGCGTCGTCGGGAAACCTGGTCGGCCTCTCGGAGGACGGGAACTATTACGATTACGTGCCGCAGGAGGGTGACAGCGACCTCTTCGCCCCGAACATCGACGACGGCGCGTCGTCCTACCAGAGCCTCGGCTACTCCGAGGTGGTCGCCGATCCCGTGCCGGCGCCCGTGGTCGTGGTCGAGGAGGTAGCGGCGGAACCGGTGGTCGCCGCGGCCGCACCCGTCGAGGAGGAGGGCTACGGATGGTGGCCCTGGGCCCTCGGTGCCCTGGCGCTGCTGGGACTCGGCCTTGCGATGGCCGGCGGGGATGACGATAACAAGGATACCCGCTCCCCGGCCCCGGACATGACGCCTGAAACCGATACGGGGATCAGCAATACGGACAACTACACGGCGGACAGTACCCCCGATTTCCTGATCCCGGCCCCCCCCGCGGGAAGTACGCCGAACCTTTACGTGGACGGGGTCCTTGTCCCGTCGACCTATGACCCGGTCGCCATGACACTGACGCCGGACAGTCCGATTGCGGACGGGAGCCATACCGTCACCTGGACGGTGACCGACGGCGGTGGCGCTGAGTCGGCACAGTCCAAGGGGCTTGGCATTGTCATTGATACGACTGCTCCGACGACGACGGCGTCGATCACAGCCATCGATGTCGACAGCGGAAGCGTGACGGATGACTTCATTACCAACGATACGGACGGTCTGACGGTCACGGCGATGCTCTCGGCGGCCCTGGTGGCAGGCGAGCGCCTGCTCTACAGCAATGATGACGGGGCGACCTGGATGGACATCAGCTCCTCCGTCAGCGGTACGGCCGTCAGCTATGACGACGCGGCGCTGACGAGCACGTCGACGATCCGGATGAAAGTCGAGGACGCGGCGGGTAACGACGGTGCCGAGACGAGCCAGCTGGTGACGATCGATACGACCCCGTCGCCGACGGCGCCGTCGGTGGCGATCCTGGTCGACGCCAATAACGACGGTTACATCAATGCGGCGGAACTGGGCACGGCGACGGAGAGCGACGTGGAGATCGGCATCCCGACGGATGCACAGGTCGGTGACGTCATCACCGTGACGAACGAGCTGACATCGGCGGTCATTGCCACCTATACGGTTGACGGTACGACGGTGATGGCGGATTCGATCCAGACGATCACCGGCGTAGCCCTGCCCGCTGAAGGCGAGACGCTGACTATCACTACGGCGACGGTCGATATCGTCGGCAACGCGGGGCCGGCGGGCAGCGATGCCGTGACGGTCGACACGATCGCCCCGACGACGACGGTCACCATCGATGCGATTACCGAGGACAACGGCATCGCCTCGGACGACTTCCTGACGAACGACAGTGACGGCCTGACGGTATCGGGGACGCTTTCTGCGGCACTGCTGGCGGACGAGCGGCTGATGTACAGCAACGACGACGGGGCGACGTGGATCGACATCACCTCCTCCGTCACCGGTACGGCCGTCAGTTATGACGACGCGGCGCTGACCGCAACGGCGACGATCCGGATGCGGGTCGAGGACCTCGCCGGCAACCCTGCCGCCGAAGACAGCCAGCTGGTGACGATCGACACGACACCGCCGACGGCGACGGTGACGATCGACAGCATTACCGTTGACAGCGGCACTGCTGCGGATGACTTTATCACCAATGACAATGACGGCCTGACCGTAGCCGGGACATTGTCGGCGGGCCTGCTGGCGGACGAGCGGCTGATGTACAGCAACGACGACGGGGCGACATGGACCGATATCTCATCCTCCGTCACCGGTGCGGCTGTCAACTACGATGACGCGGCGCTGACGAGTACGGCGACGATCCGGATGCGGGTCGAGGATGATGCGGGCAACGGCGGCACGGAAGCGGTCCAGCTGGTGACGATCGATACGACACCGCCGCCGACCGCGGCATCGGTAGCGATCGTGCTCGATGCCGACAACAGCGGCAGCATCAGCAGCACCGAACAGGGGGGCGCGACGACGACGGACATCACGGTCGGCATTCCGACGGATGCCCAGGATGGCGATGTTGTCACGGTAACGAATGCACTGACGTCGGAGGAGTTTACCTATACGGTTGGAACCGATGTCGCCGCCGGGGATACGGTAACCATTTCCAGCGTCCTTCCGGTTGGCAGCGAAGTGTTGACGGTGACGACCACCATCACGGACCTGGCCGGTAACACCGGTCCGACATCCGCCGACAGCGCCATGGTCAACGTAGCGCCGGCCGTCAGCGCCTCCCAGGGAGCGCTGCTTGGGCTCGTCAGTGCCAACGCGCTGGGCTTGCTTGACACCTCCGCCCAGCTCGTTGCCGCCGCTGACGAGAACAACGACATCGAGACGGTCGTCGTGACCTACTCGCCGCTGCTGGCCGTCGGCAGTTTCAACATCATCGCCTCCAGCGATATGGCCGCCGAGCTTGGCCTAAACATCTCCTATAACAATACGATCGCTGCTTCGGAGATCACGATCACGAACAGCGCCGGCGGGGCGATGGACAATATTGCGCTTAACGAACTGCTCTCGACCATCGTTTTTGAAAATCCTGCTTTAGTGATATCTGTCGCGGGCACCTTGACCATCGATGCGACGGACACGAGTGGGGTGACCAGTTCGGACTCCAGCACCGACCTGCTCAATCTCGGACTCCTCTCGACACAGTCAGCGGATGTAGGGGTCCAGGAGGGCACGGCGGCAGGCGAAATACTGACGGGTACCGCCGACGCCGACCGCCTTTACGGCTACGGGGGGGATGACACCCTCGACGGCCTCGCCGGCGACGATGTCCTGCGCGGCGGCGCGGGCAGCGACACCCTCAACGGGGGGGACAACAACGATTTGCTTATCGGCGGCAGCGGCGCGGATACCCTCAACGGCGATGCCGGCGACGACATGCTGGCCTTTGACGCGGAGGATACAATCGACGGCGGCACGGGGGCGGACACCCTCTATGTTATCGGCGCGGCGGTGAGCATCGACCTGACCGCCATCGACGATGCCCAGATCATCGGGATCGATACGATCGACCTGACGGGTACGGGGGACAACGCGCTGACGCTGGAGTACAGCGACCTGCTGGCGCTGAACGAAACCGATACCCTCTACGTCACCGGTAACGGCGGCGATACGGTGACCCTGACGGGCGAGACCTTTACCGGAACGCAGGACGTCGGCGGCGTCATCTACAACACCTACGATATCGGCGGTACGGCCGATGCGGATATCTGGGTCCAGCAGGACATCACCGTCATCTGAGGGCACGGGAGGGATTCTCCCGCCCCGCCAAAGAACCGTTTCCGGTCCCTTCTCAGCGTTCGTGGAAGGCTTCGGAAAAGGTTTTGATGATCGGCTTGGTGAGGTAGGTGAGGACGCTGCGGTTGCCCGTAACGATGTCGATACGGGCCGTCATACCCGGGGTGAGGTCGATGCGCTGGCCGTTCTTGGCAACAAGCTCGGTCTGCTCCATGGCGATGAGGACGCGGAAGAAGTAGCGTTCCCCCTCCGCCGTATTCTCCACCAGGGTGTCGGGGCTGATGTATTTCACCTTTCCCCGGAAGATGCCGTAGATGCTGTAGTCATAGGCGTCGAGTTTGACCGCGGCGCTCTGGCCGACCTTGACGAAGGAGACGTCCGAGGGGCGCATCTTCGCCTCGACGATCAGTTCGTCGCCCGAGGGGACAAGCTCCATGATAACGTCCCCGGGGCGCACGCGGGCCCCCTGGGTGGTGACGATGATGTTCTTGACGATGGCCTCCATCGGCGCGCCGATCGTCGTCCGCTCCAGGGTGATCTGGCGGTCGGCCAGCTCCTGCTCTTTGGTGGAGAGCTCCTCCTCGGCCTTGGTCATGTCCGTCTGGGACTCCTGGAAGTACTTGTTGCGGGTGTTGGAGATCTTCCCCTTGAGGTCGGCGATCTGCCGCTTGAGGCGGATGATCTCCGTCGCGCCGATATCCCCGCTTTCAAGCAGCGGCAGGTTCAGGTTGAGCTCCTCCTCGGCCAGGGCGAGGGACTCGGAGAGGGCGGAGATCTCGTCGTTGAGGACCTGCTGCCGCCGCTGGAAGAGGGCCTGCTGGTTCTCCATGAACTCGGGGTACTCCCGGAGCAGTTTCGGAAAGCTCAGTGGCTTTTCGTAGACTTCGGCCCGAAGCCGCGCCAGGGTCGCCTGCAGGGCGGCGACCTTCGCCCGGCTGTCGTCGTAGGCGGCCTGGGCCTGGGATTTCTCCAGCAGGACGAGGCGGTCGCCGCGTTTGACGTGGGCCCCCTCCCGGACGTCGATCTTCTCGATGACGCCGTCGATCGCCGATTGGATCTCCTGGGTCTTCGCCGCGGCGATCACCTGCCCCTGGGCGTGGGAGATCTGGTCGAGATGGGCGTAGGAGGCCCAGACGAAGAAGGGGATGATGACGAAAAAGAGGGTGCCGAAGATCATCCACATCGGATGCAGCCGCTCTCTGTAGGGGAGTCGTTCCGTGCTCATTGCCCACCATCCTTTCGGGCCTGTGACGCCGGGTTGAGTTTCTGCAGGACCGCCTCCTTGGGGCCGTCCATCGCGATCCCCTGCGGAGTAAGTACGATGATGCGCTCGACCAGCCGGAGGAGGGCGGGTTTGTGGGTGACGAGGATCAGGGTCTGTTCCGGCGTCAGCTTCTGCTCGATCGCCTCGAGTAGCTGCCGTTCGCTGCGGTCGTCCATGTTGGCCGTGGGTTCGTCCAGCAGCCACGCCCGGGGCTCCATCAGCAGCAGCCGGGTGAGGGCGATCATTTGCTTCTGGCCGCCGGAGACGCTTTCGCCCCCCTCGGGGATCGTGGTGTCGAGGCCCTGGGGCAGGGCGTTGATCAGCGCGATCGCGCCCGACATCCGGGCCGCCTCCATGATGGCGGCGTCATCGATGCCGGCCAGGCCGAGCAGGAGGTTGTCGCGCAGGCTCCCCGAGATCAGCCGGACGTTCTGGGGAAGGTAGCCGAGGGTCTCGTTAAGGCGGTTTCGGGAGAGGTGGTGCATGTCGATCCCGTCGATCAGCACCTGCCCCTGCTGGGGTTTGTAGAGGCCGCAGAGGAGCTTGAGAAGGGTCGATTTCCCCGAACCGATCATCCCGAGGATCGCGACCCGTTCCCCGGGGGCGATCTCCAGGCGGGCGACCTGCAGGGCGGGGTTCTCCCCGTAGCCGAAGCGGAGCTGTTCACACTGGAAACGAGGGTGCAGCACCGCGGGGGAGAGGGGGCGCTCGACCCCCTCGTTGTCCCGTTCAAGGGCGTAGACGCGGTCGATGTCCTCCACCGCGATCCGGGTCCGGCCCCACTGCACGAGGAGGTTCGGTAGCATCGCGATCGGGGAGAGGACCCGTCCCGAGAGGATCGTCGTCGCGATCAGCCCCCCCATCGTGAGCGTCTCCGTGTTGCTGACGAGGTAGGCCCCCATCGCCACGAGGGAGATGTAGCTGAACTGCTGGAAAAAGACCGAGAGGTAGGTCGACATCTCGCTGTAGTGGCGGATGGCGATGTCGTCGGCGATCGCATCCTCGGTGAGGGTGTTCCAGCGCCCCAGCAGGCTCCACCCGGCCCCCGTCGCCTTGACGTTTTCGGCATTCTCGACGCTTTCGACCAGCAGGCCCAGTTTCTGGTGCGAGGCGAGGGAGGAGTTCTTGGTGAGGCGTTCGATCTTCCGGCGGAAAAAGAGGCCGGCGAGGATCGCCGTGGCGAGGAAGAGAACGACGATCAGCCCCATCATCCACCCCGCCAGCATGATGATGACGGCGAGGAAGATCATGGAGAAGGGGAAGTCGATGAAGACGTAGTTGACAGCGGAGACGATGAAGCCGCGGACCGTCGCGTAGCCCTGTAGCTGCCCCGAAAGGGTGCCGATGCTCCGCGGCAGTGCGTCGAGGCGGATCTTCAGGAAACGGTGGTAGATGTCGTGGGAATAGGCGATGTCCATGCTCCGTGCGGCGTGGTCGTAGAGGTGCGAGCGCGACAGCTTCAGCAGCATCTCCAGGAAGATCGCGGCGAAGACGCCGACGCCCAGAACCGTCAGGGTCGACATCCCCTGGGTGGGGATGACCCGGTCATAGACCTGCATGCTGAAAAAGGAGGTCGCCAGGGCGAGGATGTTGATGCTGAGCGAGGCGACGGCCGCGTAGAAGAGCAGCGGCTTCTGCTGCCAGGCGACGGCTTTGAACATCGCGCCGGCGGAACGGAGCTCCTCGTCGCGCCGCTGGGATTTGAGGGCGGCGAAAAGGGTGCCGGGCGGGTAGGCCTTTTCGCTGCGGATGCCCCCCGGCCCCTCGCTTTTCCAGTTGCCGTCCGCCTCGCGGGTGATGACAACGCGGAGGCCTTCCCCTGGGATCAGGGCCAGGGCCGGCAGGGCCTGCTGGGTGAGTTTCTTGTTCCAGCGCGCCTTTTTCAGCCCGAAGGTCTCGAAGAGCTGGGCAAAGAGATGGCGGACGCTCTTCTCCTTGACGTCGGAAACCCGCTGCTGGAGCATGGTCAGCTCGTAGGCGGTGAAGCGCGAGGCCGCAAACTCCGGCAGGGAACACTCCTGGGTCAGCCAGGCAAGGTCGCTTTTGAGCCGCTGCGTATCGTGGTAGATCATGGACGCTTCTCCTCTTCTTCAAACACGAGTTGCCCCGTCTGCAGGGCCAGCCGGTAGGCCGAACCGATCCATAGGGCGCGCAGCACAGCCAGTGCGACGCTCTCCTGGGTCACTTCGCGGGAGCTGTTGACCAGGTCGAGCCACTGCCGCTTGCCGGCGATGAAGAGCCGGGTGTAGGAGGCCATAACCCTGTAGGCGGCCTCGACGGTGCGCTCTATACTCTCCATCTGCTCCAGCGCCGCATGGTAGTCGGTGTAGTCGCGTACGAGGCCCTCCTTGAGTTCCTGGGTCTTGACCCCCATCTCGTCCTGGGCCTGCAGCACCTTGAAGCGGGCGCGTTCCATCTCCGAAAGGGCGGAAAAGCCGGCGCCGGGATTGAAGGTGAGGGCGGCATAGACGAAGGTGTCGTTGCCGACGTCATCGGCGTAGAGCGAGCCGTGCTGGTGTTCGGCGCGAACGGAGAGGTTGGGCATGACGGCGGCGTCAGCCTGCTGCTGCTCCGCCTCGGCCGTGCCGATTTTGGCCATCACTCTTTGCAATGCGGGGTGCGTCTGCAGCAGTGCCTCGGTCATCGCCTCGATCGGGCGCTCCTGCTGCAGGAGTGGGTCGTCTTCAAAACCGACGGCGCATTGCAGGGACTCGCCCGTCAGCAGCTCAAGCTGCGCTTTGGCCATCCGCGAGCGGGCCCGGGCCGCCGTCAGGTCCGAACCGATCTGGGCGATGCGCGATTCGAGCAGCTCCCGGTCCGACTCTGAAGAGACCCCCGCGCCGATACGCCGTTCAAGCATCTGCGCCAGGGTTTCGAGCTGCTCCCTCCCCTCGCTGAAGCCTGCGATCTCCCCCTCCGCCTGGATGTAGGTCTGGAGCATCTCCACGATCCGCTCGGCCAGGGCGTAGCCGCTCTCTCCGAGGGTGAAGCGGGCCTCTTCTTTCTGGGAGAGGGCGTAGGCCCGTGTCGCGTCGAGCTTGCCCCCGGTCCAGAGGGGCTGCTCCAGCCTCAGGGTCGCGCCCATGCGCCCCGCCCTCTGGGCGATGTCGATGGTGGGGGTGGGGAAGTAGTTCCACTTGGCGCTTTGCACCTGGGCGTCCGCCGCCAGGATCAACTGACGCGAGGCGTGGATGCTCGGGTAGTTGCGGTATCCCGCCCGGAGCAGGGCACCCACGTCGGTCATGCACTGCTGTGCGCTTCCCACCGGCTGATAGCGATCATAGGGGGCGGATGCGGTGCGGTTCTGGTCCGGCGTGTCGGCGCAGAGCAGGGGAATACCCAGGAAGAGAATTAAGAGGCCATACCGCATCGCCACTCCTTCTATGAAACGGATGAATTGTCGAACCCTCAGACGTGGCACACCCCGGCTGCAGCCGGCAGGGTGGCATTTTGAACGCCTGGTTCGGGTAAACGGTGCCCATTATATTGAAACTGCTATGAGGGGTGTATTAAGCGCCGCTTATGAACCGATTGCCATCGACGTAAAGGTGACACACTGCGGCCCCTCCCGCCCTAAGCGGCCGTTTTAATGGGAAATCAAAAGAAGAGTGGGTAGAATCGCATCATTTACGGCGCGACACGTATGGGGAGAAGTACAAGACCATGGTCCTGATGATCGACAACTATGACAGTTTTACCTACAACATCGTCCAGTACTGCCTGGAACTTGGAGCGGATCTCAAGGTGATCCGCAACGACGAGATGAGCGTCGACGAGATCGCAGCCCTGAATCCGGAGAAGATCATCATCTCCCCCGGCCCGGCGACACCGGATGATGCCGGGGTGAGCCTCGAAGTGATCGACCGCTTCAAGGAGACGACCCCGATCCTGGGGATCTGCCTGGGGCACCAGAGCATCGCCCAGGCGTTCGGGGGCAAGGTCGTCCGGGCGAAGAACATGATGCACGGCAAGACCTCAAAGGTCGAGCGCGAAGGGGAGTGCCTGCTCTTCAAGAAAGTGCCAGAGATCTTTACGGCAACCCGTTACCACTCGCTGACCGTTGATCCCGAGGGGCTGCCCGAGACGATCGTGCCGACGGCCTACAGCATGGATGACCATGAGATCATGGCCTTGCAGATCAAGGACCGGCCGATCTACGGCGTTCAGTTCCATCCCGAATCGATCATGAGCGAATTCGGCTACGAAATCCTGGAGAACTTCCTGAAACTATGAGCGGATGGCGCATCTTCCTCGTCTTCCTTGGGGTTGATGCACTGGTCCTGTTCCTCGAGAGCGGCGGGATCTCGATCAGCTACCGTGAAGCCCGCACCTTCTACGAATCCGACTCCCTCCTACACCTGCTCATCCAGGGGTCGGTCGCCCTCTTCGGCCAGACCGACCTGGCGCTGCGCCTTCCGACGATCGTCATGCACCTGCTCTCCGCGATCCTCTTTTTCGAAATCTCGGGACGCTATCTCAAACGGGACTCCGACCGTCTCTGGCTGGTGGCGATCTTTATGCTGCTGCCGGGTGTCAGCAGTTCGGCGCTGCTGGTGGACAACAGCGCCCTCGTGATCCTGATCCTGCTGCTCTTCGTCTATTTCTGGGAGTGGCGGCAGTGGGCCGCAATGGCGCTGGCGGTACCAATGCTCTGCATCGACGGTGCCTTCTCCCCGCTCTACCTCGGCCTCTTTATCTTCGGCCTCTACCGGCGCGAGCGTCTGCTGATCACCGTAGCATCGTTCCTTTTCGTACTGAGTCTCTATCTGCACGGTTTTGACGCCCACGGGACCCCCAAGGGGCATTTCCTCGATACGCTGGGGCTCTATGCGGTGATCTTTTCGCCGATCGTTTTCATCTACCTCGTCTATACGCTTTTTCGGCATTATGTTTTAAAGCACTTTACGCTGCTCTGGTTCCTGGCAACGGTACCGTTGCTGCTCTCGCTGCTGCTCTCTTTCCGGCAGGTACTGGAAATTCAGCTCTTCGCCCCCTACCTGATCCTGGCGATGCCCCTGGCGGCGCGCTCCTTTTTTCACTCCTACCGGGTACGTCTGAAGATCTACCGCCAGAAGTACCGGCTGATCTTCGGGGTGTCGCTGGCCCTGCTGGTCGTCAACGCCCTGCTGGTCTTTTTCAACAAGGAGGTCTACCTCTTCCTGCAGCCCGACCAGAAACATTTCGCCCACCGTCAGCATGTGGCCAAGGAGCTGGCACACGCTTTGAAGGCGCGGGGGATCACCTGTGTGGATTCCGACGATCCCCGGATGCAGCTGCGGTTGCGTTTCTACGGGATCGGGGAGTGTTCGGAGTACCGGATGCGCGAAGGATCCTACTCCGAGGGAGAAAATGTAACGATTAGTTACAGCAGATATGTCGCTTATCGGGTAAATGTCACCAAAATACCCAAAAATGGAGATTCTTACCCCTCTGAACCTTAACGAAAGCTAATCGGTATCATAAACCGTGATATAATCTCCACTAACATATTTTAGAAGGAGTTGCAATGGCTCAAAGAGCGATTCGTGAATACGACGGCAAAGCAATTTTCTCCAAACACTGGGAAAAATATTTCAGCGGTTTCCACTACGGTTTTAAATCGGTACTGGTCACCAGCGGTGCGGAACTGCTCGCAAAAGCTGAAGAACATGGCTTCGAGTGGCTGAAGCAGGAAGCACTGGTTGCCAAGCCGGACATGCTGTTTGGTAAGCGCGGTAAAAACAACCTGGTACTTTTCAGAACGAACAAACCGGGTGACGTTACCCTGGCAGACGCTGCCAAATGGATCGACGAGAAGATGTCCCACGACGTCACGCTGCTCTCCGGCCAGCACGGCAGACTGACGCACTTCGTCGTAGAGCCTTTCACGCCGCACACTCAAGAGCAGGAGTACTACATCTCTGCAACGACCGTCGGTGAAGACGACGTCCTCTACATGTCTGCAGAAGGCGGCATGGAAGTCGAAGAGGGTTGGGACGAGAAGGTTAACGAAGTGGCGATCCCCATCACGATGAGCGACGCCGACATGGAACACGCGATCCGCGCCAACGTTCCCGCTGATATCCCGGCAGCCAACAAAGAGAGCTTTACCTCTTTCGCGATCGCGTTCTTCAAGTTCTACCGCGACCTGAACTTCGCTTACCTCGAGATCAACCCGATCGTCATGCTCGCCAACAACGAAATGGCGATCCTCGACCTCGTGGCGCGCCTTGACGACACGGCGGGCTTCATGATGGGCGACGCATGGTGCGGCGCCGAGTACCCGACGGCATTCGGTATGGAAGACCAGTCCCCGGAAGAGAAAGCGATCGCCGAAGCGGACGCGAAGTCCGGCGCATCCCTGAAACTGACGATTCTCAACCCGATGGGCCGCATCTGGACGATGGTCGCCGGCGGCGGTGCTTCTGTCGTTTACGCCGATACGATTGCCGACCTCTCCGGTGACGTCAAAGACCTGGCGAACTACGGCGAGTACTCCGGCGGTCCGACAACGGGCGAGACGAAGTTCTACGCGGAAACGGTCCTTGACCTGATGACCCGCCACAAAGACACCAAAGGCCGCGACAAGATCCTCATCATCGGCGGTGCAATTGCGAACTTCACCGACGTTGCAAAGACTTTTACCGGCATCATCCAGGCGTTTGAAAGCTACGCAGACAAGATGAAAGCGCACAACACGCGTATCTACGTACGCCGCGGTGGACCGAACTACGAAAAGGGTCTCAAGGATATCAAAGAAGCAGCGGACCGCCTCGGTCTGTACATTGAAGTTTATGGGCCGGAAACTCACGTCACTGACATCGTGCGTATGGCTCTCGAGAAGTAAGGAGAACGATAATGGGTGCACTTTTTACTAAAGATACACAAGCGATTTTTTGGAACAACAATGCGAGCGCGATCCAGCGCATGCTGGACTACGACTACGTCATCAGCCGTGAGAAGCCGTCCGTTGCGGCGATCGTAGCTCCGACATCCAACAACAAATTCGAAAAGTTCTTCTACGGCCCGGACGAGATCATGGTACCGGTGTTCCGCAACACGACGGATGCGGCGGCAGCTCATCCGAACGCGGACGTCCTGCTGAACTTCGCCTCCTTCCGTACGGCGTACGACGTCACGATGGAAGCGATCAGCCTCAAAGGCCAGTTCAAGACGATCATGGTCACGGCGGAAGGTATCCCGGAGCGTCTTGCCCGTGGTATGAATCAGGCGGCACGTGACGCCGGTGTCACGGTTATCGGGCCGGCAACGGTCGGCGGTATCGCACCGGGTGCATTCAAGATCGCAAACGTCGGCGGTACGATCGAGAACATCATCAACTCCAAGCTCCACCGTGCAGGTTCCTGTGGCCTGGTGACGCGCTCCGGCGGTCTCTTCAACGAGCTCTCCAACATCATCTCCATCAATGCCGACGGCATTGCCGAGGGTGTTGCGATCGGCGGCGACCGCTTCGTCGGTTCCGTCTTCATCGACAACCTGCTCCGTATGCAGAACAACCCGCAGGTCAAATACATGATCCTGCTCGGCGAAGTTGGCGGTACGGAAGAGTACAAAGTGATCGAAGCGGTCAAGTCCGGCAAGATCACGAAACCGATTATCGCGTGGTGTATCGGTACGATCGCCAAGCACTTCAGCTCCGGTGTCCAGTTCGGTCACGCGGGTGCTTCCGCGAATGCCGACGCTGAGACAGCGGCTGCGAAGAACAAGGCGATGGCGGAAGCCGGTATCTACGTACCGGAATCCTTCAACGACCTTCCGGCGAAGATCAACGAGGTCTACACGAAGCTGAAAGCAGAAGGCGTGATCGGCGAGATCGAAGAGCCGGCACTGCGCGAAGTTCCGAAAGTACGCCGCGCGAAGCAGTTCATCTGTACGATCTCCGATGACCGCGGTGACGAGGCGACCTACGCCGGTTACCCGATCAGCTCCGTCGCGACTCCGGACACGGGCTTCGGCATCGGCGATGTCGTATCCCTGCTCTGGTTCAAGAAACGCTACCCGCAGTGGGCGACGCAGTTTATCGAAACGGTCATCAAGACTGTTGCAGACCACGGTCCGGCAGTTTCCGGTGCACACAACGCGAAGGTCACGGCCCGTGCCGGTAAAGACGTTATCTCGTCACTGGTCACCGGTCTTCTGACGATCGGACCGCGTTTCGGCGGCGCGATCGACGACGCGGCACGCTACTTCAAGTACGCGAACGACAACGGCATGAGCCCGGCGGAGTTCATCGACTACATGAAGAAAGAAGGGAAAACGATCTCCGGCATCGGTCACCGTATCAAGTCCGTCCGCAACCCGGACCTGCGCGTCAGCGGCCTGAAAAAGTTCGCGGCTGAAAACTTCCCGTCAACGCCGTTGCTTGAATACGCGCTTGAAGTCGAAAAACTGACGACGTCCAAAAAGGACAACCTGATCCTCAACGTCGACGGTACCATCGGTATCCTGATGGTCGACATGTGGCGTGCCCTGGGCTACACCGAAGAGGAGATCGACGGCTTCATCGACGCGGGTGCGCTCAACGCATTCTTCGTTGTCGGTCGCTCCATCGGCTTCATCGGCCACATCCTTGACGAAAAACGTCTCGGCATGCCGATGTACCGCCATCCGACAGACGACATCCTCTACAACGTCGAACAGGCGGAAGAGCTCTAAGAGCTCCTCTGCCCCCCATCCAATACGCCTTCCCCAAACGTTCGTTTACCGCTCTGCCGATCTCTTTGTGCTATAATGTACGATAATCCAGTACCGCTCTGCCGATCTCTTTGTGCTATAATGTACGATAATCCAGACAGAGGGAATTTCGTTGAAAAAGTCCGCCTTTACCATGCTTGAACTCGTTTTTGTCATTGTCGTAGTCGGTATTTTGGCAGCGGCACTCATCCCGCGGATGGATCGTGATACGCTATACGAAGCGACGGAACATCTGCTTTCGCATATCAAATATACGCAGCATCTGGCCCTGATCGACAATGTGTACGATGCCAACAACGTCAACTGGTTCCAGAATCGCTGGCGCATCACGCTGGACAGTACGAATAGCCAGTATGCGATCTCCAAAGGCGTTACGACCAACGGTGTCTATGCGCAAGACCCTTTAAAACATGTTGCGATGAACGGTATGGCTGGTGACAATGATTACGACCTAAACGACAAGTACAGTGTTACGATCAATGCCGGAGGCGGGGTCAATACGACGAAACTGGCATTTGACAATCTTGGCCGTCCGTATCTCTTTACTGCTGCAAACCCAACGACTCCAACACTGTACCTGCTCACCGCTAACTTTGATATCAATGTTTCCGACGGCACGGAGACGGCTACGATCCGTATGCGTCCCGAGACCGGTTACGCCTATATCTGCTGGCCAGGCGATACCTGCCCGTAGGCAGCGCCCCCGGCTCCACATCCCAATTTCCGCTTTTCCCCCTCAACCTCTCTGATTTACGTAGTGTCATAGCATAGCTCTTAGCGAGATTTCAGTTTGACTGCATAAAATAACAGTAAAAAATCAAAATAGTTGTTAAATATGAAAAATGCCTTTACGCTTCTGGAACTGGTGTTTGTCATTGTGGTCGTCGGGATCCTCGCTGCGGTAGTGATCCCGCGAGTCGAGAGGGACACCCTCTATGAAGCTGCGGAGCAGCTCGTATCGCATATCCGGCACACCCAGCACCTAGCACTTAACGATAATCTATACCGGGACGATAACGAGACATGGTACAAAGCGATGTGGCGTATGAGTTTTCGCAACTGCACCGGTGGGGGAAAATACTATATTGTCTTCAGTGATAGGAATCAGGGAGGCAACGCGGATTATAATGAGCGTGCACGGGACCCGCTCACTCGTCGGCAGCTCTATGTGAATAACGATTGTAACCAGGAGAACTATACCTATAACGGCGTCATCCTCTCGGAAAAGTATGGCATCGAAGATATCATACTCGGCGGCGGTTGCTTCGGAAGTAACCACTATTTTGCTTTCGACCAACTGGGTCGGCCGCACTACGATCTAGTAACACCGCATCATGTTGTGACGAGCGAATGTACGATCCGGCTGATAGCGGCGGGAGGTGAGGCATTAATTACGATTCAGCCGGAAACGGGATACACCCGCATCGCATCGATAACAGATTATTGAGCTGAAGCGGCGATCCGCAATACTATAATTA
>QKCD01000108.1 GCA_003245815.1 Sulfuricurvum sp.
CTCACGGGCCATTGCCAATAAGTACATCGCCTGCGACCGCGGGGTCTACCCGATGAAGGAGTTCTTCACGACGGCCATCGACGAGGACGTCTCCAACGCGGCGATCAAGGAGTACCTCTCCCGGCTCGTGCGCGATGAGCCGCGCCTGAAGCCGCTGAGCGACGTGAAGCTGCTGGAGCTGATCCAGGAGCAATTCAAGGTGAAGATGGTGCGCCGCACGATCGCCAAGTACCGCAAGCAGCTCAATATCGCGGGCTCGAGCGAGCGCAAGAAGCTCTACCAGCTCGAAGTGGACTGATGCGCCTCTCCCAAGCCGAACTGAAACGGCGTCTCGATGCGGAGGTCCTGCTGCGCGACAGGGCGGGGGAAGTCAGCTACGAAAAGCCCGACCCGGTCCTCGTCGCCCTGCGCCACCGGGACCCCTGGATCGCGCTGGTCTGCGCGCTTTTCGGCTACGGCCGCGCCGACGCGATCGTCGCCTTTCTCGACCGGCTCGATTTCGCGCTGCTCGACGCGGACGAGGCAGCGATCCGGCGGGAGCTCGGCGGCCTCTACTACAGGTTCCAAACGGGAGAGGATATCGCCCAGTTCTTCATTACCCTGCGCCGCCTAAAGGGGGCGGGGACGCTGGAGGAGCTCTTCATGCGGGGGTACGATGAGGGGCGCAGCGTTGTCGGGGGCCTCAACGCCGTGATCGCCGCCCTGCGCCGCGCCAACGATTACGAGAGCCGGGGATACGGCTTTCTGATCGGCCGGGAGGCGGCGAAGACGAAAGGCGCCGCCCCGATGAAACGGTGGATGATGTTCCTTCGCTGGATGGTCCGCCGCGACCAGATCGACATGGGGCTCTGGGAAAGGGTCGCGCGGCGGGACCTGATCATCCCCCTCGATACCCATACCTTCAAGGTCTCCCACCGCCTCGGCCTGCTGCAGCGCCGCAGCTACGACCTTCAGGCCGCCGTGGAGCTGACGGAGACACTGCGCCGTTTCGACCCCGAAGACCCCGTCCGGTACGACTTCGCCCTCTACCGCCTCGGGCAGGAGAAGGGTGTTGTATAAGATGTTATATAATAACTGCAACAAGGTGGGGGCATGAAAGAGATACTCAGTAGCGGACGGATCCTCGGCATATCGTTGTTGCTTTTCGCAGTGCTGGAAGGGTTCATGAGCTTCGTGATCTGGCAGCGCTTCGAAGAGAAGAAGACGTTTATCCTCGAACGCAACGTCCAGATCTTCGAGGAGGTCTACGTCTCGACGCGGCTTGGCTACCAAAAGGTGACGAAGCTGCTCTTCGACGAGGTCCTCAACACGCCCGAGGTGATCGAGATCTTCAAAGAGGCCGCCGACGCCGATCCCGAAGTGCAGGCACTGGTCCGCCGGAACCTCTACGAAAAGCTGCGTCCCACCTACGAACGGATGCAGTTGATCAACCTGAAGCAGCTCCACTTCCACCTTCCCGACAGCAGCAGTTTCCTGCGCTTCCACCGCCCCGACAAGTTCGGTGACAGCCTGCAGGGCATTCGCTACTCCATCGACCTGGCCAACCGGGAGAAGCGCTACGTCGAGGGGTTCGAGGAGGGGCGGGTCTACAACGGATTCCGCTACGTCTACCCCCTGTTCGACGCCTACGGTACCCACCTCGGCAGCGTCGAGACCTCGCTCTCCTTTCAGGCACTGCAGCGCGATATGGAAGCGGTCATCGGGGAGCATATCGATTTCGTCGTGAAGCGTGCTCTCGTCGATGCGAAAGTGTGGCAGGAGGAGCAGAATAACTACTACCCGAGCCTGATTAGCGGCGACTACCTCCATGAAGCGCTGAGCGATGAGGATGAGGGCGCGATTGACGACGACGCCGTGATGCTTGCAATTGGCCCGGAGGCGTCGCCGCGCATGGCCAGGGGGGAGCGTTTCGCCCTTTACGACAGCGGCTACATCGTCACCTTCCTTCCCGTTACCAACGTCGCCGGCGAGCCCGGTGCAGCCTATTTGATCGGGTACAACGAGAACAACGCAATCATCCAACTGCGCGGTGACGCCATCGTGATGGCCTTCTTCGGCCTCCTGACGGCACTGCTCAGCGCCGTGCTGGCCTACCTGCTGATGCAGAAGATGGCCGAGATCAGGGAGATGGCGACCTTCGACATGCTGACGCGGCTGTTGAACCGCAACAGTATGACGGAACGGCTGGAGGATGAGATCGCCCGCTCGGAGCGCAGCGGCGACCCCTTTAGCGTCATTTTCCTCGACATCGACGACTTCAAGATGATCAATGACCGTTACGGCCATGCCGCGGGCGACCGGGCATTGAAGAGCATCGCGGAGCTGCTGGTCGGCAACGTGCGGCGGACGGACGCGGTGGGACGCTGGGGCGGGGAGGAGTTCCTCATCTGCCTGTCGCGGAGCTCCGCCGACGAGGCGCTGGCGGTCGCCGAGAAGCTGCGCCACGCCGTCGACAGCTACGATTTCGAACTCCCCGTGGAGGTCACCTGCAGTTTCGGCGTGACGGCCTACCGCCCCGAGGAGGGGCTCGACGAGTTCATTTCAAGGGCGGACCATCTGCTCTACCAGGCGAAGATGGGCGGCAAGAACCGCGTCGCGGCGAAGGAGTAGGCGCCCGGGGCGGCGCCGAAGCGCTCCCTTTTTGGTATAATTGCCGGAAATTAGCGGAGACGTTTCACCCCGGGAACGCCCGCAAGAGAAGGAGTGCGTCATGGAATGCGAATTCCCGTCGGTCAACAGCAACCCCGAGGAGATCAGGGCGATTTTCGCCGAAACGAAAACGATTGCGGTACTGGGACTCTCCCCGGACCCGGAGAAGGCATCCCACCGCGTGGCCGCCTACCTGCAGGCCGAAGGGTTCAAGATCGTGCCGGTCTACCCCAAAGAGGAGACGATCCTCGGCGAGAAGGTCTACCGCTCCCTGGCGGAGATCCCCTTCGCGATCGACATGGTCGACATCTTCCGCAAACCCAACGCCCTGGATGCCGTCGCCGACGCCTGCATCGCCCGCGGTGACGTCAAATGTTTCTGGGCCCAGGCGGGGATCGTCAACAACGCCGCGGCGCAGAAGGCCAAAGATGCGGGGATGAAGGTCGTACAGAACCACTGTACGATGGTCGAACACCGCACATTGTGCAAAGGACAGTAGTGGTCACCCTCGAACAGATCGAAACCGCCCGTGAACGCATCCGCGACGTCATCGTCGGAACCCCCTACGCCTATGCCCCGATCCTCAGCGAGATGAGCGGGATCGACGTCCGATTGAAAAAAGAGAACCTCCAGATCACCGGGGCGTTCAAGATCCGCGGGGCCTACAACAAGATCGCCTCCCTCAGCGCCGAAGAGCGTGCCAAGGGGGTCGTGGCGGCCAGCGCGGGCAACCACGCCCAGGGCGTCGCCTTCTCCGCCAACCGCTTCGGCTGCCGCGCCGTCATCGTCATGCCCGAATCGACGCCCCTGACCAAGGTCAACGGCGTCAAGCACTACGGGGCCGAGGTCATCCTCGCCGGCTCCAACTATGACGAGGCGTACGCCTACGCGACGAAGTTCGGCGCGCAGCACGGTCTCGTCTTCGTCCACCCCTTTGCCGACGACGACGTCATCGCGGGTCAGGGGACGGTCGCGCTGGACATCCTCGACGCGCAGCCCGACATCGACGCGGTACTCGTCCCCGTCGGCGGCGGCGGGCTGATCAGCGGGATGGCGGCGGCCATCAAGGCGAAGAACCCCGCGATCCAGGTGATCGGCGTGACGGCGGAGGGGGCACCGGCCCTGAAGCGCTCCTTCGAATCGGGCGTTGCCGAGGATACCCTCTCGGTCCGCACGATCGCCGACGGCATCGCCGTGCGGGACACCTCCCCCGTTACCCTGGGCTACATGCTCAAGACCGTCGACCGCGTCATCAGCGTCGATGACGAAGAGATCGCCAACGCCATCCTCTTCCTGCTCGAACGCCAGAAGATCGTCGTCGAGGGGGCGGGCGCCGTCGGCGTGGCCGCGGTGATGCATAACAAGCTCCCGGAGCTCAAGGGCAAAAAAGTCGCCGTGCTCCTCAGCGGGGGCAACGTCGACGTCACCCTGCTCTCCGTCATCATCGAGAAGGGTCTGATGAAGTCCTACCGGAAGATGAAGCTGACGGTGACCCTGGTGGACAAACCGGGTTCACTGATGGCGCTGACGCAGATCCTGACGGACCTGACGGCGAACATCGTCCAGATCGCCTACGACCGCACCTCGACGGACCTCGACTACGGGGACGCGCACGTGACGATCCATCTCGAGACGAAGGGGCCCGAGCACCAGGAGCAGATCCGCTCGCTGCTGCAGGCCAACGGCTATCTCCGCAACGAACAGTAGCGGTCGCCGCCCGCACCCGGCGGGCGGTTCGAAGCATTAAGCCGAAGGAGGCGTTATGGCGGGAGTGAGCCGTTCGGGCAGAAAGGCACTCAGGCGGCTGCGTACCGGCGCTGCCGTGCTCTGCCTCAAACCCCTGGAGCTGGGGCCGCTGGCGGCGGTCAGCGCCGACGGCCTGCTTTCGCTGATCGACCTTCAGCAGTGCCGGCTTCTGGGCAATCTCACGCTCCCCCTCCCGGAGGGCTTTCTCCCCACCGCCATCGACATCGCACCCAAAGGGCACCTCTGCATCGCCGCCGACGGAAAGCGCGGGGAGGCGGAGCTTTGCAACGTCAAGCAGAAGCGGCCGCTCTTTCGCGTCGGCGCGCACCGCGGCGGCGTGTCGCGGGTCATGATCGACCCGCTGGGCCGCTACGCCGTGACGGCGGGGGAGGACGGCCGGGTTGCGGCATGGGAGCTGCGAAGCGGCCAGCGCGCCTTCAACCTGCCTGCCCACTCCGACGGGGTGCTGGCACTTGCCCTGAACGCGGAGGGGAGCCTGGCGGCCACGGGCGGATACGACCGGATCGTACAGCTCTCCCAGCCGGGAAGCGCGCGTCCGCCGCTGATCCTGCGCAGCCATGCCACCGCCGTGACGGCGCTTGGTTTCGTCGCGGGGGAGCGCCTGCTTTCGGGGGACCGTAGCGGGGGAATCGCCCTGTGGGATACGATGCAGGGGAAACTGCTGCAGCGTCTAGAACCCGTTTCGGCGGAGGTGACGGCGTTTTGCTGCAACGCCGAGGGGACACTGCTGCTCGCGGGCAGTGCCAACGGCCGCGTCGCCCTCTACGACCTGGAGGGGCAGGAGTGCATCGCAGCGCGCTACCTGGAGTTCGAGGGGGCGGTCACCGCCCTGGTGCTCTCCCCCGAGGGGCGCCTTGCCGCAGGCACCGCTTCGGGGGAGATCGGCTGTTTCGATCTCTACGGGGAGCGCCGTCCTCTGGAGGAGGCGCTGGCGCGGCGGGATTACGACGCGATCTACCGCACGGCCCGGGGGAATCCCGCCGTGCGCTTTTCCCCGCCGTTTCGCGCGATGGAGGCGGAGTGGGAGCGGGTGGTCGCGCGCGTCGATACCCTGATTACCGCGGACCGGACCGAAGGAGCCGAAGCGCTGCTGCTTCCCTTTGAGGGCATCGGGGCGAAACGGCGCAAGATCGCGGCGATACGCCGCGGGCTGCAGGAGTATGGGGTCTTCAAAACGCACGTCGAAAACGGCCGCTACGCCGTCGCCTACGACCTGGCGTTCAAGTTCCCGAGCTTTCGGACCTCCGGGGTCTTCCTTGCGATGGAGTCCGAGTGGGAGCGGCGCTACAAACGGGCGTCCCGGCTGCTGTGCGACAGCGCGACGGAGGAGGAGGGGAATACGCTGCTGGCGCCGTTTCGCGGCATCTCCGAAAAGACGGCGGCGATCCGCGACGTGATCGAGACGGGCCGCCGCTACCGCTACTTCAAATATCTTATCGCCCGGCACGACTGGAAACGGGCCTGGGAGATCGTCCGGCACCATCCGGAGCTCGAACAGAGCGACGCCTACCGGTCGATGCTGGATGTCGGTGACGCGCTTTTCGCGACGGCCCAGCGGGCCTTTGCCGCCGGCAACTACAAAAACGGGGAAGCCGCCTGCGAGACGCTGCTGGCCTTCCCCGACTACAAGGAGGAAGCCCTGGCGCTTCTTCAACGGAGCAGAACATGATCGCCATCGACCTGGGGTCCAATACTTTTCGCTGTATCGCCTACGACTGTGCCACGCAGACGTGGGGGAGGGAGTTCGAGCGCATCGTCCGCACCGCGGACGGGATGCACGAAAGCGATGTCATTTCCGATGCCGCCGTCGACCGTATCGTCGCCGCCGCGAAAGAGGCGGCGGCACTTTTTGATTTCGCCTCCCAGACCGTCGTCGCCGTCACCACGGCGGCTATGCGGATGGCCTCCAACGCCGACGCGGCGCTTGAGCGCATTGCGCGGGAGGGGGGCGTCCGGTTTCGCATCATCGACGACGCGACCGAGGCCGCCTTCACGTCGATGGCGGTGCGTAACCGGCTCGAACGGCTGGAGCTCCCCTCGGACGACTTCGTGCTGATCGACATCGGCGGGGGGTCGACGGAGGTGATCTTCCAGCGCGGCGGGGCCTATGAGAGCCGCAGTTTCCCCGTCGGCATCGTCACCGTCGCCCAGCGCTGCGCAGGGCCGGATGCCGTCCGGGAGCTGCTCGGGTCGGAGCTGGAACCGGTGCGGGACTATGTCCGGCACTACTACGCCGCGCAGGGCAGACCGGAGTGTTTCGTCGCCACTGCCGGCACCCCGACGACGATCGCCGCCTTTTTGCAGGGGATGACCTACGACACCTACGACGCCCGAAAGATCAACGGCACGCGCCTGAGCCTGCGGCAGTGCGGCGAGGCACTGGAGGCGCTGATGGCCCTTGAGGACGCCGAACGCGCCCTTTACGTCGGCGTCGGCAAGGAGACCCTGATCGTCACCGGCGTCGTGATCGTCGAGGCTTTCTATGAACTGCTGGAGTTCGAAGAGGCGGTCATCGTCGACGACGGCCTGCGCGAAGGGGTGGCGCTGGCCTACTGCGAAGGAACGCGCCCCGGTGGAGAACTGCGAAAAAACTTAAAGCCTGCACATAATCTGTAGGGTCTTAACCTAAATCATAGCTCGCATTCTCTATAATTAGCCGATTTTTAAAAGGCTGCTTCGGACGAAGCGGCCCATGTGATTACGACAAGGAGACGACCATGCAGATTACCGGTGCGCAGATGGTCATTGAAGCATTGATCGCCGAGGGTGTTGACACGCTGTTCGGATACCCCGGCGGAGCGATCATGAACGTATATGACGAGATCTACAAGCAGAACTCGTTCAAACATATCCTGACCCGTCACGAACAGGCGGCGATCCATGCGGCGGAGGGCTACGCGAAAGTCACCGGCAGAGTCGGCGTGGCCATGGTCACCAGCGGACCGGGCTTTACGAATGCCGTCACGGGCCTTGCGGATGCCTACATGGACTCCATCCCCCTCGTCGTCATCAGCGGTCAGGTCCCGATGTCGCTCATCGGTACCGACGCCTTCCAGGAGATTGACGCCGTCGGCATCAGCCGCTCCTGTACGAAGCACAACTACCTCGTCACCGATGCGGCGGACCTGCCGCGCGTCCTGAAAGAGGCATTCCATGTCGCCGCGACCGGCCGTCCGGGACCGGTCCACGTCGACATCCCCAAGGACGTCACGGCGCAGATCGCCGAGTTCGACTACTCCAAGCCGGTAGAGCTGGAGACCTACAAGCCGACGATGAAAGGCAACATGCGCCAGATCAAGAAGGCGGTCGAGGCGATCAGCGCGGCGAAGCGCCCGCTGCTCTACCTCGGCGGCGGCGTCATCAGTTCGGGAGCTTCCGAACTGGTCCGTGACCTGGCCACCTCCTGCAATCTCCCGGCGGTCGAGACTTTCATGGCGCGCGGGGCGATGGGGCATGACAATCCGATGCTCATCTCAATGCTCGGGATGCACGGCTCCTACGCGGCGAACATGGCGATGTCCGAAACGGACCTCGTTATCGCCCTGGGCGCCCGCTTCGATGACCGCGTTACCGGCAAGCTCTCCGAGTTCGCCAAGAACGCCGATGTCATCCATGTCGATATCGACCCTGCCAGCGTTTCGAAGCTGGTCAACGCCGACTACCCGATTGTCGGGGACCTGAAAACGGTTCTTGAGGATCTGGTGCCGCTGGCGAAGGAGCAGATCGACGGGGCGCGTTACGCGCCGTGGCTGGAGACGATTGAAAACTTCAACAAGCTCCACCCGCTCTCCTACCGCGAAGACAGCGACCGCCTGAAGCCGCAGTGGGTTATCCAGCGCATCGGCGAACTGCTCGGCGACAAGGCAAACATCTCCACTGACGTCGGCCAGCACCAGATGTGGACGGCGCAGTTCTATCCCTTCAGCCGTCCGCGCCAGTTTATCAGCTCCGGCGGCCTGGGGACGATGGGCTTCGGCTTCCCGGCGGCGATGGGGGTCAAGGCGGCCGATCCCGAGCACGTCAGCATCAATGTCACCGGCGACGGCTCGATCCTGATGAACATCCAGGAGCTGATGACCGCCGTCGAGCAGAAGCTGCCGGTCATCAACGTCATCCTCAACAACAACTTCCTGGGGATGGTACGGCAGTGGCAGACGCTCTTCTACGACAAGCGCCACTCCGAGACGGACCTGAGCATGCAGCCCGATTTCGTCAAGCTCGTCGAGAGCTTCGGCGGCGTCGGCTACCGGGTCAAGACGAAAGAGGAGTTCGACGCGGCACTCAAGGATGCCGTCGAGAAAAACGTCGTCGCGATGATCGACGTTGCCATCGAGCGCCTGGAGAACGTTATGCCGATGGTACCGGCGGGCGGCTCGCTCTTTAACATGATGTTGGAATACAAGGATAAGTAATGGCAGAAATCACCGAAGCAAGACGCGTCATCTCCGTCATCGTCTACAACGAGTCGAGCACGCTGTCGCGTATTACCGACCTCTTCTCCGCCCGCGGTTACAACATCGAATCCCTGACGGTGGCGCCGATTCCCGAGAGCCGCTACTCGCGCCTGACGATTGTCACCTCAGGCTCTGTCCGGGTGATCGAGCAGATCATCAAGCAGCTTCACAAGCTGATCCCGGTTCTGCGGGTTTATGAACACGCGGACCTCGTCGAGAAGGAGATGGCTCTGGTCAAGTTCCCGGTCACGGAGAGCGTCAGCGACATCGAGGCGCTTTGCCGCGCCTACAACGGCCGCATCGTCAACGCGGGTATCGACATGGTCATCGCGATGGTCGCCGACGAGCCCAAACGCGTCACGCACTTCCTCGAGGCTTCCAAGCGCTTCAACCCCAAAGAGATCGTACGCAGCGGTGCGGTCGCCCTTGAACGATGATCGCACTCTCCGACGTTGCCCGTACCTGCGGGATCGCCTTCGAGGGTTCCGACCGTCCCATTAAGGGGATCAACACCCTCAAGGACGCCTCGGAGGAGGAGATCAGCTTCCTCGACAACCCCAAGTACCTTGGTGACCTCAAGGCGACGAAAGCCGCCGCTGTCTTCATCGCGACGAAGATGGCTGCGGAGGTCCCAGCGGGGAGCATCGCCCTCGCCGACGATGAGCCCTACCTGAAGATGGCGCTGGCCTCGAAGCTCTTCGCGCCGGCCCTGGTCGACGACACTGCCCCCGAAGCGGTGATCGGCGAAGGGACCTACGTGGCGGAAACGGCGACGATCGCCCGCGGTGCCGTCGTCGGTAAAGGGTGTACGATCCTGCCCGGCGTCTATGTCGGCAGCCGCGCCGTCATCGGCGACGGGACGATCCTGCATGCCAACGCCGTCGTCTACCACGACTGCCGCGTCGGCAGCAACTGCATCCTCCACAGCGGCGCCGCGATCGGTACCGACGGCTTCGGCTTCGCCCATACGAAGCTCGGCGAGCATGTCAAGATCTACCAGAACGGCAACGTCGTCGTCGAGGACGACGTGGAGATCGGCGGCAACTCGACGATCGACCGCGCCGTCTTCGCCTCCACCCTCGTCAAGCGCGGGACGAAGATCGACAACCTCGTCCATATCGGCCACAACTGTATTATCGGGGAACACTCCATCCTCGTCGCCCACGTCGGCATCTCCGGTTCGACGGTCCTGGGGCGCAACGTTGTCATGGGCGGTCAGAGCGCGACGGCGGGGCACCTGGAGATCGCCCCCTTTACGACCCTTGCGGCGCGCTCGGGCGTTACGAAGAGCATCAAGGAACCCGGCGGCACCTACGCCGGCTTCCCCCTGATGGGCCACCGCGACTGGCTCAAACTCCAGGGCATCCTCGCCCGCCTTCTGAAGCGCTGATCGCGCGGGGCGCTGTGAAGCGTCTTTCTTCCCCTTTTCCGCTCTAAAGCCGCCCTCAGGCCATTTTCTGCTATAGTATTTTCATCATTTTCTTTAACAAGGACAGATCATGGCTGATATGACGACGATTGCATTGGAAGGTACGAAGAACGGGGTGATCTCCGTGATGAAGATCGAGGAACCCTACGGTGCCGGCAGCGGCACGGTGGCGAGTATCGGCATCTCCCTCTCGGGCGACGCCGCGAACCCGGAGTGGAAGGTCCATATCCCGCTTTCAAACGTCGATGCGGTGATCGAGGCGCTGCAGGGGATCCGGTAAGTCTTCGGGAAAAGGCGCTCCCGCCCGGGAGCGCTGGTGAAAGCGGGCCTCTCAGCCCCGTTTTGAAGCGACGAACTCCGCGATGCGGCGGATCCCTTCGCGGATACTCTCGATATCCGTCGCGAAACTGAACCGGAAGTAGCCGTCGGAACCGAAGCCGACGCCGGGAACCACAGCCACACCCTTTTCGGAAAGCAGCTCTTTACAGAACTTCATGGAGTCCCCCTCGACCTCTTTGATGTTGACGAAGAGGTAGAAGGCACCTGCCGGGGAGAGGACGGAGAGACCGTCGACGGCGTTGAAGAGGGCGACCGCCTCGTCGCGGCGCGCTTTGAACGCCTGGCGCATCGTCTCGATCTCGTCGTCGGCACTGCCGTTAAGGCCGGGGATCGCCGCCTTCTGGGTGATGGAACAGATGTTGGACGTGCTCTGGCTCTGCAGCTTTTTCGTCGCCTTAATCAGTTCGCTGTCAGCGGCAGCCATGTAGCCGAAACGCCACCCTGTCATCGCGACAGATTTGCTCAGGCCGTTGATTGTCACGGTGCGCTTGAACATATCGTCGCTGACGGCTGCGGCGGAGGTGAACTCGCCGTCGTAGATGAGCTTTTCGTACATCTCGTCGCTGGCGACGATGATCTCGGTCCCTTCGAGGACCTTGCCCAGTGCTTCAAGCTCGGCGCGGCTGTAGACGGCGCCGGTCGGGTTGGACGGGGAAGTGAGGATCAGCATCTTCGTTTTCGGCGTGATGGCAGCCTTGAGCTGCTCGGGCGTGATCTTGAAGCCGGCGTCGTCGAGGGTCTCGATCTCGATCGGGGTGCCGCCGCAGTACTTCACGAGTTCCGGGTAGGTGACCCAGTAGGGAGCCGGTACGATCACTTCGTCGCCGTTCTGGATCGTGGCGGCGAAGAGGTTATAGAGGGAGTGCTTGGCCCCGTTGTTGACGATGATCTGGTTCGGCGCATACTCCAGGCCGTTGTCGCGTTTGAGCTTCTGGGCAACGGCAGCCTTGAGTTCGGGGATGCCGTCAACGGCGGTATACTTCGTAAATCCGTCGTTGATCGCCTTGATGGCGGCGTCTTTGATGACCCTGGGAGTATCGAAATCGGGTTCACCGGCCGAGAAGCTCAGAATGTCTTTGCCCTCGGCACGAAGCTCCTGCGCCAGCGTGGTGATGGCGATGGTGATCGACTCGGAAAGGGCATTGATACGGTCTGTAAGCATGACTTACCTCTGTGTAGATATTGATGGGTGGAATTATACCATTTTCTCTGCGGTAGTGCAGCCTGCAAGCCCGCATCCGCGCCGCCGCCGCAGTACCGCCAGGAGCAGCGATGCCGCCAGCACGCCCGCGGCGTCGGCCGCCACGTCGCTCAGTGAAGCGAAGCGCGTCGGCAGGAAAAACTGCACCGCCTCGATCAACAGGGCGTAGCCCGTCAGCAGGCCCCAGACAGTACCTGTCGAGAGGCCGGCGTGGGCACAGCGTAGCAGGATGTAGAGGACGAAGAAGGCAGTTGCGTGGTTGAGCAGGTCGCTGACGGAGACGATGGGGGGCAGGGCGTCGTAATTGGGCAAAACGGCCAGCATGGAGACGGCCGTCAGCACGGTATAAAAGAGCGAGATAGCGAGGATGCGGGGCATGGGGCTTAGTTCTTCATCGCTTTGATGAAGGATTCGTAGATGTTCTCCAGTTCGATCTCCTGGTCGAGGATTTCCTTGTTGTCGCGGACCATCGCGTGTTCCAGGATGGCGACGCGGCGCAGGAGGTACTCGAACATCTCCTTGTTGATGTCGGGGAGCTTGTTGTGGCTAAAGGGGTCCTTGTCGCGTCCCTTCTCGATGACGTGGGCGGGGATCCCGACGGCGGTCGTGCCGTCGGGGACGGCCTTGACGACGACGGAGTTCGCGCCGACCTTCGCCTCGGCCCCGACCGTAATGTTGCCCAGCACCTTCGCGCCGGCGCCGATAACGGCCCCGCGCTTGATCGTCGGGTGGCGTTTGCCCGGCACGAGGCTGACGCCGCCGAGGGTTACGCCCTGGTAAATGACGACGTCGTCCTCGACGACCGCCGTTTCACCGATGACGACGCCGGTGCCGTGGTCGATGAAGACCCGGCGCCCGATGGTGGCTGCGGGGTGGATGTCGATATTGGTGAAAAACTGGTTGATCCCCATGATGATGCGCGCCAGGCGCCTGAAGTTGCGCTTGTAGAGGGCGTTGGCGATGCGGTACCAGGAGACGGCCCAGACGCCGGGATAGTTGAAGAAGAGTTCGATACGCGAGTGGATCGCCGGGTCATTGTTGTAAACGTTGACAAAATCTTCTTTAATGGCGGCAAAAATTCCCAAATCAGACCCTTTAAAAATTTTTAATTTGTAGTTCTTAGATAACCGTTCTGATAGAGGTATAACTCCAGTTGCTGAAGTGTATCACTTTTTTCTTCTTCTGTGCTAAAGTGCGCCTGGGCCAGATTGTTTTTAAGCTGGATCAAGATCTGGGAGTCGTTGTAGCCGAGGTCCGAGAGGATTGTCAGCAGGTTTTCCGACTCGATGAAATTCTCGATCTCGTACCCTTCGTTGTTCAGCATGATCGTGCATTCGCTGGGGTGTTTGAAGAGGTTGTGCTGCATCCCCAGGGTCTCCTGGTAGGCACCGATATTGAAGAAGCCGAGGTAGTACTCCTCCTCGTCGAGGTTGACGTCGTGGAGGTAGAGCGGCGCTTCGGGGTTGAAGGCGACTTCGCCGTCACTGTCGCAGGTGATGTCCCAGAGGCTCGCCGAACGGATTGCCGGTTTGTCGAGGCGGTCGAGCGGCATGACGGGGAAGTGCTGTCCCAGCCCCCAGTAGTCGGGCATGCTCTGGAAGATGGAGCTGTTGATCAGGTAGCGTTCCTGCATGCGTCCCTGCAGCCGCTCCAGCTCTGGGGTCGGTTTACCCCGGAAGAGGTAGAGGGACTTCTTGATGATCAGGTGGACGAGGATCTCCGCGTTGGAGCGGTCCTCGAGGTCGATGTAGCCCAGTTCGAAGAGGGTCAGGACCGACTCCATGTGGTCGAGGGCGTCGTGCATGTACTCGATGCAGTTCTTCGGCGTCACCTGCTCGTTAAGGGTACGCAGCTCCTGAATCAGCGGCGGGTTGGTCTCCTTGAGCTTCAGGGACTTTTCCTGGTAGTCGTGGGAGAAGAGCTCCAGGACCGGCGCGATCAGCACGGCGTGCGACGCGACGATATAGCGGCCCGATTCGGTGAAGATGTCCGGCTGGGCGACTCCCTTGGCGTCCATGACCTCCTTGAGGAGGAAGGCGACGCTGCTGGCGAACTCCCCGAGGTGGTAGTTCTTGAGGCGCGTTGAGAGGTGCTGGGAGTACTCGACGGCGAGGCCGCCGCCGATGTTGATCGCGCGCAGCCCCTCGGCCCCCATCTTCTTCAGTTCCGCGTAGATGTTCCCCGCTTCGCGCAGCGCCTTTTTCAGCGGTGCGATATCCTCCATCTGCGAACCGATATGGAAGTGGATCATGGAGAAGTGCTGCAGCAGTTCATGCTCGCGCAGCAGGGCGATCGCTTCGAGCAGCTCCGTCGTCGTGAGGCCGAACTTCGCGTCCATCCCCCCACTTTTCGCCCAGGCGCCGCTGCCGGAGCTTTTGAGACGGATGCGGATGCCGATGTTGGGTACTTTGAGGTTGCAGCTGGAGGCGACGTCGATGATCGATTCAAGCTCGCCGATCCCCTCGATGGTGAGGGTGATGTCGTGGCCCATGTGCGCCGCCATGAAGCCCAGGGTGATCATCTCCGTGTCCTTGAAGCCGTTAACGGTGATGGGCGAGCCTTTGGGGGTCTTCGCCATGGCGATAATCAGCTCCGCCTTGGAACCCGCCTCGAGGCCGTAGCTGTGCGGCCCGCCGTGATCGATGATGGCGTTGACCGCTTCGGGGAACTGGTTGACCTTCAGGGGGAATACGGCGCGGAACTTGCCGGTGTAGTCGTTCTCCTTGAGCGCTGCATTGAAGGTCTTGTAGAGGGTGTTGATCTGTTTACCGATCAGGTGCGGAAAACGGAGGATCAGCGGCCCGCGCAAGCCGGACTGGCGGATCTGCTGGGTGATCTCCAGCAGCGACGGCGAACTCTTGTAGTTGACGTGGACGCGGTCCTCTTTGATGACGAAGTTCTGATCGCCCCAGATGTCGATACCGTAGTTTTGCATTGGCATGCCTTCTCCTTAAAGGGCGTCGATAGCGACGACCTCTTCATGTTTCTCCTGGAGGTCTTTGATCCAGATCCTGCCCTCTTTGAGCTCGTTCTCGCCGATGACGGCGCAGTAGCGCGCGTTGACGCGGTCGGCCCCCTTGAGGTGCGCCTTGAGCCCTTTGGGAACGTATTCGATGATGACGCGCTCGGAAGCGCGCTTGGTCTGGGCGGCCTTCATCACCGCCGTCAGCGCCTCTTCGTCCATGGCGCCGAAGTAGTACCCTTCGCGTCGCGCTTCGGGCATCTTGATCAGCTCCAGCAGCCGTTCGATTCCGATGGCGAAGCCGACGGCTGGCGTCGGTTTGCCCTCCAGGAACTCGACGAGACGGTCATAGCGGCCGCCGCCGGCGATGGCGCTCTGGGCCCCGATCTCGTCGCTGACGAACTCGAAGGCGGTCTTGGAGTAGTAGTCGAGGCCGCGGACGAGGTGGGTGTCAACCTCGAAGTCGATGCCGTTATCTCTGAGGACCTTCTGCAGGATGCTGAAGTCGGCGTCGCAGCAGCTGCAGAGGTTCTGCATCAGCTTCGGCGCCGCGACGTAGAGCTCCTGGCATTTGCCGTTCTTGCAGTCGAGGACGCGGATCGGGTTGGTCTCTTTGCGGCGGACGCAGTCCTCGCAGATCTGCTCCGCCGAGGTTTCGAGGAACTCCACGAGTTTCTGGCGGTAGGGAGGCATGCACTCCTGGCAACCCAGGGAGTTGAGTTTCAGTTTGAAGGTGATGCCCAGGGCCTTAAGGATGTCGGCGACCATCATGATCACCGAGGCGTCCTCGTAGACGGAGGCGACGCCGAAGCTCTCCACGCCGAACTGGTGGAACTCGCGCAGACGCCCCTTCTGCGGCCGCTCGTAGCGGAACATCGGGCCGTGGTAGAAGAAGCGCTGGATGCCGCCCTGGCGGTCGAGCTTGTTCTGGATGAAGGCGCGCACGACCCCCGCCGTCCCCTCGGGACGGAGGCAGACGTCGTTGCCGCCCTTGTCGGTGAACTGGTACATCTCCTTGCCGACGATGTCGCTCGATTCGCCGACGGAGCGCTTGAAAAGCGCCGTCTCCTCGAGCAGCGGCGCTTCGAAATATTCGAAACCGTAGCGCTTGGCGATCGTCGTCGCCGTCTCCAGGAAATATTCGAAACGTGCGTTGTCCGGTGACAGGATGTCGTTCATGCCGCGAAGTGAGCGGATCATTGGTCCCCCTTGATGGTCGAAATAATATGGTTGGTGATCGTGTCGATCGGCTCGGAGGCGTCGATCACCGTCAGTCTGATCTGCAGCAGTTCGGCCGCTTCGATCAGTGCTTCCTGGATCCGCAGCAGGTACTCCGTACCGCGGGATTCGATGGCGTCATGCTCCTTTTCGGAGAGCCTGCGGGTGAGCTCCGCTTCGCTGAGGCGGAGCAAAAAGGCGCGTTCGGGCAGGATGCCCGCCGTCGCGAAACGGTTGAGTGCGACGAGCTGCCCGGTCTCGAAGCGTCCCTGCACCATGGCGTAAGCGACGCCGGAAAGGACGGAGCGGTCGGAGATGATCAGCTTTCCGCGGTTGGGGGCGATCACCTCCTCGATGTGCTCGCTGCGGTCGGCGAGAAAGAGGAGCAGCTCCGCCGTGGGGCTTTTGACGTCCCCGTGCAGGACGATGTCGCGGATCTTGCTGCCCGTCGGCGTGCCGCCGGGCTCCTTGGTGATCACCGCCTCGGGAAAGCGCTCGCGAAGCCGTGCGATCTGCGTGCTTTTGCCGGCGGTGTCGATCCCCTCTACGGCAACGTACATGTCTGCATGCCCCTGATGACCTCCTGCACCGGCGCGGGGAGGAGGTGGTCAGTTCTGCCGTTGAACTTCAGCAGGTTGCGGACGATCGAGGAGCTGATGAAGGCGTGCTTGAGCTTGGGCATCAGGTAGACCGTCTCGATCGCGGTGTCGAGGGAGTTGTTCAGATACCCCAGCTGCAGCTCGTACTCGAAGTCGCTCACCGCCCGCAGGCCGCGGATGATCACGTCCGCGCCGACGCTGTGCGCCAGGTCGACGGTAAGGTTGTCGAAGCCAACAACCCGTACCCGCTCACCGAGGTGGGCCGTTGCCAACCGCGCCATCTCGATACGGTCGTCGAGGCTGAAAAGGGGTTTTTTGTCCAGGGACTCCGCGACGGCGACGATCACCTCGTCGAAGAGGTTGAGGGCCCGTTCGATAATGTCGAAGTGCCCGTTCGTGATCGGGTCGAAGGTCCCGGGGTAGAGTGCTGTCTTGTTCATTGCCACCTTTTGTACAGATCGTTGGGAATGCCCAGAAGATCGAACCACTTTCCGATCATAAAATCCTCCATTGCCTCCAGCGACGTCTGCTCCGAATAGTAGGCGAGCACCGGCGGGGCGATAAAGACTCCGAGTACCGCGAGCTTCTGCATGTTCTCCAGCGCGATGGCCGAAAAGGGCATTTCGCGCGGGGCGAGCAGCAGCCTCTTGTGCTCCTTGATCATCACCGCCGCGGCGCGGGTGATCAGGTTGTCGGCGATGCCGACGGCGATCTTCGCGAGGGTGTTCATGCTGCAGGGCACGACCATCATCGCGTCGCAGCCGAAGGAGCCCGACGCAACGGAGGCCCAGATCTCGCGGTTGTCGTGGACGACAATCCCCACACCCGCCGGGGCATCGGCGCCGAAGTCGATCCCATGCTCCTTCTCGAGCACGACGCGGGCGTGATCGGAGACGATCAGGTGCCGTTCGAAGTGCTCCGGCAGGGCCCGCAACGCTTTGAGACCCAGCGTCGCACCGCTGGCTCCGCTGATGGCGACAACCACTTTCATTCGATCTCAACCCTGTTCTCGCCGACGACAACGGCCTGAATCCGCTGCCCGTCGGGTTTTTGTACTGCAATGATATCATGGATTCCGCCGTCTTGCAGCGCCGTGGCGCGGAATTGTATCAGAACCTGCCCCGCTTTCAGGGTGGCAGAGACCTCGGCGCCGCGGTTGACCAGTGGCGCGCGCTCGACATGGCGCATCAGGATGACGGCATCCTCCCGCAGCAGCCGTTTAAGCCGGTAGGCGCCGTCAGGTGCCGCGTAGAGCGGGGGCGCCTTCAGCTCCGTCAGCGGTACGCTGCCGGGGGTGACGTTCCCGGGAACGAGGAGGCTGCCCCGTTTGAGGCGCGAACGGGTCCGCAGCACCCCGACGTCGGCGTCGACGCGGTAGTCGAAGAAGAACTTCTTCCCGGCTGGGGTTTCGGCGTAGAGGGTGCCCTCGGCGCTTTTGAAACTGTTGTCGCCCAGGTGTACCGTGTACCCCGCGGGGAGGCCCGGCGTGTAGACGCGGGGCGTCACCGCGATGTGGCGGATGCGGATGCTCGGGTAGTGCATCGTGTAGTAGTCGGTGATCTTCGCGGCGATTGGGGCGGTATCGACCGGGCTGCTTCTGACGAAGGTGATGTAACGCTCCCTTCCGGCCTCGACGGCGATGCCGCGGCGCGCGAAGGCGTCGACGAGGGTTTCGGCGCTGACGCGGTAGCGGCTCTTGTGGGCGGGGACGACGAAGAGTGAAAACTCCTGCTCCAGGTCGGGAAAGAGGGTGCGGGCGGTTACGGAGGGGTCGCTGAAGGGGTATTCGCCTTTGAGGACGCGGGCCCCCAGGAGGAGGGAGACCGCCAGAAGCCAGACCGTGACTATGCGCAACACCGGGTTCCTCCTTGGCCGTTTGATAAGCCTAATTATAGCGTGTCGCCTCCGCTACCCCCTGTAGAGCGCTTCGAAGGCCTTTTGGTCCCAGCGCCGCAGGATCTTCCCCTTGACGATGATCAGCGGAATCGCCTTGCCGCCGTATCCCCGGAAGCGCTTCTCCGCCTCCTTGGAGCGTTCGAGGTTGTACTCGGTGAACTTGATGCTGTGCGCCCGGAAGTAGAACTTCGCCTCCTGGCAGTGGGGGCAGAAGGAGGCGGTAAAGATCTCGACCCCTTTGGCACCGCTCTTCGCGCCGCCGCCTTTGTCCCCTTTGCGGGGAGGGGCGCTCTTCTTGGCAGGGGCGGCGGGACGTTTGCGGCCGGAGGCGCCGGGCTTTGCGGGGGCGGCCATCAGATCTCCCCCTCGTGCCAGGCCCGGACCGCCTCGACCAGGGTCTCGAACCCGAAGACCCGCCCGACGATGTAGATCTCGTCGAGGACGTAGCATCCCACCGTTCCCTCCGGTTCGAGGAGGAAGAGGGCATACTCGTCGTCACCGCGGCGGTCGGTGGAGATGACCCGCATCCCGTCGACGCTGTCGTTCAGGAGCGGCTGGTCGTCGTATTCGACGCCGAGCAGCATCTTGCCGTTGCTCGTGTAGTGCTTCACGCTTCCCCCTCTGCGGCGCCCGCTGCAGGGGCGCCGTATGCGTCTGCCATTATACACCGCAACCCGTTAATGCGGGGGCGGGAGGGTACGAATGCCTAAAATTTAGCCAGGGTGTTACCGGGTTCTATCCGTGGTTAGGGTACACTAGGGGTATGCTACAAAAAAGAGGAGGCCAGAACGACGGTCTGCCGGCACTGCTGCTCTTTCGGGGGCAGCGTGCCGGAGCCGTCGACGGCGAAATTTTTCGGAACCCCGACTCCATCCAGGCGACCCGCGGGAGCGGGACGTGAGGCGTGAACCGGTCGTCTTCACCGACCTGGACGGGACACTGCTTGACCACGAGAGCTACCGCTTCGACGCGGCGGCCGAAGCCCTTGCGACGCTCAAGGCGCGCGCCATTCCCCTCGTTATCGTCACCTCCAAGACCCGACCCGAAGTGATGCGGCTGCAGCAGCGGCTGGGCATCAGCGAAGTCTTTATCGTCGAAAACGGGGCGGGCGCCTTCGTGCCCGAGGGGTCGATCCTTTCCGAAAAGGGGGAGTGCGCGGCGCTCTGGGACGAGCAGGGGTACGACGCGATCCGCGGCTTCTTCGCGACGCTGCAGCAGCGCTTCGACATCCGGGGCTTCGGTGACATGGAGGTCGCCGAGGTGATGCGGCTGACGGGCCTGGAGGAACGCGAGGCCGCCGACGCGAAGCGGCGGGACTTCACCGAGCCCTTCGTCGCCGCAGACCGCGGCCAGATTCCCGCGATCCGCGAGGCGGCCAACGCCGAGGGTTTCGATATTATCGAGGGGGGGCGTTTCTTCCACCTCGTTACCCGCGGGGCGACGAAGGGGAGGGCGCTCGAAGCGGTGGCGGCGCGCTATGCGGAGCATTACGGGCGGCCGGTGCTGACCCTCGCCCTCGGTGACGGCGCCAACGATCGTCCGATGCTCGAAGCCGCCGACAGGGCCGTACTCATTCCCCATCCCGACGGCCGTTACGAACCGATGGAGATCCCGGGCCTCATCCCGGCGCGCTACCCGGGACCGAAGGGGTGGAACGCGGCGCTGCAGACGCTGCTCTTCTCCCCCCGCCAGGACGCGCTGCGCATCTACGCCGCCGCCGTCGACGCCGTGGCGCCCGCGGCGATGATCCGCTCCGCCTGCAAGCTGGAGGGCCAGACCCTGACGATCGGAACCGTCTCCTACGACCTCGGCGCCTACCGCAACATCTACCTCTGCGGTGCGGGCAAGGCGGCCTGGACGATGGCCGAAGCCGTCGAAGCGCTGCTGGGCGCGCGGATTCGCGGCGGCGTGATCGTCGCCCCGGAGATACCCGCGCCGCTGCGCTTCGTCGAGACGGTGAAGGGGGCGCACCCGGTCCCCGACGCGGGGAGCCTGGAGGGCGCCCGAAAGCTGATGGATGCGATGCAGCGGTGCGACAAGGGCGACCTGATGCTTTTCCTGCTCTCCGGCGGCAGTTCCGCCCTGATCGAAGCGCCGCTGGGCGCCATCTCCCTCGAGGCGCTGCGCGATACGACGTCACGGATGCTGCAGTGCGACATGGCGATCGGGGAGATCAACACGGTGCGCAAGCACCTCTCCGCCGTGAAGGGGGGACGCCTGGGAAGCCTCTGCCGGGCGGAGTGCGCGGTACTGGTCGTCTCCGACGTCATCGGCGACGACCTCGAGGTGATCGGATCGGCGCCGATGTACCGGGACCGTTCGACCTTCGCCGATGCCAAAGGGGTACTGGAAGAGGCGGGGATCTTCGACGCCCTCGACCCCGCCGTGCGGGAGGTGATCGAGGCGGGATGCGCCGGAAAGATTCCGGAATCACCCGATAGTGCTGGGCAGCAGATCCGCCACTTCCTGATCGGCGGTAACGCGACGGCGCTGGCGGCGGCGGCCGACGAGGCGCGCCGGCTGGGCTACGATACCGCCGTCGCCGACGAAATGCTGCAGGGCGACGCGAACGCCTGCGGCCGCGCGCTGGTCGCCCGCTCCCGCCGTGAAACGGTTCAAGGACATCCCCTCTGCCGCATCTACGGCGGTGAGACGACGGTGCAGGTCACCGGGACGGGGCGGGGCGGCCGCAACCAGCAGCTCTGCCTCAGCGCGCTAGGCGCCCTCCACCCCGACGAGGCGCTGACCCTGCTCTGTGCCGGGAGCGACGGCATCGACGGCAACTCCGACGCCGCTGGGGCAGTCGTCGACGCATCGAGCCTCGAGAAGGCCGCGGAGCAGGGGCTTTCGGTCGCGGCGCACCTCGTCGACAACGACGCGAACACCTTCTTCGCGAAGACGGGGGACCTGATCGTCACGGGCCCTTCGGGCACCAACGTGATGGATATTGCCCTGATGTTATTGGGGAACGGTAAATCACGGGATTCGGTATAATCAGAGGAGTACCTGAAAGGGTGCGTCGGGAAGTCACAACACACAAGGAGTAGCGATGGCAGATTTTTTTCAAAACGGGGTGATCACGACCCTCTCCAACCTGGGGAACCGTCCCCTGGAGGATCTCGAGGCGGAGCTGATGGAGTTTTCCAAGCGACGGAACATGGTGCTGCTGCTGCCGGCGCTCTATTCGGAGTTTGAAACGCCTGCGATGCATCATATCATCGAGGAACTCAAGCATGTCAACTACCTTTACAAGATCATCCTTGGGCTCGACCAGGCGACGGAGGAACAGTTTCACGAGGTGAAGGAACTGATGTCCCAGCTGCCCTGCCAGGTCGACGTTCTCTGGAACGACGGGCCACGCATCAAGGGGCTCTATAAAGAGCTGACGATGGAGGGGTTCCCGGGACTCGACACCCCCGGCAAGGGACGTAACGTCTGGACGATGATCGGCTACGGGTTGACGGACAACGAGGCCTACGCCTTCGCCCTGCACGACTGTGATATCGTCAACTACAACCGCGAGATCGTCGCGCGCCTCTTTTACCCGATTGTCCACCCGGCGCTGGATTTCGAGTTCAACAAAGGGTACTACTCCCGGGCGACTGACCGGCTCCACGGCCGGGTGACGCGCCTGCTCTACACGCCGCTCGTCCATGCCCTGGAGAAAGTCTACGGCAAGAGCCGCTACCTCGACTACATGGAGAGTTTCCGCTACGCCCTTTCGGGGGAGTTCGCCTTTATCCGTTCGCTGGGGCGCGGCATCTCCATCTCCCCGACCTGGGGGCTGGAGGTCTCGACGCTGAGCGAAGTCTACAAGAACACCTCCAACCGCCGTATCTGCCAGACGTCGATCATGGAGAGCTACGACCACAAGCATCAGAAGCTCGGTAACCAGGAGGAGGGAGGCGGCGTCTACAAGATGGCTGTCGACATTGCCCAGACCCTCTTTCGGGTGATGGCGCAGGAGGGGGTGGTCTTCTCCGAACCCGCCTTCAAGTCGCTGCTGGCCTCCTACTACCAGGAGTCCCGTTTCGAGATCTCCAAGTACAACGCCCTGAGCAAGCTCAACGGCCTGGAGTACAACCGCGAGCGGGAGATCGTCGCCGTTACGACCTTTCAGGACGCCATCGAAGAGGCGGCAAAGCGCTACTATGCCGACCCGATGGGCGTCCCGGCCATGTCGCAGTGGATCACCGTCCGCTCCGTACTGCCGGAGTTCTCCGATGCCTTCGCCGACGCCGTCGCCAAGGACAACGCATGATTCACATCTCCGATCCGCGCCATACGATCAACCGGCGGATCCACAAACTCTATCCGCCGGAGATCGCCGAACGGGCCGTCAACTCCATTATCGACCTGATCTTCAAGTACAAGCAGCGGATCGCATCGAAGCCCTACCACCTCAGCGAGAAGGATGTCATTCTCATTACCTACGGCGACCAGGTGACCCGCAACCACGAAGCGGCCCTGGAGACCCTTTATGAGTTCATGAACCGCCATCTCTCGGGGGTGATCAACTCGGTGCACATTCTCCCCTTCTACCCGGCATCCTCCGACGGCGGCTTTTCGGTCGTTAACTACAGCCAGGTTGACCCGCGGATGGGCTCCTGGCGGGAGATCGACGCCATCAGCGCCAAGTACCGCCTGATGGTCGACGGGGTGATCAACCACGTCTCCCAGTATTCCGACTGGTTCAAGGCCTACCTCGCCGGCGACATCTACTTCAAGGATTTCTTCATCGAGGTGGACCCCCTGACGGACCTCAGCAGCGTCGTGCGCCCGCGCTCCTCGCCGCTGATCAGCGAGTTCACCGACAACGAGGGGAAGATCCGCAACGTCTGGACGACCTTCAGCAAGGACCAGGTGGACCTTAACTACAAGAACCACCGGGTGCTGCGCAACGTTCTCGATGCGCTCTTCTACTACGTCGAGAAGGGGGCGACGCTTATCCGCCTCGATGCCATCGCCTTCGTCTGGAAGGAGATCGGCACCGAGTGCGTCCACCTGCCGCAGACCCACGAACTGATCCAGCTGATGCGCGAGGTGATCCATGAGGTGGCCCCGGAAGTGATCATCATCACCGAGACGAACGTGCCGCACCACGAGAACGTCTCCTACTTCGGCAGCGGCGACGACGAGGCGCAGATGGTCTACAACTTCGCCCTGCCGCCGCTGCTGGTCCATTCGGTGCAGAGTGCCGACACGACGGTGCTGACGGAATGGGCCCAGTCGCTTCACCTCCCCAGCGACAAGGTCTGCTTCTTCAACTTCACCGCCAGCCACGACGGCATCGGGCTGCGGCCGGTGCACGGCATCCTCAGCAACGGGGCGATCGAGCGGATGACCGAGACCGTCGTCAGCTACGGCGGGCTTATCTCCTACCGCCAGAACCCCGACGGTACCCACAGCCCCTACGAGCTCAACTGCACCTATATCGACGCCCTGACGCACCCCGACGAGAGTGATTACCTTCGCAGCAAGCGGCTGCTGCTGACCCAGGCGGTCGTGCTGGCGATGCCGGGGGTGCCCGGCGTCTACTTCAACTCCGTGATCGGCGCCCGGAACTACCACGAAGGGGTGAAACACACGGGGGTCAACCGCACGATCAACCGCGAGAAGTTCCACGTCGACTGGCTCGAAAACGAGCTGGCCACGGAGGGGTCGCTGGCGAAATCGGTCTTTCTAAGCTACAAGCGGCTCATCTCCATCCGGATCAACGAGGCGGCCTTCAACCCTTTCGGCCCCTTCAGCTTTTTCGACGTCGACCGGCGGGTCTTCGCTGTGCGGCAGGTCTGCCGCGACTGCAACGAGAGCATCTTCGCCGTGCACAACTTCGCCGACGAGGCGGTCACCATCGAGATCCCCGGGGCGATCGAGCTGCCGTTGACGGACCTGATTTCACGCGAAAGCCTCCTCAGCGACCGTCGCGTCACCCTCCAACCCTACCAGGTCGCCTGGTACAAGGGGAGCGTCAACCAAGCCCTGTAACCGGGGCGTGCGGCACGGCCGCTACGATTTTAAACCATGACAAGGAAAACAGATGATTCATAAATGCCTATTTCCCGCCGCGGGGTACGGTACCCGCTTTTTGCCGGCCACGAAGGCGATGCCCAAGGAGATGCTGCCGGTACTGACCAAGCCGCTGATCCAGTACGGGGTCGAAGAGGCGGTCGACGCAGGGTGCGAGATCATGGCGGTCGTCACCGGGCGCGGCAAGCGCGCCATCACGGACCACTTCGATATCTCTTACGAGCTGGAGCACCAGATCAAGGGAACCTCCAAGGAGGGGCTGCTGGCGGAGATCCGCGGCCTGATCGAGAAATGCACCTTCACCTATACGCGCCAGAACGAGATGAAGGGGCTCGGCGACGCCATCTACAAGGGCAAAGCCCTCGTCGGCGATACGGAACCCTTTGCCGTCATCCTCGCCGACGACCTCTGCGTCAACGCGGGAGGCGACGGCATCCTCAAGCAAATGGCCCAGCTCTACAGGAAGTACAAGTGCTGCATCGTCGCGGCGATGGAAGTGCCTCACGAAGAGGTGCACAAGTACGGGGTGATCGAGGGCAAGGAGATCGAGGAGGGGGTCTACATGGTCTCCAATATGGTCGAAAAACCCGACAACGACAAGGCCCCCTCCAACCTCGCCGTCATTGGCCGTTACATCCTCACCCCGGACATCTTCGAGGTGATCCGCAACACGAAACCGGGCAAAAACGGGGAGCTGCAGATCACCGACGCCCTCAAAACCCAGGCGGAGCAGGGGATGGTGCTCGCCTACAAGTTCAAGGGCAGGCGCTTCGACTGTGGCAGTGTCGAGGGGTTCGTCGAGGCGACGAACTACTTTTACGACCAGATGAAAAAAGGCGAATCCGAACCCGTTTCGGAGAAAAAGAAGAAAAAGTAGCGCTCCGGCAGCTTCGGCGCGTTTGACGCGCCGGGGGAGTTTGCCGTATAATAGTCTCCTGCTGTGCTGATGTAGCTCAGTCGGCTAGAGCACTTGATTTGTAGAACCCACCTCAAAAATCCCCGGTATTGAGAATAACACGAGAAAAGGCCAGATGCAAGGCATAAAGCGCAGAGCATAGCCGAAGCTACGTTCAAGCTTTGTAACGCGGCAGATGGCCTTTTATCGTGTTACCCGAAGGGCGAAGTGCTTTTTGCCCCGGATCTGCGTTAGAACCTTTCGAACGTAGCTTAGGCTACGCCCGAAAGAACCTGCCTTGACCAAAGCAAAAATCATCTTTGTTCTCAGTACCGGGGATTTTCAAGGTGGGTTCTGATCAAGAGGCCGCGAGTTCGAGTCTCGCCATCAGCACCAGCTGAAACGACCGATTCCGCAACGTTCACTCCGCAGCTCCTTAGAGTTTAAGGGCCTTTACTTTTTCCCAAAAAACAACATTTTCCCAACCTTTGCGCTATACTATACGGCACAGTCGTCTTTGTCCTGAAATACAGTCCGTACTCTAATTGAATGGAGGTGTAGGGTGAGTATGTTTGAAGAGGAAGAGCAACGAATCAACGCCACGGAAGCGTGGCTTCACTATCTGCAGGTATGTCCAAAATCCGATATCGATATTTACGATCTCCACGCTCTCGGGTATTCATTTGTCGAAGTCCGCGATATCCTCGTGAAATCGGCTGCGTCCGTGGAGGAGATAAGGAAAGAGCATATCGCCCAGCGGGCGGAAGATCTCAAAAAGAACGCCCCTCTGCCCCAGATTCTCGGTTGATAGAGACATCGAAGAGCCTCTTTGCCTTCACTAAAGAGGCCGCGGGTTTGCATCTCATCATCGGTACCGCCGTCTCAGACCCATAATTTTCTTCGCCGTTTAGTTGCTATACGATCCATTTCCAGCCCTGGGAATGGTACTACTCTTTGGGGCATCTCTTCATCAAATCTTCATCTTGCTATCCGATAATTTCCTAAATCAACACAAAGGGAAGCGTAATGTTAAAGTTCGTGACGATGCTAATGATGGTCTTGTTGATACATTCTCCTGTCAATGCCGCTAATGCAGGGGGAAAATCAAGGAGTCCCAAGCACAATAATCCAACAACACCCGGAACCGTTTTTACGGCAGATGACGGCAGGCTGCTGGCGTCCAACTGTTTCCAGTGCCACGGTACCAACGGTGTCTCGGTAACACAGTGGGACAGCATTGCAGGCGAAAATGATCTGATGAACGAGTTTTATGACGACCATCCGCTGATGCATGCCCAGGCAATCGGATATACCGCTACAGAGATTGACAGCATGGCCAGCTGGCTGAGCGCACAACCGTCCAATGGGCACGACTAAGGGAGGATACAATGAGTACAGTCATTTCAAGAAGAGATTTTTTAAAATATCTGGGGATCGCGGCGGTTGTCAGCTCCACACCGTCGATGCTTATGGGCGCGACAACGCCGCGGGTCGTTATCGTCGGTGGGGGCTTCGCCGGTTCCACCTGTGCCAAATACCTTAAAATGTGGGGTGGCAGCGGTGTCGATGTCACGCTGATCGAAGCGAATGCGAATTACGTTTCTCCCATCCTGAGCAACCTGGTGCTGAATGGGGCGAAAACAACGGCGGATCTGACCTTTAACTACAGCACGCATCAGAGTGCGTACAGCATCAATGTCGTCAACGGGGTGGTCAGTGCCGTAGATTCCGGTGCCAAAACAGTGACCCTGGATGACGGAAGCGTCGTGGCCTATGACAAGCTGGTACTCGCGCCGGGTATCGACTTCATCCCTGCGACCGGCCATGATTTCGAGAAGGTGCCGCATGCCTGGCAGGCCGGTGCTCAGACCAATCTTCTGAAAGCGCAGATCGATACGATGCAAGACGGTGATACCTTCATCATGACGATTCCGCGCTCTCCGTACCGCTGTCCCCCCGGACCGTATGAACGTGCCTGCGTGGTTGCCGATTACCTCAAGAACATGCGCAGCCTGATCTGTAACGTGATCGTTCTCGATGCCAACCCCAACTTTACCGTCGAAGCGGATACGTTCGGCACGGCATTTATGGGCTACGGAATCGATTACCGCACCAGTGCCACCGTGACCGCGGTCGACAGCGATGCGAAATCGGTGACCTATACGCAAGACGGCATGACCCATACGCTCAATGCCACGGTACTGAACGTCATCCCCAATCAAAAGGCCGCGCCGATCATCTTTACGGCAGGGGTCAACAGCGGCAACTGGGCACCGGTCAATGTCCTGAACTACGAATCGACCGTCAAACCCGATATCCATATTATCGGGGATTCGCAGGGAACCGGACAGCCCAAAGCGGGTCACATCGGCAATGCAGAAGCGAAAATCTGCGCCGATGCGATACTCAGAGAGTTGAACGGGATCGCGCCCTATGCCGCACCGAAAACCAATTCGGCCTGTTACAGCCCGGTCTCCTCAACCGAAGCATCGTGGCTGAGTGCCGTGTATGAGTACAACCCTGATACGAAGGCCATGCAGCTGGTCCCCGGCAAGAACTACCCGCTCTCCGGGGCACCCAGTACGCTGAACTACTCGGATATGTTCCACTGGGCGGGCAACCTCTTCAACGATACGTTTGCCTGACGCGCCAGGCATGACCACCCCCCGGCTTGCCCGGGGTGGTCATGCTCTTTATCGACCGCCTTTCTGACCCGTATCCGCGTTTGACTATAATATCGCCATCATTTCCCACAAAGGCACCCCCATGGCGATCGGCTCCACCGTCTACAAAGTCTCCCTCAGCATCGCGGACATGGACCGCCACTACTACGCCGACCACGACCTCACCATCGCCCGCCACCCCTCAGAGACCGACCTTCGCCTGATGGTGCGCATCGCCGCCTTCGCCCTCAACGCCGACGAGCGCCTCGCCTTCACCAAGGGGCTCTGCGTCGAGGACGAGCCGGAGCTTTGGCAGAAGGACTACGGCGGCGATATCGAGCTCTGGATCGAACTGGGGCAGGCCGACGAGAAGCGCATCCGCAAGGCGTGCGGCCGCGCCGAGCGGGTCATCCTCTACACCTACCAGGAGAAGAGCGCCCGGGACTGGTGGAACGCCAACGAAAAGAAGCTGCAGCGCTTCAAAAACCTCTCCGTCATCCTCCTCAATGCCGGCGATATCGAAACCCTCGCACAGCGCTCGATGCAGCTGCAGTGCAATATCAGCGACGGGGAGCTGACGCTGCATGACGACCGCGATCAGAGCGTCACGGTGACGCAGGAGCGGTGGCAGTAAGAGCATCTTCACCGCCGCCACATGCTCTGCTGCCTTTCTCATCTCCATGCGCCCATACCCATCGCATGATCCACGCCGGAAACGACGATTTGCATTTTGACAAATTTTGAGTAGGCTTTCGGCGGCTGCACGTTTTGTATAAAGCGGTCAACAGAAAATTTTACTTTTATCGGGAAGGAATGCAATGCAGTTTATCAGAGCTCTGAAAAAGAGTATTTTTGTGTCCATCGCGGCGATGTCACTTTTTTCATCGCTGTTTGCGCATCAGATCACCGTCGATCCGGGTAACTATACAGGTGCATCGAATTGCCGACGGGTCGCCACGCTATCAAGCCCCAGCATGAAACATGGTTTTATATCAACGTGGACGATACCGGAGCCGTGACGGTTGAAAACGCCGCCTGCGCCACCGGCGGGGCCGCTGCGTTGACCTTCAAGACCGTTCCGGTCACTATCGATGTCAACGGGTTCGGGGGAAAATGGAGCGGCCCCGACGACAACGGCTATATGAGCGGGTCGAGAACCCTCTACGTCGTGCCGGGCGTCTACAGCTACTACGGGCTGGTCCTTCAGCACGATAACCCCGGCTCCGCCCTGCGCTTATACGTAGGAGACGGTGGCGAGATCACCGTCGACAACAGCGATGCGCTGACGGTTTCGGGCAACACCGTCACCTTCAACAACGCTACGGTTCTCATCGATCCGAAAGACTACAAATACCATTACCAGCTGGATTTCCTGGCCGAGGGCTATTATAACGGTCCCAATGTATTCACCCTGCCGGTAGGTCTGACGCACCGGCTCCTGGTCGGCAACAAAAGCTCGATTCTGTTCACCTTCCATGCCGACGGCTCGGTGACGTCGCTCAAGCTCGAGTCGGCGGTCGGCGGGCAGAACCTGCTGACGCTGAAAAACACGCCGTTTCATTTCGATACCCGCCTCTTCGAAGGCCAGTGGTACATCGGACAGTACGCCGAAAACCTCTGGTGGGAAACAGGCTCTTCAGACCATATGATGGTGCCGGGTGTGCAATACAGCATCAGGGTGATGGGTAAGAACTATATCCGTTTCGGACTCGATGCCGACGGCAATATTCTGGACATGGACAAGCCCGAATCGGCGGAAACCCTGGGCAATACGTTGACATTGAAAAATACGCCGCTGACCATTGACCCTAACGGCATGGACCCGGCCTATGTCATTGGCAGGGTCGATCTGACCAGCTGGGTCTATGAACCGAAATCGTACGTGATGGTTCCGGGGATGACCTATGAGTACAGGGTCCAGGGCAACCGGCTCTGGTACCTTTTTTCCATCGCTGCGGACAGCAGCGTCACGATGGCCGAAGAGCAGGCTGCCGAAACGGCCCCCGGCTCGATCCGGTTCAATACGGTGGATGTGACGATCGAGCCGACGAATTATCCGGATCGGTGGTACATCTCGTCCCTGTCCGCCGCCCTGACCGGCATGCAGTCGTTTACGCTGGCCCCGGGCCTCGAGTACTCCGTCAAACTGCCCGACCGTGCGAATATTTCAGGCGATTTTCTGGTCCGCGAAGCGTGCTATTCGCAGGTCGACGTTCTGGATATCGAGGGGAACCTGTTCGATGTCACGACAGCCTGCAACCAGGTGTCGGATGCCGATGAAGACGGTGTCGAGGACGATATCGACAACTGCGTGATGGTCGCCAACCCGGACCAGGCGGATTTCGACCTTGACGGCAAAGGTGACGTATGCGACGAGGATATGGATGCCGACAGCGTACTCAACGATGACGATGCGTGCCAGAGCACCCCGCTGGGCTCACTGGTGACGTCCAACGGCTGTTCGGCATTCCAGTTCGTCGACCTGATGTGCGACAGCCAGGCCTTTGACAATCACGGACAGTTCGTCAGCTGCGTCGCCCACAGCGCGAATCAGCTCGCCGATGAAGCGGTGATCGTCGAAAACGAGAAGAAAGAGTTCATCAAAACGGCCTCACAGGCCAAATAGCCCGTACTAGGCAGGTGGACCTGCTAGGCGTGTAAATGCGCCGGGCGGGTCATCCTCCTTAACGCCGGCAATATCGAAACCCCCGCGCAGAGTTCGATACAACTACAGTACAGTGCATGACGACTGCGACCGGAGCGTCACGGTGACTCAGGAGCGGTGGCAGTAAACACGGCTGCGTTCCTTTTTACTAATCAATCTTAGGGCCTTGTATCGTGCTACCAAAATCATCATTCCACGTAATAAATTAATATTTAGCTCTTCCTCTGTAGAATTATTAAAAATATTTCATTTTGGCGGAAGTATTGATGTAAGCATGCCAAATATATTTTGAGAGTAACTGAATGAAAACTACATTAATCGTACTATTTGTCCTAGCTAGCGTAACTATCCTGATTACGGGTAATTGGAACTATGTAACTCAAGTTGTATTTCCTAATAGCACATGGGGTTTATATAACAAAGACTTCTTCGAGAACCTCTTAGTAGAGGTGCATGGAGGAATAATTGATCTACTTGTAGTAAGTGTAATACTATATTGGTTTGATAAAAGAAGAGCTGATCGCGAATCTATAGATAAAGCAAAAGATAGACTGGATTACTTGCGGTTCTATTGTGGTTCAGATTCTTCTTATAGATTTTATGGAGCTATGAAACATTTATTGTCTTTAGGTATTAAGTCAGTTACAATTCCTGATGGAAACCTCAGTAGTCTAAA
>QKCD01000054.1 GCA_003245815.1 Sulfuricurvum sp.
GTCACGTCGTAGACCCTGCCTTTGTAGGCGACGTAGGCCCGGCGCCCATCCCTGCCGTCGTACGCTTTCAGTTCCTCTCGGGTCATCTGGCAGCTCCTTTGCGTGCCGGCGCGCCCCGTGGGGCGCGCCCGATCTCCGGCCGGGGGTCTGAAGCCGCTGCCCGCTGCGGGCACAAAGGGCGCCCCCCGCTTCTGCTACCTTAGTACACACAGACCGTGTCACGGATAAAATATCCATTTAATGCGTAATTTTGACCTCCGCTAAAGCAGCACGGAGCGGGAGAGGCCCGGCGGTTAGAGGTTCCAGTGCTCCGGGTCGAAGAAGGAGTCTTCCGAGAGGTGGCCGAAAGCGGCGTTGAGGGAGACGAAGAGCTTGGGATGGGTCGCTTCGAGTTCATGCAGCAGGCTCTTCATCTCCGCGCGGGCGTGTGGCATCTTGACGTCGAAGCGCATCGCCGGGCACGCCTCGTCGCCGATCGTCTGCCAGCCGTTGTCGAGGGCGCAGGCGGCGAGCTGCCGCTCGCGCATCTGGATCAACGGGCGGATAACGACGAGGCCGTTCTCCGCCCGGTATTTCGGCGCGAGGGAACGCAGATGCCCGTTGTAGGTGAAGTTCATAAAGAAGCTCTCCGCCGCGTCGTCGAGGTGGTGCCCCAGGGCGACCTTGTTGCAGCCGTGTTCCAGCGCCGCCGTGTAGAGGTAGCCGCGGCGCATCCGGGAGAAGAAGCTGCAGAAGGAGGAGTTGTGGCGGATCTTCTCCTGCGCCACCTCGTAGGTGTTCGTCTCGTGGACGACATGCTCAATGCCGTGGGCCTTGCAGTGCTCGGAGAGGTAGCTGTAATCCTCCCCCATACCGTAGCTCACCGTCAGCGCGAGGATGTCGAACGCAAAGGGGGCGCGGCGCTGCTGTTCCTTCATTGCGTGCAGCATCGTCAGGGAGTCCTTGCCGCCGCTGAGCCCGACGAGGACGCGGTCCCCCTCCTCGATCAGGTTAAACTGCGCGTTGGTGCGCCCGAGCTGGCGCATGATCTTCTTGGAGATATTAACCGCCAATGCGGTCCACCATCTTCATGATGAAGTCGGCGCTCACCTTCGCCGAACTCTCCAGGAAGGCATCGAAGTCGAAGCTCGCGTCCATGTCCGCCGCGTCGCTGATGGCGCGGAGGATAAAGACCGGAACGTTCAGGGCGTTGCAGACGACGGCGACGGAGGCCCCCTCCATCTCCAGGGCGTCGGCGGCGAAGGTCGATTCGATCCACTCCTTGCGCGCCGCGTCGGCGACGAACTGGTCCCCCGTGGCGATGACCCCCTCTTTCAGGGGGATCCCCATCTCCGCCGCGACGTCCTTGGCGATGACGCGCAGCCGCTCGTCGGTCTCGACGAACTGCGACCCCTCCGGCACGTAGCCGTAGGGATGACCGAAGGCGGTGATGTCGAGGTCGTGCTGGCAGAGTTTCGTCGCGACGATCAGGTCACCGATGGCGAGCTCTTTGCTGATGGCGCCCGCCACCCCGCTGAAAAGCATCGCTGTCGCGCCGAAGCGCTCGATCATCGTCGCCGCCGTCAGGGCGGAAAAGACCTTGCCGATCTTCGAATAGGCGATCACCACCTCGACGCCGCCGAAGCTGCATTCATAGTACTTGTTGCCGGCGACGCTGCTGACGCGGTATTCGCCGACCTTCTCGAGGATCGGGGCGATCTCTTCGGGCATGGCGCCCATAATGGCTAGTTTCATAGGGGTCCTTCTCTCAGTGAAAAATCAAATCGGGTAATGGGTTGGAGACGGTGCGCCGGAGCGCTAGTCGATCTTCGCCAGCCACTCCTGGACGGCGTAGAGGGAGTGGCTCAGCGTCACCGTCTCCAGGGCGGGTTCGAAGTTGGGCAGGCGGTGTTCCGTCTCCCCCTTGGGGGTGATGACGCGGCTGCCGCCCCAGAACCCCAGTCCGTCCTCGAAGCCGACGCGGTTGACGAAGACGACATAGGCGCTGCAGAGCAGTGCCGTGGATTTGAGCAGCGCATCCCACTGCTGCTCGATCTGCAGCCCCTCCTCGCCAAAGCCCCGGGCGGGGGAGTTGGCGATGACGTAGATGACGTTGGGCTTCGCGGATGCGAGTTCGGCGATCGTCTCGGCGCGCCAGAGATCTTCGCAGACGAGCATCGCCGTTTTGCCGAAGCGCGTCGCGAAGGTTTCGATCCCGCGTCCTTTGAAGAAGTAGCGCGCCTCTTCGAACATCCCATAGTTGGGCAGGTGCACCTTGTGGTGGACATGGAGGATCTTCCCGCCGCTGCAGTAGAGGGCGCTGTTGTAGGTCCGGCCCGAGACGCGGATGGCGGCGCCGACGATCAGGTCGGCACTGCCGCTGGCCGCGGCCAGTTCCGAGAGTTCGCCGATCTCCCAGGCATCCTCGAAGACCTTGTCCTGCAACAGGTAGCCGTTGAGGGAGAGCTCGGGGAAGACGACGACGTCCGCCTCCTTCGAAGCGGCCTCGAACTGTTCGAGGCTTGCGGCGAGGTTGGTGCGGTTCAGCCTCGGGGCGTTCTGGACGAGGGCGACCCTGATGCCGTTGGGATGGGCTGCGCGGCTCATGCGAGTGCTTCGACGACCTTCTGCAGACTCTCCATGTCGGAGACGTTCAGGGTTTCAAGATCCTTCGCGATGCGGCGGTTGAGCCCCTTGAGGACGCTGCCGTTGCCGAACTCGATGGCCAGGTCGAGGTCGCCGGCGACCGCGGCGACGGACTGCTTGTAGCGCACCGGCTTGACGAGCTGCTCCGTCAGCAGTGCGACCGCTTCGGCCTTGGTGCCGTAGGGAGCCGCCGTGACGTTGGAGACGACCGGTGCCGCGAAACTGTCGGATAGCATCGCTTCCATCGCCTCTTTAAGCGGAGCCTGGGCGCTCTCGAGCAGCGGACAGTGGCTGGAGACGGACATGTTCAGCAGCAGGGCACGTTTGGCACCCGCCCCTTTGAAGGTCTCCTCCATCGCCGAGAGGTCCGCCTTGAGACCGGCAACGACGAGCTGACCGTCCTGGTTGTAGTTGGCGGGCCACACCTTCTTGCCCGCCGCCTGCGCCTCGGCGCAGAGCTGCTCGACTTTGTCGTCATCGAGGCCGACAAGGGCCATCATGCCCGCGTCGATACCGTCACAGGCGCCCTGCATCAGGCTGCCGCGTTTGTGGACGAGCTCGACCGCGTCGAGGTAGTCGAGCGCACCCGCCGCGCTCACCGCGCTGAACTCGCCGAGGGAGTGGCCAAGGAGCAGTGCCGGCGTGACCCCGCAGGCATCCTGGAAGAGACGGTACGCGACCAGAGAGACCAGCAGGATCGCCGGCTGGGTGTATTCGGTCTGGTTGATCTGCTCGTTCTCTTCGAACAGCAGGGCTTTGAAGTCGACGCCGATGCGTTCGCCGGCCCTGTCGAACATCTCCCGTGCCACTTCACTGTTCTCGTAGAAGGATTTTCCCATGCCGATACTCTGGCTCCCCTGTCCGGGGAAGATCATCGCGATTCTCTTACTCATTGATTCCGTACTCCTTGTTGTCGGATATTTTTTTGCGTAACGTATTGCGGTTGAGGCCCAGCTTGTTCGAAAGCTGCAGCTGGGACTTGAACCGTTGCAGGCCCGCCTTGATCAGGGGGGCCTCGTAAAGATGGAGGAACTTGCGGTAGTCGTTGTTCGACCCGAGCCGCTCCAGCAGGAACTCCTCCATCACCTGCATCAACTCCTCCTCGCTGATATTGCTCAGCAGGTAGTTCATATAGATCTGTCGGCGCAGCGACGCGGCGTTGTTGCTCAGATCCGCTTCGAGCCCGTTGATCTCGACCGTCTTCCCCTCACCGAAAATTACCCGCGCTTCGCGGACGTACTGGCGTTTGAGCTCCTCGACATCCTCGGGACGCTCATGCAGCGGCGGCAGAAAAACCTTGACCGTAAAGAGCTCTTCAAGTCCCTCGTGGGTAAAGCTTTCGCTGCCCGTGGCGATAACGCGGACCGGGAGGCGTGCGATCTGTTCAAAAAGGGTGTTGAAGTTGGGGATCTTCTCGATGTGGGTGATGATCAGGGCACTGCTGCTTTGCAGCGCGACGAGGAGCTCGTCAAAGTGTGATGCATCGATAACGGGGGCGTCCGGGAGAATATGCCGCGCCAGCGACAGTTTTCCCGTACCTTTCTTGCCGGTAATCAATGCGTTGACCGACAGGAGTTTCAACAGATTTGCCGTTTTGAACGCCTCCGCGGAGGCGTTCGAGGCGGTTACGAACTTAGTGGCATCCACAGCTGTGGCCACCGCCTCCGCAACATCCGCTGTCAGCAGGTTTGTTCTCCGCAGGAATACCGGTCATCGCCTCTTCGGCGGAAGCGTCACGGATGTTGTGAACTGTGACCGTAAACATCAGGTCTTTGCCTGCGAGGGGGTGGTTGAAATCGATCACGACGGACTCATCGTTGATCTCCTTGACGATCACCTGAACGGTGCCGCCGTCTTCGCCCTGACCGTAGAGGGTCATACCGACGTTCAGGTCGATGCCTGCGAACTGCTCTTTCGGAAGTTCCTGCTGCGCTTCGGGGTTGTACTCGCCGTACGCGTCAACCGCTTTGACGAGGACGTCCCCCTTTTCACCAATCGCCATGTCGGCAATACCTGTTTCAAGACCGGGAATGATCTGACCTTTGCCGAACATAAATACCAGCGGCTGGCCGCCGACATTGCTGTCAATTACTTGATCGCCGTCGCGAACTTCATATTCCAGAGATACAATTTGGTTGGTTTCAATAGCCATAACATTACCTTGCTTTGGGCGTTTGAAGGCGCCCTTGGTTTAGTTTGAGCGATTTTAGCATAATTAGCTATAAGCTGTCTGAAAAAGAGGCAATATATATTTTTTTTATTTGGCAGAGGGGGAACGGAGAAACAGGGGTGCGCCGCGGCGCGGCGGCTATTTCAGCTGGCGAAGCCGGTCGGCTGCCGTGGCGGCCTCTTTACTCTCGGGGAACTGGGCGACAACACCGCTGTAGAAGACCTTGGCATTCTTGACATCATTGGTCGCCTGCATCGACATCGCCGTGTGGAGCATCAGCGTCGGCATGTAATCGGCCTTGCTGAAGAGCTGGGCACTCTGCTTGAAGTAGGCGATCGCCTTGCTGTAATCCTTGCGGGCGAACCACATCTCCCCCACCATGTAGTGGGCCCGGGCGGGACGGTAGTTCTTCTCGATCAGATATTCGTAGTACTCAATCGCCTTGGTATAGTGCTCTTTCTCGTAGAGCGCCTTCGCTTCCTTGGCGATATCAGCCTTGCTCATCTTGTCCAGGGAGGAGCCGCCGCCTGAGGCGGATTTACCGGGAACAGCAATCTTCTTCATCTCGCCGGAGACGACCTTTTTGAAATCGTTGATCTCCCGGACCAGGCCGTTGTACTCGTCTTTCGTCACGTAGTTGCTGTTGATCTTGTCGATCATGCCGGAAAACTCCTCAAGCACCTGTTTGAGCTGAAGGATGTTCGTTTCATTGGACTTGACAGAGGCTTCAAGCTGTTTGATGGCATCACCGCGCGCGTTGCGGTCCGACTCGGCGGCGCTCTTCAGTTCGTCGAGCGCCCGGCGGTTCTCGTGGGACTTTTCGTTCAGCCCCTCGACAATCGACTGCATGCCGTCGATCCGCTCGCGCAGACTGTCGACCTGGGTCTCCGTGTCACGGCTCTGCTGCTTGACGGCGTCAAGGGTTTTTTTGTTCTTGAGGATATGCTTCTCGGTGTCCGTCAGCCCGTAGGGAGCGGGATTGTCCAGATTGCCCGCGCCGAACGCCGAGGGCTCGGCGGCCATAAGCGAACTGCTGGCGAGAAGAATCAGGAACACACTACGCATCGGTTACGGCAGCAGTTTGAAGTCGACGCGGCGGTTTTCTGCCCAGCACTCCTGGGTCTTTTCGGCACAGACAGGATTGCTCTCGCCGTAGCTGACCATGGTGATGCGCTCGGAAGCGACACCGTTGGCGACCATCTCGTCCTTGACGGCGTTGGCGCGGCGCAGACCGAGGGCGTAGTTATACTCGTCACTGCCCCACTCGTCACAGTTACCTTCAAGTTTGACCATGTAGTTGGCCGCCGGACCATTGGCAAGTTCGCTGTTGCCCGTAACACGCGGCTTCATATCGGGGCGGATGACGAACTGGTCGAAATCGAACTTGACCGTCTGCATCTGACGCTCAAGACCGCTCATCGTCATCTCGTTGCTGTCAGCACTGCCCATGCCGCCCTCTTCGACCAGGATGGCGCCGTCGTCGGGAAGCGTTTCCGTACCGGCCATGTCGGAAGTTGCCGCCTCCTGTCCTGTCTGGGACGTCATATCAATCGTGTCTTCCTTTGTGCTACATCCCGTCAGGGCCAAAAGGGCGACCAAAGTGCTTGAGAGCAGAATCGTTTTCATTGTGCATACCTTCATGTGAGTAAATTGCGGCTATTTTAGCAAAGTAAATCTTAAAGCAGGAGAAGGGGTCCGGGGAAGTCGGCCAATATATCGCCCGGGGCCCCCGCAAGGGGGCAATCGGACCTCTCTGTAGGGCTGGTTTACCAGTCGATAGACTGGACTTTCCCGATCTTCAACGGGAAGAGATAGTTCTTGTTGTGGCGGATGCGGATCACCCCGACCGCGCTCTGGTTCTGGTAGTTCTTGATGAACAGAATCGCGTCCCCGTCATCGGAGAAGCGCGGGAACTCGTTGACGCCCGTCGCTGTCAGACGGCGGATGAAATCGGTCTTCGTCGAGATCAGGTGGAGATTGAAGGTATTCGCACCGAAAGCGTTGTTCGTCTCCCGCGCCTTATAGACGATGTAGTCGTTGTAGGCGCTGCAGGCAGAGTTGCTCTTGCCGTAGTTGACCATCTGGCGCACGTTGTCGCTGCCGAGCGTCTTGGAGTAGATGTTCGGGTAACCCATGCGGCTGGAAACGAAGGCGATCTTGTTCCCCTCCATAAACTGGCCGTTGACGTCGATACCGCTGTAGCGGGTTTCGCGCTGCAGGTGCTTTGTCGCCGTATCATAGAGGTAGATGTCCGGCTGCCCGTCAGGGGCCATCGTCAGCAGCAGCTTCTTGCCGTCCCTGCGGACGTCGGAGCAGATCATCATGCCGTCAGAACTGAGCACCTTGGTCGCTTTTCCCGTGCGGGTATCCATGTGGTAAAGCGTCGGCTTGCGGGCGTCAAGATCGGTGTAGTAGAAGGCGTTCTGGTCCTCGTCGGCCCATTTCGGGAAGACGTTCAGGCCGCCCCGTACGACGGCGTGCTGGTAGCTGAGGGTGTAGTCGGCGATGACAATCTCGCTGCGGCCGGGAGCGAGCAGGCGTGTGAGAATCACCTTGCGCTTCATCCAGTCGACGGCGGGAGCCCCCATTTTGTCGTTGACGTCAGCGGCGATCGTGTGGACAAGGAAGATGTACTTCTCGTTGTTCGTGATACGGTAGCGCTTCGCCATAACGACACTGCCGGCACTGATCAGTTTCGACTCGGCAACCAGGGCTCCCGTGTCGTCGCGGCTGAGCCGGAAGCGCATGACGTACTCGAAAGATTTGTTCGCGTAGTTGACGCTTTCATCTTCATAGTCGGCGGTCGTGTAGTGGCGGTCGACGTTGAAAAGCGACAGGACGTTCAGGTCACTGACCAGGGCTTTGAAAAACTTCTTGTTAAGGTCATCCAGGGAGCCGACGGAGGCGTCTTCGACGGCGATGCCGGGAAGCGCTTCGACCTTTTTGCTGACCTCGATGGTGGCGTCCGCCCCCATCAGCATTGCCAGCGAAAATAACCACACTAACAGTATACGCATATCTACTCCTCGGCTGTCAGAATAATTTTCAGTTCAATCGGGCCGCCGTCGGGCGACGCGGGGAAAGTGACGCTGCGCAGACGCTGCAGCAGTGCCGCCACCTCCTGGTCGAACAGAGGCTGTCCGGACGAGATCAACACCCGGGCGTCCTGCACGCGCCCGCTGCCGTTGAGACGGAGGTAGACCTTCGCGGTGTTCCCCTGCGTATTTTCCGGCGGCAGGAACTGATTGTAGACAATCGCCTGTATTTTAGCGTAATATTCGTCCACTTCCGCGCCGGCGGAGGAGGTGCTCCCCTCGACCGAGACCGAGGGTTTCGCCAGTTTGAGCGACGAGATCGCCTCGGAGGCACTGGAACGCTCCTTCTTCTGGACCGTGTTGATCCGCTTTTCGATCGCGCTGATTCGCTTCGCGTCGACGACGGGCTTCTTCTCCGGGCGCTTTTTCTGGGAGATATCCTGAGTCCAGACCGTATCGAAGAGCGTCGAGGCGTCCTTGTAGGCTTCCGGCGAGGTGATCAGCTCCTCTTCCGTCTCGGGCTCCTTCGGCGGTTCGGGAATCTTGACCGGCTCAGGAGTCTTCTCCGCTTTGGTCGGTTGTTTTTGCAAAGGTACGGTCACAAGCGATACGGCAACATACTCCTGCTTCGACATGGCGAAGCTTTTGACGGCGTCGTAGTTAAAGAGTACGCTTGCAAAAAGAACGAGCGTGAGAAAGAAGATGCCAAACGAGATCGCCCCGCTGACATAGAAAAGACGGTCCCGCTGACTAACCATTGGTCGCCAATGAGACCTCGGTAAATCCGGAGCGTTTCACTGCTCCCAGTATCGACATCACCAACCCGTAGTCGAGGGATTCATCGGCACTGATCATGACCGTGGCTTTTTTATCGAGAGTCTGGGCATACCGGTAGAAGTTGTCTTCAAAGCCCAGCAGATCGAAGGTATCCTTGTTGATATGGACCTGGCGATCTTTCGTGATCTTGATATGAACCGGAGGGGTCTGCGAGAGCTCTTTCTGCGCAGAGCCCTGCGGGAGTTTGATCAGCTCCTCGTAGACGATATTGGGGGCGATGACCATCAAGATGGCCAGGAGCACCAGCATAACGTCGACGAGCGGCGTGATATTGAGTTCTGGTTTTTCGTCCCAGTCGTAAGGCATTACTACCCTTTACGTGCAAGAACCGCGTCGCTCTGCATACGGATGAGGCCGCTCATTTCGTAGGATTTGCGTTTCAGGATCTGGTGGTAGGTGTAGGC
>QKCD01000055.1 GCA_003245815.1 Sulfuricurvum sp.
CGCGGGCTACCGCTTCGTCGCGGAGAAGATCGTCGCCCTCGACGCCGTCAACCCGCAGATCGCCTCGGGGCTCGCGGGTGCCTTCAAGCTCTACAAGCGCCTCCACCCCGACAACCGCGCCGCGATGCAGCGGGAGCTCGAGGGAATCCTTGCCGTCGAGGGGCTCTCCAAGAACGTCTACGAGATCGTCGAAAAGATCCTGGAGTAGCTCCTCTGCCCGCGGGCATTCGGATTAGCTGCCCTTATATCGCGATATGTTATGATATCCCCTTTCATACAGGGGAACACGATGACGCAGAGCAGCCGCCGTCCGCAGGCGAAAAGACCCGATCAGACGCCGGGAGTCCGGGTCGACACCTTTTTGATGCGCCAGGCCCACGAGGCGATCGTCCTGGCGGAGGAGCGCATTGTCGGGGAGTGGGTGAACAACCACGAGGTGGAGCGGGTGCTGCTGCTGCACGGCATCAACCCGGGCCAATTCCGGGACAAATACGCCCACGAGGTCTTCAACTACTTCGTCGGGGTCATCGGCGGTACCCAGAAGATGGGAGACTGCCCGGTGATGGCGACCTTCCTGGAATACCTCAAGAACCGCGACGTCTCCTCCGACGAGCTCTTCATTATCTGTACCCACTTCCGCCGCGCCATGCTCAACTTCCTCGGGGAGACGGATCTCGACATCCGCACCCTCTACAACGAGATCAGCTACGTCTTCGACATGAACTTTGCGGGGGTCCTGAAGATGTATTCGGGGCGGCTGCACGAGAAGGAGCTCGAACTCGCCAAGAGCGTCAAGCTCCTCAACGAGTACAAAAACGCGATCGACGAGAGCGCCATCGTCTCGCGGACCGACGAGAACGGGGTCATCACCTACGTCAACGACCGCTTTGTCGATGTCTGCGGCTTCTCCCGCGAGGAGCTGATTAGCTCCTCCCACAACATCACGCGCCATCCCGATACCCCTGCATCCTTCTTCTCGGATCTGTGGGAGACGATCGGGGGGCGGGACATCTTCCGCGGAACGATCCACAACCGCCGCAAAAACGGTGAGAGCTACTACATGGACCTCACCATCGTCCCCATCTACGACCCCGTCCAGGAAGTGACCGAGTATATCGGGATCGGCTACGAGATCACCCGTCTCGTCGAGGCGCGCCAGGAGGCGGAGCTGGCGGGGCAGGCGAAGGAGTATTTCCTCTCCAACATGTCCCACGAGATCCGCACGCCGCTGAACGCGATCCTCGGCTTCGTTTCGCTGCTGCTGGATGAAAGCGCCTCCCCCAAGCACAAGCAGTACCTGGAGATTATCCACAACAGCGGGGAGAACCTGCTGAGCATCATCAACGATATCCTCGACTTCTCCAAGCTCCGCAGCGGCGAATTCACCGTCGAGCACCAGACCTTCAACCTCCACGACGAGCTGAGCCACACCCTGGAGCTCTTCGCCCCGAGCGCCAACAAGAAGAAGATCACCTTCTTCAGCTTCATCGATCCGGAGATCCCCTACGGACTCATCGCCGACCCGCTGCGGATCAAGCAGATCGTCTCGAACCTGCTGAGCAACGCGATCAAGTTCACCCACTACGAGGGGTGCATCGACATCCTTGCGCAGATCGAGGAGGGGATACTGAAAATCTCCGTCCAGGACAACGGCATCGGCATCGGTCCGGACCAGCGCGAGAAGATCTTCAACGCCTTCTCCCAGGGGGAGGGGAGCAAGAGCGGTTCGGGGGGCACGGGGCTGGGGCTCTCCATCTGCAAGAAGCTGGCCGAACACATGGGCGGCTCGATCGAGCTGGAGTCCGAACCGGGCAAGGGGAGCTGTTTCACCCTGCTGCTGCCGGTAGAGGAGCCCGAGGGGTGCGAGACGCGCCTCTACGATCCGGGCCCGTTCCGGCAGGTCCGGCTGGGACTGCTCACCGGGAAGCGGAAACGCCCCGAAATCGTGGCGCTGCTGGAGCGCTACTGGGACATCTTCGGCTTTAACGTCGCCGAGGTCGAGACGGTCGACCCCGGCTGCTGCGACCTGCTCTTCTTCGTCGACAGCGATACGGACGAGGAGAGCCGCGAAGCGATCATCGCGTCGAAGATTCCCGCGATCGCCATCATGGAGTATATCAGCGACGTCTACGACACAATGGAAAACGTGACGCCGCTCTACTTTCCGATCTACTGTACGAAACTTTACAGCGTCATGGCCGAGGCCCTGGATCTCTTCTCGATCGGCCGGATGGAGGGGCAGCACGGCACCAAGCGCCGTTTCCGGGGACAGGTGCTCGTCGCCGAGGACAACGCCGCGAACCAGGCGCTGCTGCGGATCATCCTCGACCGCTACGGGGTCGACTACACCATCGTCGACGACGGTATCGACGCAGTCGAGGCGTACAAGCGCAGCCGTTACGACCTGGTGCTGATGGACGAGCAGATGCCCCGTATGAACGGTATCGACGCGATGCAGAGGATCCATGAGTTCGAGGTTTCGGAGGGACGGGAACGCACGCCGATCGTCGCGGTGACGGCCAACGTCGTCAAGGGGGTGCGCGAACACGGCATCCGCGCGGGGTATGACCACTTCCTCGGCAAACCGATCGCCCTCAAGGAGCTCGAGGAGCTCTTCGAACGCTACCTGGAAGCGGCGGCCCCCGTCGAGGCCCTTCCCGAACCGGAGCCCGAAACGGCGGAACCGCATCTCGAGGGGCTGGATATGGAGAAGCTGCGCACGGAGCTGATGCTCGAACCCGAAGAGATCATCATGCTGCTGCAGGTCTTTGTGAAGAAGATCGCAAGTCTGCGTAACGACCTGCTCCATGCGATCCAGGCCGACGCCTACGCCACCATCGCCAAGGTGGCCCACAGCATCAAGGGCTCAAGTGCCAATTTCCGGATGGAAGAGGTGCAGCGGATGGCCCGGGAAATGGAAGAGGCAGCAACGGCGAAGGATACAGCCTACGATTACCAGGGGATGTACGAGCGGCTCTTTGCCGAACTGGACAAGGTACGGATCGCGGAGGCTTAAGGGGGTCCGAAGCCCTAGGCTTCGATGTAGTAGCCGACGCCGGAGGCGTTTTTGATGATGGGGGTGGGGAGCTTGTTGCGCAGGCGCCACACCAGGGTGCGGACGCTGTTTTCACTGGCACCGTTCTCGTCCCACACGTACTCCATGGCCTGTTTGAAGGTGACGACGAGGCCGAGCTGGGCGACGAGCAGGCGGATAAAGGCGTTCTCCTTCTTCGTCAGCTTGATCTTCTTGCCCTGGAAGAAGGTTTCGCAGGCGCTGATGTCGAGGTTGTAGCCCTCGCCGAAGGGAACGACGGGGCGGTCGACGAGGCGCTTGTTGTGCAGCAGCTCTTCGAGGTTCAGCTTTTCGTTTCGCGCCTCCTTGGGGGCTTCCTCGGCCTTTTTCTCCTGTTCATACTTGTAAAGCGCCATCTGGATCGTCGCGTTGAGCCCCTCGGGGTCGAAGGGTTTGACGATATAGCCGTAGGGCTGGGTCATCTTCGCCTGGTTGATGATGTCGTTGTCGGAGTGGGCCGTCAGGAAGATAAAGGGAAGACGGTGCTTTTTGCGGATGTAGGACGCCAGTTCGATGCCGTCGTTGCTCTTCTGGAGGCTGATATCGATAATGATGATGTTCGGCGCATAGATCTTGATCTTGTTGCGGGCCTGGATCAGGGTGTCGGCGATGGAGACGATTTCGTAGCCGTGTTTTTCCAGCGACAGCTTCAGGTTCATCGCGGTGACTTCGTCATCTTCGACAATCAGAATCTTCGTTTTGGCCATAGGCACCCCTCTGAATATAGAAATTACGTAAAATTATAATTTGAGTGCCGTAAGTTTATCACAAAAAAGGAAATTGTGATATGCGCCGTGACGGGATTTTTGAGAGATATTTCGTTAGGTAACATTTTCCGGTGGAACTTCTTGGCTTTTTTTATCCCTTCTTCAACACATCTGCGCCATAATCACGCGATCTATAAGGCGTCCGACGCCGCAAAAGAGTGCCATACGATGTTAGATTTCAGCAAGTTTACCAAGTATTCGAAACCGGGACCGCGCTACACCAGCTACCCGACGGCCCTCGAGTTCAGCGACGCCTTCGGGTACGACGCCTACCTCGACAAGCTCAAGTCGCAGGACCCGACGCGTCCCCTTTCGCTCTACTTCCACCTGCCGTTCTGCCGCAACGCCTGCTACTTCTGCGGCTGCAACGTCGTCTTCACCTCCAAAGAGGAGAAGAAGGTACGCTACATCGACTACCTCAAACGCGAGATGGAGATCCTCTCGCGCTACGTCGATACGTCGCGCCGGGTGATCCAGCTCCACTTCGGCGGCGGGACGCCGACCTTTTTCAGCGCGGCACAGCTGCAGGAGATCATCGCGGCGATCCGGAGCCATTTCAAGAACTTCGCCCCCGAGGCGGAGATCAGCTGCGAGATCGACCCGCGCCACATCGACGACGCGCAGATGAAGGTACTGCACGAGGGTGGCTTCAACCGGGTCAGCTTCGGCATCCAGGATTTCGACGAACGGGTCCAGACGGCGGTTCACCGCATCCAGCCCTACGACGTCACGAAGGCGGCGATGGTGCTGGCGCGCAAGTACGGGATGCAGAGCGTCAACGTCGACCTGATCTACGGCCTGCCGTTCCAGTCGCTGGAGACCTTCAAGAAAACCCTGGAACTGGCCCTCTCCCTCGACCCGGACCGCTTCGCCGTCTTCAACTACGCCCACGTGCCGTGGATGAAGAAGACGATGCGCAAGATCGACGAGACGACGCTGCCGCGGCCGGAGGAGAAGCTCTCGATCATGCAGTACACGATCGACTACCTCACCGCCAACGGCTACCGCATGATCGGTATGGACCACTTCGCCAAGCCCGAGGACGAGCTCTTCAAGGCGATCGAGAAGGGCGAATTGCACCGCAACTTCCAGGGCTACACGACCAAGGGCGGTGCCGACCTGATCGGCATCGGCCTCACCTCCATCGGCGAAGGCGCCGCCGACTACTACGCCCAGAACTTCAAGGAGATGGCCTCCTACGAGGCGGCGATCGACGCCGGGAAACTCCCCTTCGAACGGGGTGCCGTCCTGAACGAGGATGACAAGATCCGGCAGTACGTCATCATGGAGCTGATGAGCAACTTCAAGCTCGACATCACGCGCTTCGAAGCGAAGTTCGGCATCGTCTTCAAGGAGTACTTCGCCGACGCGATCGCGGCGCTGAAACCCTTCGCCGAGGAGGCGCTGGTGGAGATGGACGACACGAAGATCGTCTGTACGCCGACGGGGACCCTGCTGATCCGCAACATCTCCATGCCGTTCGATGCCTACATGCAGAAGCATGTGGCCAACAAGAAAACTTTTTCCAAGACGGTGTAGGACATGAGCAAGCAACCCGAAGAGATCTTCAACTTCAGCGCCACCTCCGACGCCTGCGTCAAGTGCGGCAAGTGTATTCCCGTCTGTACGATCCATAACGTCAACGCCGACGAGGTGACGTCGCCGCGGGGCTTCATCGACCTTCTGGGGGCCTACCAGAAGGGGAAGCTGGAGCTGGACAAGAACGCGAAGGATATCTTCGAGAGCTGCTTCCTCTGTACCAACTGCGTCGACGTCTGCCCGAAAGCGCTGCCGACGGACATGGTGATCGAGCAGGTGCGCGCCGACATCGCGGAGAAGTTCGGCATCGCCTGGTTCAAGAAGCTCTTCTTCTACCTGCTGCGCCACCGCACGACGATGGACCTCCTCTTCAAGCTCGGTTACGTCTTCCAGAGCTGCGGTTTCAAGATCAAGAACGAGCTCAACTCCATGACGCCGCGCTTCCCGATGCCGATTATCAAGTCGGGACGGCTGCTCCCCTCCATGACGAAGACCTCCTTCCTCAACGCCCACAAAGAGGAGCTCATCGACAACGGCGGCAAGCGCCGGGTGGCGATCTTCATCGGCTGTCTGGGGAACTATAACTACCCGGGCATCGGCGAGGGGCTGCTGACGATCCTCAAGCACCTGGGGATCGACGCCTTTTTGGCAAAAGAGCAGAAGTGCTGCGGGGCGCCGGCCTACTTCACCGGCGACTTCGATACCGTCGACTACCTCGCCAAGCAGAACATCACCTACTTCGAGAAGTTCATCGACGAGGTGGAGGCGATCATCATTCCCGAATCGACCTGTTCGGCGATGATCCGCGTCGATTACGAGCACTTCTTCCACGACCAGCCCGAGTGGAAGGCACGTGCGCTCAAGCTCAAACCGAAGATCTTCATGGCCACCGAGTGGCTGCAACACCACACCCACCTGGAACACCTGCTCGCCTCCAAGGGGAAGAACGACACGCTGGTCACCTACCACGACCCCTGCCACGCCCGGAAGATGCAGGGAGTCTACAAGGAGCCCCGCAACCTGATTGGCCAGAACTACACGATCACCGAGATGAGCGACCCGAACCAGTGCTGCGGTTTCGGCGGGGTGACGATGCAGACGGAGAAGTTCCACTTCGCCCAGGCCGCCGGCAAACCGAAGGCGGCGATGATCCGCAACACCGGGGCCCAGGTCGTCGCCGCCGAGTGCTCCGCCTGCCGGATGCAGCTCAACAACGCGATGTACGAAGCCGACGTCGACACCCTCTTCAAGAACCCCATCGAGCTGATCGCCGAGGCCCTCGAAGCAAAATAATCCCCCCTTTTTATCCTTCCCGTGCTATGCTTCCCTTTTTTCAGGGAGGGAGCGGATGCATTCATCGAACGACAAACTTTTAATACTCTGGACGAGCGCCGACCCCGAGGTGGCCAAGAAGATGGTACTGCTCTACGGCAGCGTCATCCTGCCCCGGGGCTACTGGGACGAAGCACACCTGATGGTGTGGGGGCCGTCGGCGAAGCTGCTGGCGGAGAGTACCGAGCTGCAGGGGATGCTGAAAAGCGTCCTGGAGACCGGGGTGAAGGCCTCCGTCTGCGTCGTCTGCAGCGACGACTACGGGGTGACGGACGCGCTGGCCGCCCTGGGCGTGGAGCCGACCCATACCGGCGAACTGCTGACGGAAGCGCTGAAGCAGGGGTGGCGGGTGATCACCCTGTAACCCCGGGTCGGGCGCCGGATTATGGTCGGCTGCGCTACAATAGGGTAAAGTATCTCATAGACCTAGATCACGAAGGAGCTCCCGATGCGTTACGTTCCGCTGTTACTGATCGCGATATCGGCACTGCTTTCGGCCAACGAAGCGGTGGTCAGCTATTTCCAGGAATCCAAGGAGCACCAGGTGCTCTGCCGGGAGACGGATTACGTCTATATGCTGGTGTCGCAGGAGAATGCCTCGATCATCGAATTCCGGGGACACACCTTCTTCAAGCTCAAGGGGAAAAACCGCTACCTCTCCATTACGGGGTGCCAGCCCTATACGAACAAAAAAGCGGCGATTGTCTTCTGACGGCAGACGGCGATGGACATCCTCTTCTGGATTGGGCTGCTGTTGATCGTCGGCTACGGGGCGGGGCGCCTGAGCGACCGTTTTCACCTGCCGAAGATCAGCGGTTACATCCTGATCGGGATCCTGATGAGCCCCTCCGTCACCCATATCCTCCCCGAAATCTTCCTCGTTGAATCCGAACCGATCATTCACTTTGCCCTGGCGGTCATCGCCTTTCTCATCGGCGGTTCCTTCCGGTACGAAAAGGTGAAAAAGCTTGAAAAGACGATCTTCGGCGTGATGCTGGGGGAGTCGGAGACGGCGTTTTTCGTCGTCGCGGCGGGGATGTTTCTGCTGCTGCCCCATATCGGTTCCGAGTACCTGCAGCTGGCGGGGTGGAAGCACCACCTGCTCGTCGCGCTTTTCCTGGGCTCCATCAGCGCCGCGACGGCCCCTGCGGCGGTGTTGGCGGTCGTGCACCAGTACCGGGCCAACGGCCCGCTGACGACGACGCTGCTGGGGGTCGTCGCCACCGACGACGCGATCGCCCTCATCAACTATTCGCTGGTACTGAGCGTCGTCGCCCTGCTGCACGGCGAGGGGGAGAGCGGGATCGCCGCGGTGCTGCTCCCGCCGGTAGCGACGATCGCCCTGTCGCTGCTGCTGGGAGTGGTCGCCGGGTGGCTGCAGGCGTGGCACGTCGAACGGATCAACAAGGAGAGCAACCTGATGATCTCCACCTTCGGGGTGCTGCTGCTGATCTACGCCGGTGTGGAGTATTTCGGCCTCAACGGCCTGCTGACCTGCATGGCATTCGGCTTTCTGCTCGCGAACAAAACGGGCAAGTCCGACGAGATATTCAGGATCATCCAGGAGCATTTCGAGGAGCTGATCTTCGTCCTCTTCTTCATCATCTCCGGCGCGACGGTGAAGCTGGAGGTGCTGGCAACGGTCTGGCATGTGGCGCTGCTCTACGTCGTGCTGCGCATCGCGGGCAAGGCGGTTGGCAGCTGGCTGGGGGCGACCCTGACCGGTTCCGAGCCGGTCGTGCGGCGCTACATGGGGATGGCGCTGATGCCCCAGGCGGGGGTGGCCATCGGTCTGGCACTGATGCTCTACCACCACCCCGAGTTCGGGGGGACGGGGCTCTTCGTGCTCAACACGATCATCGCGGCGACGGCGATCAACGAGATCGTCGGTCCGCTGCTGCTCAAATACGCCCTGGTACAATCCGGCGAAGTGAAGGAGGCGTCATGAAAACGGTGAGCGTCGGGGAGTTCCTGCAACGGTTCGAGAGCCCCTACGGGGCGGTGACGGTCCGTGAGGAGGCGACGCTGCGGGAGGTGATGGAGACGATGCTCCGGCACCATGAACAGCGCAGCGTCTTCGTCGTCGACGCGGAGGGGGTGCTGCGGGGGGTCATCGCCGTCGGTACTCTGGCGCGGCACCTGCTGCACGAGGGGATCGCCCCCGCGCAGGGGTTCTCGCCCTCGACAGCGATCCTCCACTACCTGACGGCGGAGTGCGCCGGGGACATTATGGACAAAACGGTCCTCTCCTGCACCCTGGAGGAGACGCTCGAGGAGGCGATGGCGAAGATGCTGGGGAAAAAGCTCTACAAAACGCTGCCGGT
>QKCD01000040.1 GCA_003245815.1 Sulfuricurvum sp.
GGCCCCCTCCCCCCGGGAGAAGATCGACGCGTTCACGCGTTTCTACGCCGCCTACCGGGAGGGGGCGTGCCGTTTCGAACCCGACTACCTTCCCGTCGTCTTCGAACGCCCCTCCTTCGCCGCCTTCGCGACCATCGTCCCCCCCAAGGACGTGCCCAGGCGCCAGAACCTCACCGACCGTGAGGGGCAGGTGCTGCTGCTGCACGCCATCGCCCACATCGAGTACAGCGCCATCGACCTCGCTCTCGACGCCGCCTACCGCTTCGGCGGGCTGCCGAAGGCCTACTATGACGACTGGCTCGAGGTGGCCGACGACGAGGTGCGCCACTTCCTGATGATCGAAGCGCTGCTGAAGGAGCTCGGGACGCATTACGGCGACCTCCCGGTGCACGACACCCTCTTCGAGACCTCCATGCGGACGCTGAACCTCCTCGACCGCATGGCGGTCGTGCCGCGCTTTCTCGAAGCCAACGGCCTTGACGCGACCCCCGAGATCGTCGAGAAGCTGAAAAAGCTGCCCCGGGGAGGGGCGTTCGCGCCGATGATCGAAAAAGTCGTCGCGGCGCTTGGGGTCATCGTCGACGAAGAGGTGGACCACGTCCTCAAGGGGGACCGCTGGTTCGCCTGGGCCTGCGCACAGGAGGGGGTGGAGAAGTCGGTCTACTTCGAGATCGTCGACCGTTACTACCCCAACAGCTTCCCGCGTAAGAAGTATCTCAACATCGAAGCCCGCAAAGAGGCGGGATTCAGCTGCGGCGAACTCAACACCATCGCCTCGCGCCGGGTCTGCAGCGAATAGCCGCCGGGCAGAATCGTAACACCGGTGCCTCGCGGAAGCGCTGGGGGTGATAGAATTGTGATAGAATTGTCTTCATTTATGGAATTATTAGCAGGCAAACTTAGATATAATAATTTCAGTTAATTTCTGACAAAGGTTCTTGCATGGGCAAATACGCGACGATTGCCGATTTCCTCGTCCGCTTTCTACAGAATGAAGTGGAAAAGACGGGATTGAAGCGGGTCGTCGTGGGGCTCAGCGGCGGGATCGATTCGGCAGTCGTCGCGGTGCTGGCCCACCGTGCCTTCGGTGGCCGGCTGCTCTGCGTCAAGATGCCCTCGCACTACTCGTCGCAGAGCAGCCTGGACGACGCGGACGAACTGGCGGAAAAGTTCGGGATGCGGACGGTGACGCGCAGTATCGAGCCGCTGCTGCGGGCCTATGAGCATGAGGGGATGGACAATCTGCGCAGGGGGAACTTCTCGGCGCGCATGCGGATGGCGACCCTCTTCGACGTTTCGGCGGAGGAGGGGGCGCTGGTGCTGGGCACGAGCAACAAGAGCGAGCTGATGCTCGGCTACGGCACGATCTTCGGCGACCTTGCCAGTGCCCTCAACCCCATCGGCGACCTCTACAAGACCGAGGTCTTCGAGCTGGCGGCCTACCTCGGTGTGCCGGCGTCGATCATCGGCAAACCCCCCTCCGCGGACCTCTGGGCCGGCCAGAGCGACGAGAACGAGCTCGGCTACAGCTACGCGCAGATCGATGCCGTGCTGAAACGCTATGTCGAGGAGCGGGCGTCGCGGGAGGAGCTGATCAGCGAGGGGTACAACGAGGCGCTCGTCGACATGATCATTACGCGCATCTACCGCAACCAGTTCAAGCGCAAGATGCCGGTGATCGCCAAACTGACGTCGCGGACGATCAACCACGATTTCAACTACCCGAGGGACATCACCCTCTAGGGTCTTTTCCAGACCGCTGGAACTCCAGGGGTCTGGGAAGTATCCAATAAAAGGAGAGAGACATGGAAATTCCATTCTACCGCGCCGATATCGGCGGGGACGAACGCGAGCGTATCGACGAAGTACTTGACGGCGAGCTGACGAGCGCCGTCGAAGACCTGGAGGCACAGTTCGAGTCCTACATCGGCGCTTCCTATGCCCTGGCGACATCCCACGGGACCGCCGCCCTGCACCTGGCGATGCTGGCTATCGACCTCAAGCGCGGCGACAAGGTGCTCTGTTCGGTCAACGCCTTCCCGGCGGTGCCCGAAGTCGTCCGCCACTTCGATGCCGAACCCCACTTCATCGACGTCGACGAGGAGACCTTCAACATCGACCTCGACAAGCTCGAAGCCTACCTCGAGGACAACATGTCCAAGAAGCTCAAGGCGGTGATCGTCACCCATATCGCCGGCCAGCCGGTCAACCTCGAACGCCTCTACAACATTGCGAAGATCTACGGCGTAAAGATCGTCGAGGATGCCTCAGACGCCCTTGGCGCCACCTACAAGGGGCAGAAGATCGGTGCTACCGGTGCGGATATCACCTGTTTCAGTTTCAGCCCCCATCTCAAGAAGAACGTCTGTAACGGCGGGATGCTGGTCACCAACGACGAGGAGATCATGGAGCGGGCGAAACTGCTGCGCAACCATGCGATGGTCACCGAGGAAGAGGGGCTGGAGTACATCTACAACGTCACTGACATCGGCAACAAATACACGATGAGCCCGCTGGACGCCGCCTTCATCGCCGTCCAGCTCGAGAAGCAGGATGAAGCGGTTGAACGTCAGCAGGAGATCGCCGCCTACTACAACGAGCGCCTCAAGGGGGCGGGGCACATCACCCTTCCGGTGGCCAAGGGCGACCACGCCTACAGCCACTACGTCATCAAGGTCGACAAGAACCGTGACTCCTTCGCCCGCGAACTGCTGGAACGGGGGATCGAAACGGGACTGCACTACATCCCGCTCCACCTGCTGAGCTACTACAAGACGAAATACAGCCTGCGGGTCAACGACTACCCGGCAGCCCTGCGGAGTTTCCAGCAGGTACTCTCCATTCCCGTATACGCATCGATGACCGACAAGGAGGTCGAATACGTCAGCAGTTCGATCCTGGCGGTCACCAAAACCCGCGTGTGAAAGCCCTTTTTACACGCTGGGTCGAGCGCTACTTCTACGCGCCTGACCCCTTCCAGCGGCTGGTGTCGCTGCTGCTGGCCCCCCTCGGGGCCCTCTACTGCGCGTTGATGCGGCGTCGTTTCCATAGCACCCAGGTACTTCCTTCTCCCATTCCCGTCATCAGCATCGGCAACCTCACCGTCGGCGGCAGCGGCAAGACTCCTTTGGTGACGGCCCTGGCCCAGCGTTACGACAAGGTGGCCGTCGTCCTGCGGGGCTACGGGCGCAAAAGCCGTGGATTGCGGGTTGTCCGCGACAAAAGCGGGGTCCTCTGTGACGTGCGCCAAAGCGGGGACGAGGCGATGATCTACGCCCAGAAGCTTCCCCAGGCCATCGTCATCGTCAGCGAGGACCGCCGTGCCGGGATCGCCAGGGCGGCGGCACTGGGCTGTAAAGCGGTGTTCCTCGATGACGGCTACGGCAAACACCAGATCGAGAAGCTCGACCTGCTGATCGAGGTGGAGAGCGAAAACGGCCGCTGCCTCCCGGCCGGCCCCTTCCGTGAGCGGCTCTGGGAGGGCAAAGCGGCCCGCTGGGTCCGGGAGGGGGAGGACTTCGAGCGGGTGACGGAGATCATCGGCGCGAAGGCTCAGATGAGTCTCGTGACGGCCATCGCCCGGCCGGAGCGGCTGGAGCCCTTCCTGCCCGAGGTCGCGGGGCGCCACTACTTTCCCGATCACCACTTCTTTACGAGGGCGGAGCTGGAGGGGATTTTGCGCAAAGACGGCAGCGATGCCCTGCTCGTAACCTACAAAGACTATGTTAAAATGCGGCATTTCAATCTGCCCACGGCGCTTCTGGACCTGACCCTGAAGCTTGACCCGAAGCTGACCGCCGAAGTAGACGCCTATATCGCAGTTGCTTCGACGCGCAACTTCCACGCCTAGACGTCCCGCCGGGGCGTCCACACCGATATACAGGATTGTGAAGAGATGATCAAAAAGACTTCAACCGTCAAGACGCTGCTTGAAGCACTGCCGTTTATCAAAGAGTTCCGCCACGAGATTGTCGTGATCAAATACGGGGGTTCGGCGCAGACCTCCCCCGAACTGAAGGAGCGCTTCGCCCAGGACGTTCTGCTGATGTACCTGGTGGGGATCAAGCCGGTGATCGTCCACGGCGGGGGCAAGGCGATCACGGAGCTGCTTTCCAAACTCGAGATCCCAACGGAGTTCATCGAGGGTCAGCGCGTCACGACTCCGTCGGTGATGCGGATCGTCGAGATGGTGCTGCGCGGCGAGATCAACAGCGAGATCGTCTCGCTGCTCAACTCCCACGGCGCCAAGGCGATCGGGGTCAGCGGCAAGGACGCCCACTTTATTAAAGCGGTTCCCCGCGATTTCGACAAGTGGCAGTTCACGGGGCGGATCACCGACGTCAAGGCGGAGGTGCTCCACAACCTGATCAACGAGAAGTTCATCCCCGTCGTCGCCCCCATCGGTGCCGACGACGCGCTCGGCCACTGCGGCTACAACATCAACGCCGACCTGGCGGCCTCGCGTATCGCCAAGGCGATCGGCGCCAACAAGGTGATCTTCATGACCGACACCCCGGGCGTTTTGGATAAGGAGATGAAGCTCCTCTCCACCCTGAGCCGCGAGCAGATCAAGGCCCTTGAGGCCGACGGCACGATCCACGGGGGCATGCTGCCCAAGGTCGAGGCGTGCCTCGAAGCGGTCGACGGCGGGGTCAAGAAGGCCCACATCATCGACGGGCGGGTCGAACATGCCCTGCTGCTCGAACTCTTCACCGAAGAGGGCGTCGGCACCCAGATCACGGCATGATCGTCTTCTGCACCGTCCCCGACAGAGAGACGGGGCGGCGCATCGCGACCGCGCTGGTCGAAGAGGGGCTCTGTGCCTGCGTCAACCAGCTCCCCGCCGTCACCTCCTACTACATCTACGAGGGCGCCTTCTGCGAAGATGCCGAAGAGCTGCTCATCATCAAGAGCCTGCCGTCGCATTTCGAAGCCCTCGAAGGGCGTATTCGGGAACTCCACCCTTATGATATCCCCGAGATTATCGCCGCCAAGATTGAAGCGGGCAGCGATCCCTACATGAAATGGCTCGAAGGGGCCCTGAAATAAGCGGCACTCTTCGCGAATCCTCCATTTCCAAAATGTGATACTTCGATTGGGATTCCAGCACCTTCCCGGCACCATGAAGCATCCCGCTTAAATCCCTAAAATACGTACTTTATTGGGCTATTGAATCTTTTCATCCTGCCAAATAACAAAATTGTCGAATAACGCAACTCCATGATAAAAAAACTGTTTTAAGCTCCAAAAAATTATTTCCAACTATAATGGTTGCATGGTTGCGCAATTCGATGATATTCTCAGAACCTATCTCTACGAGTCCCTCGGCCAGCCCGACGGATCCGTCGTTGATTTCAGTTTTGCCCTGCCCAACAAGAAGTGGATGGGCAAGATCAAGAACAGCCAGAACTGGGTCAATATCTACCTGCTGGAATTGCGGGAAAACCTTGAATTGCGCAAAAACGCCTGGCGCCGCAGCTACGAGGCGGGGGGAAAGGTTTCCGAGACGAAGCCGCCGGTCTACGTTGATCTCTACTACCTGGTGACGGTCTTCAACAAAGATGGTGATAGCGTGGTCGAACACGGCTATCTGCAGCAGCTGCTCGTCAGCCTGCACAACTTTCCCGACCGGGCCCCCCTTTACATCGGTGATGCCGAGTTTCTGGAGAAGACGGCCATCGAACTCTTCCCCAAACCCTATATCGACGACCATCTCGGGTTCCAGCTCTGGAGCGCCCTTGACCAGGATGTGCGCCCCTATATCCCGATCAAGGTGACGCTGCCGCTGGAGGTCTCTGTCGGCAGGGAGAGCGCCCTGGTGACAGAGAAGGAGCTGATTACCGAGCAGCTCGGTGCGCCGCTTTACATGCTGAGGGGGGAGGTCTCCGCGCTGAGTGCGGGGGGACGCATCCCCGTCGCCGGGGCGACGGTCAATCTGAGGAAGGAGGACGACGCGCTTATCGCTACGACAACGACGGACGGACTCGGAAAGTTCCGGTTCACTGGGGTGCCGCCCACGGCGGCAAAAGCCGAAACGACGGCAGCAGGCTACCAGACGAAGACGGTCAGCCTGGAGCATCGGCCGCGGACGGCGGCCGAACTGCTCGGCATCGTTTTGGAAAGCGATTAGAATCCATCCCGGGCACTCCCTGTGAGAGGGTGCGCGGGATGGATTCTTTCATTTTAACAAAGGAGGTGTTCTATGGCGGAGTATCTTGCTCCCGGCGTCTACGTCGAAGAGTTTGCGATGGGTGCCAGGCCCATCGAGGGGGTGTCGACCAGCACGGTCGGTTTCGTGGGGGTCGCGTCCACGGAGTATGAACGCAACAAGGCCGTGTTCGTATCGAGTTGGGGAGATTATGTCTCGAAGTACGGGCGCTACAGCGCTTCGGCTTCGCATCTCGCGCCGGCGGTCTACAGCTTTTTCGCCAACGGCGGCAAGCGCTGCTACGTCGTCAACGTCGCGGACCACGATGACGGGACGCTGATCGGCAGCGACGACGGCAACGGCAACCGCACGGGACTGCAGACCCTCAACGCCGTCGACGAGGTCAGCATCGTCTGCATTCCCGGTGAGACGGATCCCGACGTCCAGTCGGCGATGATCACCCACTGCGAGGCGATGGGCGACCGTTTCTGCATCTTCGATGCGACCAAGGGGGCGGACCTGACGGGGGTGCAGACCCAGCGCGACGGCCTCGCCTCCGACAAGGGGGTCGGTGCACTCTACTACCCCTGGATCGACATGGCGGTCGAGACCGTCGACGGGGAAGGGAAAGTCGTCATGACGACGATGACGGTACCGCCCAGCGGCGCCGTGGCGGGGATCTACGCCCGCAGCGACGGCGAGCGCGGGGTGCACAAGGCCCCGGCGAACGAGATCGTCCGCGGCGTCACGGCCCTGGAAAAGACCGTGACGATGGCGGAGCAGGAGGTTCTCAACCCGAAGGGGATCAACTGCATCCGCGCCTTCACGGGGCGTGGGATCCGGGTCTGGGGGGCGCGGACGATCGCGCCGACCGGTTCGGAGTGGAAGTACGTCAACGTCCGCCGGCTCTTCCTCTATCTGGAGGAGTCGATCGATGAGTCGACCCAGTGGGTCGTCTTCGAACCCAACAACGAAGCGCTCTGGGCACGGGTCGTGCAGACGATCTCCAACTTCCTGACCCGCGTCTGGAAGGACGGGGCACTGATGGGAACGAAGCCCGACGAGGCCTTCTTCGTCAAGTGCGACCGCACGACGATGACCCAGGATGATATCGACAACGGCCGACTGGTCGTCGTGATCGGCGTCGCGCCGGTCAAACCTGCCGAGTTCGTGATCTTCAAGATCGCGCAGTGGACCGGCAGTGCGAACAGCTAAAGGAGGGCGCAATGGCAGGCAGTAGAAGAGACCCCTACAAGGGGTTCAGGTTTCTGGTGGAGATCGACGGCATCGTGCAGGCGGGCTTCAGCGAAGTGACGATCCCCGACACGGCCCAGGACCCGGTGGAGTACCGGGAGGGAACGGACCTTCCGACGGTCCGGAAGATCCCGGGGCTCGTCAAGTACGGCAACGTGGTGCTCAAGTGGGGGTCGACGGACTCAATGGAACTCTACGAGTGGCGCAAGAGCGTCGAAGAGGGGGACACGGGAAGGGCCCGGAGAAACATGGCCGTCATTGTCCTTGACGAACTGGGGAACCAGGGGGCGCGCTGGGAGTTCCGGGAGGCATGGCCGACCAAGTACGACGCCCCCGATCTCAAGGCGACGGGCAACGAGATCGCCGTCGAAACGCTGGAAATCGCCCACGAGGGCATGAAGCGTGTACAGTAGGGATAAGTGATGGCACTGCAGACGGAGTTTGAATTTACCCTGCCCAAGGGGTATGTGGATGCGGAGGGGAACCTCCACAAGAAGGGGACGATGCGGCTGGCGACGGCCAAGGACGAGATCCTGCCCCAGAAGGACCCGAGGGTGCAGGCCAACCCGGCCTACCTCTCGGTCATCCTGCTCTCGCGGGTGATCACGCGGCTGGGAAGTCTCGAGGACGTGACGCCCCAGACGGTGGAGGGGCTCTTTATCCAGGACCTCTCCTACCTGCAGGAGCTCTACCGCCGCATCAACGAGGATGACATTGCCCTGGGGGTCAAATGCCCCCACTGCGGCAGTGCGTTCGAGGTAAGGTTGGACGCCCCAAAGGAGTGAAAAGTTACCCCCTGGAGACGCTTTTCAAGGAGGTGGCTTTCATCGCGTACCATTTCAACTGGAGCAGCAACGAGGTGATGGAGATGCCCCACTGGGAACGGCGCAGCTGGTGCGACGAGATCAGCGGCATCAACCGGAAACTCGGCAGCGAGGAGAAGGGAAGGATATCGTTATGAAAGAGCGGAAGATCTCTCTGTACGAAACGCCGCGGCAGCGCGGGGGGATGACGGCAGAGCGCTGCCTGGCATTCGCCGGGATGATTGCCGCGCGCAACGGAGGGAGTCTCGGGGAGTGGGGGCTGCATCCGCGGCTGCAGTTCGAGCGGAAGCGTCCCGCCGAAGCGCATATTCATACCTACGCGACGCACTACGACGTCACCCAGACGCAGCAGAGCGTCAGCGTCCGCAACGATTTCCGCCTCGACTACCGCCCGGTGCAGCGCGAAACCCTGCAGCAGGCGGTATGGCGGACGGAGCCGCTGCCGATGGTCCTGGCGCCGCTGCAGGGTACGACGCTGCTGAACTTCGAACAGCGGTGGCAGAGCCTGCGGGTCGAACGGCCGCTCGCTCAGCAGGTCGTGTCCCCCGCCGCGATAATCCGCACGGGGGAGAAGACCGAAGGGACAGCCCTGCAGTTCGCCCCGTTCCGAAGAGAGGGCACCGCCGAAGCAAAAGCGCAGAGGGCACCGTCCCGCGAAGCGGCGCCTAACATCGGGCACAGCGAAGCGCATCTGCACTTTGCCTCCCGTCAGGAGGCGGCCGGCGAGACGCTGATCAAAGAGGTGGAGGAGCGGGT